>CAYZDL010000004.1:92688-116856 GCA_964477345.1 uncultured bacterium
CATTTCTTACGGGGGAACCGAAGGGGGCAAACGTGTCCAAAGGTAGAGAGTGAATGGGCCGCCTATGATTGGCAAATCAACGTGACGGCGCTTGAAAAAACGGGTGATCTTCGGGTTCGGTTAATTCTCGATGGTAGTAAAAGCGAGGCTATCTAGACTGCAACCCATCGCATGAATTCCGTTATCAACGTAGAGAATTGTTCCTGTGACCGCGGATGCATCCGGAGATAGAAGGAATGCAGCTGCTTTTCCTACTTCATAGGCTTCGAGATCTTTTTGAAGCGGGGCGTTATTCTTTTAGTAGTTGATCATTTGCCCGATAAAGCCAATCGCACTTGCTGCAAGACACGCAAAAGCGCCAGCAGAAAACGCAATTACACGGATCCCATATATTTTCCCCGCTTCAAAAGATAGAGTGCGGGTATCACTTTCAAGGGCAGCTTTGGCAGAGCTCATTCCACCGCCATAACCTGGAATCACTCGCTCTGAAGCCAGGTAAGTGAGTGTGAGAAAAGAACCGCCTTGATTCATGATGGGGCCAAAATGTCTGACGAAACTGACAAATGAGTAACTGGAAGAGGAGATCGCCGCTAAATATCCTTCGCGGGAGGTTTCAAGAAGTGGGTTTTTCACTTCTGGGCCGTTGGCCAAGCAGTGAACTACCATGTCGATGGTTCCGTATTCGCGTTCAATTTGAGCGGCTACTTCAGTAATCGTAAATCCAGGGTGAGCTTGGTATCGCTTATTATCGCGCACATCGTCAGGAACCTGAGAAGGGTTGTCATAGACAGCATCAATCGGGTAAATTTTTTCTACCTCGAAAAGGGTTCCGTCAGAAAATTTTCTTGATTCTTCAAATTTTCCTTGATCCCAAGAGGTAGTAAAGATTTTGATGATGGGGACCCAGGTGGCAAGAAGAATAGTAGCCCCTCTTTCATTGAGTTCTTTTGCGATAGGCCATCCATAACCTTGATCATCGCCAACACCCACGACAAGGGCGATTTTTCCATCTAGATCTTTCTTTATCATCCTAAAGCTCTCCTAAATTTTATTTTAATCATCATATCATGCTAACATATAATGGACAACTTCAAAAACTAATAAGACAAGGACGATCAACACTCCTTTTATGTAGAAATTCCTTGTGATCAGTGCTCCTGTTTGACGGGCTTCGACATGCATGGCTCGGCTTTGATCTCTTAAACCTCCTGAAGGAGGGGCTGCTTTGATCGAGCCAGAGATGTGAGCGGTAATTTTTCCCTGAATCAAGCTTTTGAGTTGCTCTGCATTATAATTGTGATAGAGCCTGGTTGTTCGTGCGCCACTTTCGAGGTAGTTGTGAAGGAAGGTTTGCAAAGAGACGTTGACAACTCGTTGTGTGATCGTAGAGGAGCACCGTTCATGGCTACATTTCCATTCTTTTTCCTCAGAGAAAATAGCTTTTAGAACACCTAGTTCATTGGCGTGACCTTCCTCGTCACATGGAACGGGGTTGTAGGCAAATAATGCAACTCTCGGATCTACTCCGTTGTTGTAGATGATGAATTCATTTGGGGATCTTGTCCACCATTGAGGGTAGGTGATTTCAGCCATGGTGATTTGCTAAGAGTTCCGAAATAAATAACCAAAGGCCAAACAAAAAGATCATGATCCCTAGTTCATTCACGTGACCTTGGGGGCAAAGAACGGGGTTTGGAGAAATTCGTTTAATAATCGGGTCGCAATAATAATTTTCTGTCCATCTGTCCAAGACCGCATCGTAAGGGCAATCGACAACAAAAAATTGCATGATTATCCCATTTTTATTTAGGATGAGAGGAGGCCCCATGTTTTCGACGGAAGCCCCTCTCGAGGAATCAAATTTTAAAGCCAAACGTTAACAAAATGTGAATATTAAACCAATAAAAAGTTAAGAAAAAAAATAGATGTCCGGTTTTTTCTGATTCATTTATACTCTCTCAATCACGAGTGGGTTAAAATGAAGGTAAGTTCACAAGAAGCGTTTGAGAAAAATCTAAGACTTTCAGTCCCGAATCATTTTGCGAAGATCTATGCCGCAATCATGGAGGATCGATTTGAAAGATTGTTCTTTGCTGATAAACTTTATCTTTTTTTGAAGCATTACAAACCTCAATTGACAAGAGAGTTGATAAGGATCGAAACGATCGAATCGTTTTCTCTTTCGAATGATTTATTTTCTTCTGGTGAAAGATTTGTGATTATCGATCAGTTAGAAAAATTAAAAAAAGGGGACTTTCAAACCTTCATCCGAGAGGTGGAAGGTGTCGATCAGAAGACGACGCTCCTTCTTTTATCGGAGGCTTTTCCAAGCGATTTGTACCAAGTATTGAAAAGTGATCTTGTTGCTCTTGATTTGACTGATGAAAAGCCGTGGGAAAGGAAAAAGAGGCACATCTCAGAACTTATGAAGATGGCGCTTAAGCAAAAAAAGAAGATCGATGTTGCCGCTGTCGACTTGCTTATTGAATCAGTGGGTGCTGATCTTGCAAGGCTCAAGTCAGAGCTTGAGAAGCTGTGCATTTTCACCGAAGGGAAAGAGTCTATTGAAGTGTACGATGTAAGACAGATGACGTTGCCGACAAAGGAAAAATCGTACTGGCAAATGGCGAAAGATTTGATTTTAGAGGGAGAAGCAGAGAGGGGACGGATAAAAGATTTATCTGATTGGCTGATTTTTTCAGGGCAAGTACGGAATCATTTGATGAATATGGTTCGCATTTCCGAGGCGCTGGAAAGAGGTGACGTGCCCAAAATCGAAGGGATGCGCGATAAGGAACTTCAATTCCTGATCGAAAAATGTAGAGGGAGAAGACTGAACGATTTTCTCCAATTGCTTGATTTACTTTTTCAATATGAACTTGAAGCAAAGGAAGAAGGGGTGAAAGGAGAACATTTATTCGATATGTTGGTGATCGAAGTGAATAAGCAGGTGTCCAAAGTATGACTCTTTATCTTCTACCTAATCTCCTTCTTGAAACGGCCAATCCCAAGGCTTCGATTGTTCCTGTCATTCATGAATTGATCTATAACCTCGATGGTTTTTTTGTCGAGACACCTAAAGTCGCAAGGCAGTATCTAAAGCACTTTGATTTTGATCGTTTAAGAGATAAGCCGATGGTGCCTATTGATAAGCATGCAGAGATAGCTCTTCCAATGATCGATCCTCTGATAAAGGGGGAGAGTTGGGGGGTGATCTCTGATGCTGGTTTGCCTTGTATTGCTGATCCCGGTGCAAGGGTGGTGGCTTTAGCGCGAAGAGCTGGGATCAAGATTGTTGCATATCCAGGCCCTTGTTCTATCACGCACGCTTTATCACTTTCAGGGTTTGATGGAAATGGATTCACCTTCCATGGCTATTTTCCCAAAAAATTCATTCCCTTACCTTTAGGGATTCATATCTTTATCGAAACCCCCTACAACAACATCTCGACGATTGAAGCATTGAGCGCCCACTTAAAGCCAAGGGATATTCTTTGTGTTGCTTCTGATTTGATGGGGGAGACTGAAGAAGTGGTCATTAAGAAAATCTCCGAGTGGAGAGAAGATTCCGAACTTAAGCGATTTCACAAGCGACCATCAATTATTCTTTTGCAGATACGTTAAAGTATTATTTCCTTTTTAAAACACTTTAATTCGTGCTAGAAGGTAATAAAAGGGGGCGAATGTGGGAAAAGATGTCGTTTTAATCACGGGGAGTGGCGGAAGGATTGGAAAAGCTTTAATTAACAAGCTTGACGATGGTTACGATATTGTCGGATGTGAATTGAACAATGCTTCTAATCCCTCTCCTCAAGAAGACCGAGTTGTTGTCGATATTTCTTCGCCAGATAGTTTGGCAAAAGCTCTTCAGCATGTTAAACAGTTTTATGGAAATAAGATATCGTCCGTAGTTCATTTAGCGGCTTACTACAGTTTCAAAGATCAAAATTATCAAAAGTACAAGGAAATCACCGTAAAGGGGACAAAGAATTTGCTGCAAGCTTTGCAGGGGTTTGATGTTGAGCAGTTTATTTTTTCCAGTACGATGTTAGTCCATAAACCTCAAGATCCTAATCATAAAATTAATGAAGATTCCCCGATGGCGGGATCGTGGGCCTATCCTCGGTCTAAAATTGAAACTGAAGAAGTGATTAGGCAGTTTCATGGTCAGATTCCCACAGTGATCTTGCGGATAGCCGGAGCCTACGATGATGAATGTCATTCAATTCCGATTGCCAATCAGATCCAACGTATTTATGAAAAACAATTTGCAAGTCGTATTTTCCCAGGAAAAATCACACACGGGGCTTCATTTATACACATGGATGACTTAGTCGATTCTCTACTGCTTGCGATTCAGAAGAGGAGTGCTTTACCTAAACAAACCGTCCTTCTGATTGGAGATGATGAGACCCTCTCAACCGATCAATTGCAAAGAAAGATTAGTAAAAATCTGCTGGGAAAAGAGATTAGGACATTCAGTATCCCTAAAGCAATTGCATGGTTTGGGGTAACACTTCAAGGGGTGGTGGGGCTCAACAAGAATTCATTTATCCAGCCTTGGATGGTCCATTTCGCTGATGACAACTACTCTCTTGATGTAACCTTGGCTACAAAAGTCTTAGGGTGGAAGCCAAAGCGCCACTTGAGTCGTGACTTAGATTTGATACTCAAGAACATGAAAAAAGATCCTAAAGGATGGTACAAGATGAATGGTCTTGTGCCGTCAAGACATTTAAGGCACCGATGGAAGAAAGAAAAAGGGTAGAGTTACTTTGGGTCCATTTTGCCAATCTTTTTTTGGGATTTTGGCTCCTAGTAAGTCATGCAGCATTTGGGTATCACGATAGATTTTATTCTTTAAATGAGTGGTTTTGTGGTGGTGTAGTCGTTCTCTTCAGTCTTCTCTCTCTTCGCAAAAAAGCGATTTTTCCCCCTTGGATCGTCTGTTTTACCGGAATTTGGCTCATGTTTGCTCCTTTAGTCAAATCGGCTCATCTTGTCCAAATTTATCTGAATGAAACAATGGTCGGAGCACTTTTAATTGTCTTTTCTCTTCTCATTCCAGGATTGCCAGGTGTGATCGAAGAGAAAGGAAAGGGAATTCCTCCAGGATGGTCTTACAATCCATCAGCGTGGATGCAAAGAATCCCTGTGATTGGGCTAGCATGTGTTGGTTGGATGATTTCTCGCTATTTGATGGCTTATCAACTTGGTTATATCGGTGCTGTGTGGGATCCAGTCTTTGGAGAGGGGACAGCCAAGGTGATTACTTCAAATCTCTCTAAGCAGTTTCCTATTTCTGATGCAGGACTGGGTGCTTTTGCCTACACTTTGGAGGCATTGATGGGATGCAAAGGGGGAGCTAATCGGTGGCGAACCATGCCTTGGTTGGTAGTTGCATTTGCGTTTTTAGTCGTTCCCCTAGGAATCGTCAGCATTCTTTTAGTGATTTCACAGCCTTTGCTTGTGCATCACTGGTGTTTTCTCTGCTTATTGACAGCTTTTTCGATGTTAATCATGGTGGCTCTGACAGTCGATGAAATGGTTGCGGTCCTTTGTTTTCTCACTTCTGCAACAAAGGAAGGGAAAGGGCTTTGGCGCACCTTTTTTAAAGGGGGAGATTGCCGAGGGACTAAAGATGACGATCGGACCCTCTCCTTTGATGCTAACCCTTTAAGTCAAATGGCCACCTGGAGGTTCGGGATCTCGTTTCCTCCCAATCTCATAGTTTGTTTGATTCTAGGAACTTATCTTATGTTGACCCCCACTAATTATCTAGCGGGGGCACTTGTCATTGTCTGCTCGATGATCTCTTTTGCTGAGGTGAGCCGATCTTTTCGTTGGTTTCTTCCACTTCTCGGAGCTTGCGTAGCTTTTGTCAACATCTACCAAATTTGGGTAGCACTACTATTGGTTATCTTAGCAATCCCCCGTGGGAAAATTAAGGAATCATATGGTACCTGGTCAAAATATATTAGGTAGGCAATTTTCTTTATGAACCTAAATTAATGCTATATCAATTCTGTGGCTACAGTGTCGTAGAAAAAGGTCCCTCGTGTTGTCAGCGCTACGTGACTTTTTTGTTTTTTAAGGTAGCCAGCTAGGACAAGTTGGTCAATTTTCTCAAGGGTTTCTTGAGGAAGATCGAACTCATCGCAATCAACCCCTTCTAGCATTCGTAATCGAATGACGAAGAGCTCGTGAACATTGTTGGGGTAGGGTAGAGATTCTTCGAATTCGACAGGCTCTTTTTTCGATTCGACTTCAGATTGCCATTTGCTAATGTGTGAAGAATTCCGAAAGCGTGCACCCTCGTAATAACTGAAGGCCGAAGGACCGATCCCGATGAAGGGGACTCCTTTCCAATAAGAGGTGTTATGTTGGGCCATAAAACCAGGTTTCGCAAAGGCTGAAATTTCATACCGCCTTAGGTCTGCTGATTCAAAGAGAGTGATGGCGTGCGAGAGCATTTTTGCGCTAACAGCACTTGTTGGCATGAGTTGTTTGATGGCATGTCTATCTTTATAGAAGAGGGCCCCGGGTTCAAATGTTAAATTGTAGAGAGAAAGGTGGGTGATCGGTAGTTGAATTGCACGCGCGATCGTATTTTCCCATTCCTCAGAGGTTTGATTGGGTAAATCGTACATGAGGTCAATCGAGATATTTTCGATTCCTGCTCTGAAAGCTGTTTCTACGGCATGGATCGTATCTTTGCTTCTGTGCTCACGACCGATGGCCTTAAGCCTCTCATCAGAAAATGATTGAGCACCAATGCTGATTCGATTGATACCTAAATTGCGGTAAAAGACCATCTTCTCTAAGGTGACATCCTCAGGATTGGCCTCGATCGTAATCTCCCCGGAGCAGTGGGGGAAAATCTTAAAGAGGGCTTCGAACTCTTTTGGAGTCATAATTGAAGGGGTTCCCCCTCCAAAATAAATGGTTAAGACTTCATCGAGCAACTCTTTCCGTTCTGCCCATTCAGCTCTGATGGCAGAGATAAAAGGGGAGATGAGAGAATCTTTATGAGTGCGAACGGCAAAATGGCAGTAAAAACATTTTTTTCTACAAAATGGGATATGGACATAGACGCCCCCTGAGCAATGTGTAGCCGATTTAGTGCGCCAGGCACAAAGGTTACCACTCATCATTTTCAGGATCCATGATCTCAGTTGATCTTCGCCAGCGGTTTTTATCGCTGTATGGATCTTCATCGGCCTCGTATTCTTTGGTTTCTTTTTCCTCGCCAGCCATCTCAATATCAAAAAGAGTTGTATGATCCGCTTCGAACGAGGTGGTCTCCATATCAAACCCGGCGTTGGTCAACTCGCTATTTTCAGCCCCACCAATATCTGGCATCGACTGATGATCGTAAATTTGCTTTGCTGAAGCTTTTCTAGGGCTTGCATATTCTTCGAGGTCTCCGCTTTCTTTAAGGAAAATCAATCTTTGTTTTTCCTCTTCGATACGGGTGCGAATTGCCTCGATTTCAAGCTTATGTTTTTCTATATCTTTATTCGGAACTAGGCCTAGGTCTAGCCATTTCTCTAAATCTTTGAGCTCATTCTCGAGTTTTTTTAACCTTTCACTCTTCATGCGTTCCTCAGTGGGTCATATGTCCAGCAACTCGGGCATAATAGAATAATTTCTCAAAAAACCACAAGTTTTTTCGGCTTCTTTCCTCGCTACTTGCAATTTATCTCCCTCCATGTAGTATCCCTAATAGGGGTGGCTTCAGGGAATGGCTAAAGAGAATTTTACAAGTGCATTAAACTTTGGTAATCAAGAGTATGTAAGAATGCTCCTTGAGCAATATCGAAGTGACCCGTCGAGTGTGGCCCCTGAATGGAGTGCCTTCTTTAAAGGGGTAGATTTTGCCACTTTAAATGAAGAAAAAAACTCTTCATTCACCTTGGCCTCTTCGACGGAAAATGGACCTGATGATCTTAGGATCAAAGCTTTAGTTAATGCCTATCGACGATATGGCCATTTAATGGCTAATACGAATCCGATGCTGCCCCCACTTTTAGAGCCGATTGAACTTTCTCTTTCTATCCTTGGGTTTGAAACAAGGGACTTGTCTAAGCCCTTTCCTACCTTAGGATTAACCCGCGAAACGGTTTTGCCGCTCGAATCGATCATCCATAAACTCAAGGAAACCTACGCTTCAACGATCTCTTATGAGACCGATCATATTGAAAATCGTGACCTTCGAGAATGGTTTCATGAAAGAGTAGTTTCCTTATCACAAGATGTTGATGGACAGTTTACTCGGCATTTACTCCTCAAACTATTTAAGGCAAAAGAGTTTGAGTTGTTTCTGCAAAAGAAATTTTTGGGAGCGAAACGTTTTTCCTTAGAAGGGGGAGAAACTTTCTTGCCTATGATGGATGAGCTTTTAAACCTTGCTGCAGGGTTAAAGTACAGATCGACTATCATTGGGATGGCTCATAGGGGGAGGCTCAATCTTCTCTGCAACCTTCTAAAAAAACCTTACTCTCTTCTCTTTCATGAATTTAAAGGAGATGGGCTACCGGCTGAAAATGAGGGTTTAGGAGATGTAAAATACCACAAAGGGTATTCACAAGAGCTCACGACAAGATCTAATCACTCTATTCAGGCGATTTTGGCCTCGAATCCGAGTCATCTCGAGTCGGTCGATCCTGTTGTCATCGGGATGGCTCTTGCCAAGCAAAAGCAATTAGGGGACGTCAATTCTGTTTTACCGATTGTGGTTCACGGGGATGCCTCTGTAGCAGGGCAGGGTGTGGTTTACGAAACGATGCAACTACTCAATATTCAGGGGTATTCTGTCGGAGGCTGCATCCATATTGTGATCAATAATCAGATTGGATTTACGGCGGAACCTGAGGAGACAAGATCGACGAGGTATTGTACTGATATTGGCAAAGCGTTCTCAGTACCAATCATTCACGTCAATGCCGAGGATCCTCTTGCTTGTATGAAAGCAGCCCTCTTGGCCTTTGAAGTACGTCATAAATTTCACACCGATGTTTTCATTGATCTTAATTGTCATAGGTTATTTGGTCACAACGAATCGGACGAGCCGAGATTTACTAACCCCAAGCTTTATCAGAAGATTAAAGAGAAGGATCACATTTACAAACTCTTCTCCAGCAAAATCGTTTCACAAGGGGTTGTTTCTACAGAAGAAATAAACCAGATGGAGAAGCAATTTCAAGATGAGTTGAAACTTGCATTCGAAGAAGCAGAAAAATTTACAAAGGGAAACACTCCAACGATCGATCAATGGATTGAAAAAATCCAAAAGGTCACCTTCGAGGAAGTCGAGACAAAAATTGCTAGGGAAAAACTGATCCATTTAGCTGAAAAAATCACTTACATCCCTAAAGATTTTATGGCCCATCCCAAAATTCGAAAATTGTTTGAGAATCGATGCGAAGAACTTAAGGGAAATGTCGATCAGCCAATTGTCGATTGGGCCTCTGCAGAACTTTTAGCCTATGCCGCCTTAGTCGAAGAGGGGATACACGTCAGACTTTCTGGGGAGGATTCAAAACGAGGCACCTTTTCTCACCGCCATGCGACGATAGTCGATCAAGAAAATGGGAAATTTTTCACCCCTTTAGCTCACGTCTCTCCTAATCAAGCCTCCTTTGAGGTTTATAGCTCACCTCTCTCAGAATTTGCCGTGATGGGAGTTGACTATGGGTACTCGCTCACTTACCCAAAGGCGTTTGTCGCCTGGGAAGGGCAATTTGGAGATTTTGTCAACGGGGCACAAATCATACTCGACCAGTACTTTTCTAGCTCTGAAACCAAGTGGGGGCGAGCCTCCCCGCTAGCCCTATATCTTCCTCATGGGTACGAAGGGATGGGGCCAGAACACACCTCCTGCAGGATTGAAAGATTTTTAGAGCTCGCTGCCCTCGACAACATGCGCATTGTAATTCCCTCAACCCCTGCACAATGGTTCCATCTGATCAGAAAACAAGCCTTAGTCTCAAAAAAGAAACCCCTTGTGATCGCAACCCCTAAAAGCATGCTCCGTCTTACCGCTTCCTTTTCGACGCCCCGCGAAATCATCGAAGGCTCTTTTCAATACTTCATTCAAGATCCCAATCCGGGGCGAAATGTTCAGAGACTCATCCTCTGCTCAGGAAAAATCTTTCACGAACTGGCTCACAGAAGAAAAGAACTTGGAAAAGAAGGGATTGCCATCGTACGCATTGAGCAGATCTATCCCTTTCATAGAGAAAAGTTTCTTCAGGTGATTGAGGCTTACAAAGAAGTTAAAGAGGTTTGTTTTGTTCAGGAAGAGCCTTCTAATCAAGGAGCATGGGGACATTTAAGACCCATTTTAAAAGAGATTTTCAATGGCGAAGTCCGCTACATAGGAAGGCCACCCAGTTCAACTCCAGACACCGGATATCCGTTATTATTTAAGATGCAGCAAGATCAGATAATTAGCGAGGCGATAGCATGACCCGAGTGAACGTTCAAGTCCCTGCAGTCGGAGAGTCGATCACAGAAGTAACGGTCGCCTCTTTGCTTGTAAAAGAAGGAGCCATCGTGAAAGAAGGTGACCCTCTCATCGAACTAGAATCGGACAAAGCGACTGTCGAAGTACCTGCACCAGTTTCAGGAAAGATCATTTTCTCCGTAAAAGCGGGAGAGACCCTGGCTATTGGAGCGAAAATCGGAGAGATTGATACCGAAGAGAAAGTCGCTGCAATCGCCGCACCGACACCTGCACCAACACCTGCACAAGTCGTAGAACCCAAGCTAGAAACGACAAAACAAACATCCAGCGGTCCTTCAATTCGAATTAGCATGGACCAATTTCTTGGCACATTAGAAGAAAAGAAGAAAGAGGCTCTGGCACCTGAGTCACAGGAGAAGCACAAAGAACAAACCCAACGAAAACCGATGTCGAAATTGAGAAAAACAATCGCAAAGCGGCTTGTGCAAGTGAAAAATGAGACGGCGATGTTGACCACCTTTAATGAAGTCGACATGAGTGAAGTGATGAAAATCCGGAACCGAGAAAAAGAGGCATTTCAAAAAGAGCACGGGGCTAAACTGACTTTCCTCCCTTTCTTTATCAAAGCAGCGATATCGGCCCTAAGAGCCTACCCTGACGTCAATGCCTACATCGATGGCGACGATATTGTCTACAACGAACACCAACATATTGGAATTGCTGTTAGTACACCTACAGGCCTTGTCGTTCCTGTGATGCGCAATGTTGATCAAATGAGTTTTCTCCAAATGACGAAAGAGATCACCGTGCTCGCCGATAAAGCAAGAGATCGAAAACTTTCTATTGCGGACATGTCAGGGGGAACCTTCACGATTACCAACGGGGGAGTCTTTGGCTCAATGCTCTCGACACCTATCATCAACCCTCCACAAAGTGCAATACTTGGCATGCACAACATTGTCGAAAGACCTGTGGCAATCGATGGAAAAGTAGAAATTAGACCGATCATGTATCTTGCTCTTAGCTATGATCACAGAATCATCGACGGGAAAGAATCGGTATCGTTTCTTGTTCAAATGAAAAATATGTTAGAAGAGCCAACGAGTTTTATGCTTTATGAATGAGATTTACGACGTGATTTTCATAGGATCGGGGCCTGCAGGTTACGTAGGTGCGATCAAAGCAGCTCAACTCGGACTCAAGACCGCTTGCATTGAAGAAGGATCTTCACTTGGAGGAACATGTCTCAACGTCGGATGCATTCCTTCTAAGGCTCTCCTTCATGCAACTGATCTTTATCACGCCATTATTGCCGAAACCAAAGCGATGGGGATCGAAGTTGGCTCAACACACGCCAATTTTTCTCAAATGATGAAACACAAGGAAGAGGTGGTCAATAAATTGACTGGGGGTATTCAATACCTCTTCAAAAAGAACAAAGTTGATCACATTAAGGGCCGAGCTCAAATCACCTCAGGAAATACCATTGAAGTAGAAGGGAAAATCTACCAAACCAAGAATATTGTCCTTGCCACAGGTTCAGAACCAATGGCTCTGCCGAACCTTTCTTTTGATGAAACGACCATCCTCTCTTCGACAGGAGCCCTTTCTCTCAAAGAGATCCCCAAAAAGATGTTGATTGTAGGGGGAGGAGTGATTGGCCTAGAACTCGGTAGCGTCTACCACTCTCTTGGGACAACGGTCGAGGTGATCGAGTTTATGGACCGCATCCTTCCTGAATTTGATGATGAGATCGCCCTCACCTTTCAAAAGATCCTCGAAAAAAGAGGCTTCATCTTCCATTTTAATGCTAAAGTCGTAGGCGGCGGGAGAGAAGAAAAAGGGGTGAAGCTACTCGTAGAAAAACAAGGAGAGAAACAATCCTTTACCGGAGATGTCGCCCTCATTTCGATTGGACGTAAACCCAATACAAGAGATCTTGGCCTTGAAAAGGCTGGAGTTAAAACCGACAAGAGGGGATTTGTTGAGATCGATTCTCGCTTTTGTACCTCCAATCCCAATATTTTTGCAGTTGGTGACGTCGCGGGTCCACCGATGCTGGCTCACAAAGGATCTCATGAAGCGATCAGTGTTGCCTACCACATTGCTGGCAAGTATCACCCTTTTGATTACACGGCTATCCCCAACGTCGTTTACACCAATCCCGAAATTGCCTCAGTCGGATTTACCGAAAAACAGCTCAAAGAACGGGGAGTTGATTACAACAAATCGAACTTTAGCCTCGTAGGGAATTCCCGTTACAATGCCAACGGAGGAAAAGATCCCGGTTTTGTCAAAGCCTTCTCCCATAAGAAGACCGGACACGTTCTTGGCTGCCATATTCTTGCCCCCAACGCCTCCGAATTGATTGCGCTCCCCACCCTCGCCATTCAACATCGCCTCACAGCAGAAGAGGTGGCCCACACCTGCTTTCCTCACCCGACCATCTCAGAGGCTCTCCATGAAGCCTTCCTAGGCCTAACAGGGAAATTTCTCCATCTCTAAAATAAAAAAAACCGTGAGGGAGAAACCCCTCACGGTTATGTAGAAAGAATTTAGTATTCTTAAGTAACAGGATTTAGAAGATCCTCAATTATTCGATCGTATTCACTGGCTTGTGCAGCCCCATCACCAGCATGAGCTCTTACAATCTGGCTAATTGCATCAGCGAGATCCACAGTCTCTTTCAATCCTCTTTCAACAAGAGAAGAGAGTCGCTCTTTTTCTAATGCGAATTCAAGTCTATTTAGTTCTTCCAAAACATTCTCAGAAAGTTGTATAGCTAGACCATATGACTCAGTATCGTTCTCAGTGATCTCACGGGCTAATCTCACAACTTCCTTTGAAGGTTGTGCACGAACTGTATGTTCTGTTGAAGGTTGTGCACGAACTGTATGTTCTGCCGAACGAGCAACAAATCCACTGGCGCTTGCATTCTCTCTTGGAGTCGGAGCTCCAGCATGTGCCGCCCTATGTGCATCTCTTAGGTAGCCGAGTCGCTCAATTCTTCCGAGGTTGTTATAATCACGGAACGCTTGAACTAATCTACGAGCCCTTTCTTGTGGAAGAACTTTCTCTAGAGTAGTCTCTGCCGTAAATCCAACGTTTTCAGCTGTTCCAAAGAATCTGTCAACATCAAACTTCTTTGCATCAAGTTGAAGTGTGAAAGCCACTTCTCCATTTGCTCCATTTGCTCCAGTAGTTTGTAGATTTACAGGCTTTCCATCCCCAGTCTTACGAACAACGTAGCCATTATGACTTAAGTAAGCTGTAAACCCTGATGTCGAACTAATAAGAGCGTCAAACATTGACTTAGCATCTTTTTTCATGGCTTCAACTTCTCGAGTAACCTTCACTTGATTCTCCACAGCTTCGATATCAGCAGTTTCAATTGCTTCTGTTAAAAAAGTAGAGTATGTAGCACTTGCGTCACCATCAGCCTCTCCAAGAGTTTCTGCGATGGTATCATCATCATTTGTAGGAGATGTCCTTCCTGCGTATTTTGTTATCGCAGCTAGGATCTCTTTATCAGAACCTGCAAGCATGATCGCAATTGCATGATGTTTTTGTAATTCATCACCGCTGAGTTCTTTAAAGTGATGGTCTGCTTTTTCTGCATCAGAAGCAAGTGTGGTGCCATATAAATGTTCAGCAACCGCTTTTTGTGCACGAAGAGAAGCAAGAAGGGCTGCTTTGACAGCTCGTCTGTCGTTTTCACTCCCAATTGATTTGTCAACTGTATAATCGACAACTGCTGCCTGAAGTTCTTCATCGCTCATAAAAGCAAGGGCTCTTTGAGTGATTGTAACATCATCAGCACCTTTTTTCCAGTTAGAGAATGTACGCATTACATCGCGACCAAATCCATGGGCAAAGTGTGTAGCGCCTCGGCTGATGACTCGTTTTGCAGTTGCTTGAGCTCCCTCACCAAGATATTTTACCGCATTTGGGCTTCCAAACTGTTCGCGTAGATGTCGATCTTGAACATTCAATCTAGCTTGTGTTTCGTTATCCCCCGCTAAGCGCGCTTGATTCATAGCAGTTTGAACTTCGAACGGATTGAGTTTTTGATTAAGGTTTTGCTCAATTTTGAAGAGCATTTTATCGTCGTGTCTCCCGATTGTCCAACCATTTTCGTAGACATAACGAACGCCGCGTACAACAAGGTAGAGACCGAGTAGCGCACCAAGACCCATTCCGAGGTATGGAGCGATAGCTGTAAATCCAGCACCTGCTGCAACAGCAATTCCTGAACCGATGATTGCTTTCAATGCCATTGCGATTCCGCCAACGATAGCACCAACAACAGTCAATCCTGTGAGGCCTTTCCAATGTTTAACAGCAAATTTTCCTGCTGCAACAGTTGTATTGATAACGACCGCGATTGTGCCTGATACGAGCTTATCGATGAGGAACAAAGCTGAGTTGACGAGCATAGTTAGACCAGCTCCGACTAGGACAGCAGCATTCTTCATCACCCAAGCAACAAAATGTAGACCTTGCATGATTCGAGCCGCAGGCTTGTGATCTGCGCCGAATTTTACAAGATATCTATCATAAGTGTTTTTTACATCATCAAAAGATCCAACGAGCTTATCGAGACCGGCAGAAGCAAGCAAAATTGGTGTTGTCAAAACTCCTGATGTAACTTCAGCAAGTGTGTGAACAAGAAGCTCCGGACCCTTTTTAAGAAGATCCTGTGCTCTGCTTGAAGATGCTGTGTGAAGCTCTGTATTTTGAGCCAAAAGCTGGACCCTTAGAGCCGCTCTCAAAGCAGGACCAGTAGCAGTACCATCAGCCAATACAATGTCAGCAAATTTATTTGAAAGAACCGAAGTTCCCATCTTGCCAAGAACGGTTGTTGTAGCTGGAGAATGAGCGGTTGTTCTGACGTTATCTCTTGCCTCAGAAGGAACGCTACTATAACTATCACCATGGCCCATTGTCGGAGCATGAAAGTCGAACTCTCCACTATCATCATCTTCATCAGAACTTTGTTGCAATAAAGGAACCACGTCGTCTTCATCATCGGGTTGGGCGAGAGAAATATGTGAAATTCTGCTTAAATTACCTAATCGATCATCTTTTCTTTCAGCGGCGCTACGGTCTAGCTTTGTTTGTTCTTGAAGGTATGCGATAGGAGCGGACCAGAAGTTCATCCTAGTTAGTAGGCTTTTTGTAGGGGCTGGTGCATCTCTGCCGTCGGTAGTTGGGGCTAGAATATTGCTTTCGACTTCATGGTGAAGAGTTACTTCAGGCCTTTCTCCCATCGGTGCGTGATCTGCTGTGTTTGATAATTGATCCATATGTGACTCCTATATTATAGAGTATTGTTTTATTATTAGTTTGTTGTGTTATTAATGCTAATATTATAACACTTTTTATAATTAATTATCAATAATTTAGTTTTTAATTAACTAATCAAAGCTCGATTGAGTCTTTCTAAAGCATTAATTAACAGTGATTTATGCGTTTTATTTTGGTTTAAAAAAACGTTTGATGGGTCTATATCTTCTTCAGCTCCAATGAGTGATTGGAGGGCGTTCAGGGCGTTAGATTGGTGGGAAAAGGGGGATTGGAAGTGAGCAAGGCGGTAGTAGAGTCTTGAAGCCAATACAGGCTGAGCCTCGTCTTTAAGTGCTTTGAGGAGCCCTTGTATTACATCATGAAGGTTCCCAAGTCCAGGGAGTCTTTCAGAATTAGAGGTGTCATCGAGCCGAGGTCTAGGAGATAAGCTAAGAATATCGGAGGGACCTCCTCTACCTATAAAAGGAGCTTGATAATCGGCAAATTCGTTCTTCAGTCGATTAATGCGAGCTAGGTCGCTGCCTAAGGTGTGAACATATTGATTGAGGTAAAGGGGGTAATCAACAGCGGTGTCGTACTCGATTTTCGCTTGAAGAAGGCGTTGATGGGTGCTCTGGTACTCCTCCCAATCACGATCTTCTTCCTCGGAGAACTCACCTTCGTTTTGAACGGCTCTTTCTACTTTCTCTGCGGCCTTGATGTAGGCTTTCTCCAATGAGGCAATCTCCTTTTCAAGGAGAGAAATTCTTTCGAGTTGTCGACCTTTTAAGGGGGCGATTTTTTTATCCTCTAAAGCGAAGATCCTATCGTATAGGAGGGAGAGCTTCCCTAGCGCGACCCTCTGACACGCCTCATCGGTAGCATAGGCGTTGCGTAGGGTTTCGTAAGATAAGGTGATTCCTTTACTAGCAAATAAGGCTACACACTTCTCTATACCGCTTTTGCTGTGTGGGGCAATTCTGGCATGATTTAGAAAGAGCTTTACGGCGTGGTGATTGATCATATCTCGTTTAAACCCTGTAGGAAAGCAGGTCGCGTATTGGGTCTTGAATTCCTCCACCCTGGCTAAAAAGTGGTCTAGACCACTTTGGAGGGAGGGGAGTTCTTTTGCCTCTTTATAGGCCCGGTAAATTAGAGTTGCTTCGAGGGTTTGCACTTGGGTAGAGGCCGCCTCAACAAGCTTAGCAGCTCCGTGGGAGATCTTGATTGCCTGGATCGCAGCAGGAATGACACCCATCGTCTTGTGAAGATCACAAAAAAGGGCATACCTAGTCGTAGGCATTATTGAAGCACTGTCTACTGGACTCAAGTCCATGAGGTTCCTCGTATTAATAATTGCGTTAATTATATCAAATAAATAGTTTGTTTTCAATGTGTTATTATAATTATCGTTCTTAAATCACACAATATTAGGCGCTTAATCTAAGTTGTTGAACATAAATAAATAATTTGATAAACTAGAGTGGTAATTATGAGGTTATTAGGAGAGATCATGACATCTTCGAACAATATGAAATCGCAGATAGCGGCATTAGAGAGCAAGGTAGACTTACTCGAGTCTGAAATTATCCACTTAGATGAAATTTTAAAGAAATGTGGCTTTTCTAGTGGGATTTCGACCCTCAAGACGACTGTTCTGGAGCTTTTAGGGGAGATGGAAGGGAGTGATGACGAGCCGCTGGCTACGATTTAAAAGAACTATCCTAAAATCAATGATTTTTGAGGGTCCCCCAGCGGGCCCTCTTTTTTTTTGCAAAAATCTCCTTATTTCGGTTTAATGGATGGTTTAAAGAGAGGTTCTATGGCAAAATTGACGTTTAATGATGAAAAAGAGATAGAAATCCCTGATGGAGAGCCAATTAAGTGCTATTGTGAAGAAGAGGGGGTCCCTTTTGCCTGTGAAGAGGGGATATGTGGAACGTGTATCATCGAGATAGAAGAGGGGGGAGAAAATCTCTCTGAATTTACTCAAGAGGAGCTCGATTTTCTAGGAGAGCAAGATTGTGAAAGGCTTGCTTGCCAATGCAAAATAATGAAAGGAAGGGTCAAGGTAAGGTATTGAAACAGACATTGAAAATTACAAGGGAGATGGTGATCTCCGACATCTTAGGGAAAAATCCTGCTAAGAGTCAAAAATTAGCCCAGGAAATGACCAATCACGGCCTCCATTGCGCCTCTTGCAAAAGTGCCACCTGGGAGACCCTTGAAATGGGGATGCTTTCCCACGGAAGGACCGATGCTGACATTGAGGAGCTTTTGGAGCGTTTAAATGAAATCCTCGCAGAAGAGGCCGATTTAACGACCATTTCGTTGACCAAGAGGGCTGCTGAGAAGTTTAAAGAGGTGGCTGAAGAAGAGGGGCAAGTTGGTTGGGGGCTCCGTTTTGGTGATAAAGCGGGTGGCTGTTCAGGTTTTGAGTATTTTCTCGATTTTGAAGAAGCGCCGACAGAAGAGGACCAAGTTTTCCACTCTCATGGGGTCGATATCTTCGTTAAAAAAACGATGATTAAGCGCTTAATGGGCTGTGAAATCGATTATCAAGATGGCTTAATGGGATCTGGGTTTAAAATTTCAAACCCAAATGCTAGGGGATCTTGTTCCTGCGGAAGCTCTCAAAGTTATTAAGAACTGATCGACAGGTGCTGCCCGAGAGCGTCTAAAGCCTCTTGGCTAAGAGTATGCTTTGTTGTGGGCGGTCCTACGAGAGAGTGATCCCTTGCAGGAGGACGAGCCGACTTTCTACCGGTTAGTGCTGCTTGATCGGTACTTATCCGAGCTGCCCTTTTACGTCTAGTATCCCGATTTCCTTCTTCAGTACGGGTATTTACCGCAGAGCTTTGGCTTTTTATGTCTGTTCCCGTTGCAGCTTGTCTCTGCCTAGGTGCTATAGGTGTGACTGGCACAGATGGGACCAAGACAGGTGATGGGGGCATTAGAAAGGCTGAGGTTCTATGTTCAGGTGCTGGGAATAATCGAGTTGGGGATGGGCTAGCTGAGGGGTTGCTTAAAAGATCTAAAGCTTCTTCATCGGTCATTAGTGGGTGAGCCTGTGCTCTGACAGGTAGAGCGCCTAATATAGCAGCTTTAAACGCTTCCCATGCAGCTTCGCCTCCCTGAACGCTACTATGTTCTTTTACCTCTGATTGGATATGGAGCCCTTCGTCATCGACCTGCGAGACATTTTTTCTTAAGGCATTGTGGGCAACTAAAACCTCTTTAAATAGAGCTGTGATTCTTCCAAGATCAGTTGGCTGCCATGTAGCACCTTGGACTTCAACATAAATAGGGCGCATTTGGCCATTAATTTCGATTTGACCAATCTGAACGGCTCTTTCAGGGACCCCTGTGGGCATTCTAGGCGCTTGTACTGATAATGAATCCATAATTAATCTCTTTAAAATTATTATAGCATAGTTTTAGTTTACTTAAAATCAAAATTTTTAGTATAATAGATAGGTGGAAAGTTTATTATGTAAAGAAAAAATGTAAACAAGTGTTTTAAACTCAAACGGGAAAGCTGGTATTATGGAAACACTTCCTCCAGTTATAGATGTAAGTATGCCTTATGGCCTCGGAAGCATTCCAGGAATTGGTGATGTTGAGGGCATTGACGCAAGCATTTTTTCTCGATTTGTTGAGATCAGGGAGCCTGGGGAATACAGCTTGCATCTTGCAGACTGTGGGGTTGTCAAACCTCAAGCATTTAAAGAACCGATTGTATTTTATCTTGATAGAGAGAAAAAACAGGCTTTGCTCTATCGACAGCCCATTCAGGGGGTTTTAGAGGTCTCCTCTAAAGCTGGAGTGCTTAAAGGGGTTCACCCTGCTGATGGTCCTGGCGCTAGAGATCTACCGGTAGTCCCTATATCAGGAAAAATGGTTAGAGAGGCGATTACTGCAGCCAATTTTTCAACGGAATTTTTTCAAGAAGAGGTGAAAGAACCTAAAGATGTCGAGCTTACCCACGGCTTTGTCAATTCGGTTGGCTATGCGGCAGGAGATCCGTGGGCTATTGTCTCTTGTAGTATAGGATTATATGCGACGAAATACCATGCACCGACAGATCCAGGGGTAATGAATCGGTTTACTTCCAGTTTTGGCGCATTAACAGGGACTATCAAGGTTTTAAATACTGTGAAGGGGTATAGAGTTGCAAATCGCATTGGAGATCACGAGGGTCAGTCTACTCTAAAACTCAAATTTGTTGGTGGGGTCCTAGAGATGATTGGAGGTGGTGTGATGATTGCGGTCCGCGCAGTCAGCTTAGCAGCGATTCGTGCCGCCGATTCAAAGGTGATACTTGTAGTCAGTAAGGTTCTAGGATGGCTTTCAACCGCTGTTTCATCACTGATGTTTCTTTTTATCATAATCCCTGGTCTCATTGATGTGGTGAGAGGAGGAAAATTTCTCATTTCGTTTAATAGCAAGCTCAAAGAGGGAAACAATCCAGCTTTAAGATTTTTGATTGGTTTAGTCGGATTAAATAAGGAGAACATCGAGGAGATTGTTAAATCGATAAAGTTTGATTCTCCTGAAGCTCTTTACGACATGGTCAAGGATGGAGTAAAGTCTCCCGAAGGTTTTAATGAAAGTCTTACCAAAGATGAGATGATTGCTATTGAGGACCGTGTACATACGATCATGGCGATGATGAATCCTAGTGATTATCCATTAATTGGTGATTGGGATCAAGTGCGGGATTACCTCCTTGTCAAAGCTTTAACAGAGGCGTCTCGTCTTGTTGAAAAGAAAAAAGCTGAGTATACGAGAAGGGCAGGTAATGGTTCTTATTCCGAATTAAGAGAAAAGATGATGGAGCGAGAGATACGCTTTAATGGATTTGAATTTACTTATGACTCAAAGACAATAGAAGAGTTTGCTTGTTCAGTCATCGAATTGTCAAAGGAAGAGACTCATACTAATTTGTTCATCAATTCTTTCGTCATCATAGCATGTATTATTGGAATTGCAAGTTTTATTGGAGCTAATATATTTAGTGGTGGTGCGCCATTAATCGTAAGTTTAGTGGCTTTAGTCGTGATGAATTTGATGTTAAGTGGGGTTGATTTCTATGCCCTCATTGGAGAGATCAAGGCTCTTAAGAAAGTATACGAAAATGATATTGTAGCTCAAGTGATCTTCTTGATTATGACCTTGTTTAGTCTTGCGGTGGCTATAGTGTTTAATCAATGTCTTGCGGCTCAGTTGATCGTCGTAGCGATTGGAGCGGTGATGCTTACTCTACAAATAGGAGCGCTTGAATATTCTTATTCAAAGTACAAAGAGACTAAAAATAGCGAAGAGGCCGAGTTAGAGAAGAAGCACCAGCAGCGAGAGATCGCGCACATTGAAGATTCAAGAGCGATAGATCGTCTGCGTGCGCGTGTGATGGACACCCTTGCAAAACTAGGAATGTCGCCACCTCCTCTTCGAGCATAATGATTCCCGTTGTATAAAAAGATTGCCTGATTTCCTTCGATAGCTCTATGATTACTAGGAGTATCAAGGGAAATTTCAATGCGGTATCTTCAACCTATTGTCTGTATATTACTCCTTATCACAACGCCATCTACACTTCTCTGTTCACAGATCTCATTTCCAGGGATTTCAACTAAAGTCAAGCATTCTCAAGGTCAGATAGAGGATCTTTGTCTCATGTCGTACGATCAAATTCTGAATCTCTTAGAATTGATTGAGTCGGGCCAATTGCAGAAAAGATGTGATTTCGAAGATTTAGAAAGAATCAACCAATTTTTGGTTTTTTTGGCTAAGGCAGGAGGTGAATCTAATGATATTATTCTGCAAGAGGACATTGCTAAATTAAGAGCGGAAGAGAACTTTTATGTATATGAAATTGATGAAGAATATGTTGTAGTGCCTGCCGTTTTTTACGATCAGCGAAAGATAGTTCATTGTAAGAATTATTGGGGGGCGGGCTGGGAGAACACCAAAGCTTTTATTGCGAGCCACAAGAAAGAGATTATCATCGGGGCCGTGATTGTGGTAGGAGTTGTCACAATTGTTGCAGTTGTAGGGGCTACGACAGCAGTTAGTGCCGTTGCATCAGCTGGAGCAGTAGTTGCCGATCGTTTAGAGTCCGAAAAAGAAGATTCCAAAAAAGTTGCTGAGCTCCAAATAGAAAAGTCAGTTTCTGAAATAGCTGCGAATGAACCAAGTGTTCTTAAAGAGGTGGTTTTTGAAAAGGTGGAATCTGCCAAATGCTTAGCGTTAGAAGATCAAGATCTATCTTTTAAGGAAAAGGCCCGAGAAATGGGGGCAATACTTACCCATGAAGCTTTAGATACAGTAGCAGAACTCATGTCTATTGTACCGCAATTGCAACAAGAGGTTATTGAGTTTGCAGAGAAAATTCTTCCTGCCGGTTCAATCTCCGAAGAGATGAAGCACTCTGTAGAGAATTACGAAAAGATGGTCTACGCCGGCCATGAAAAAATCGATCTAGCTTTTGCAACTGAACAAGCTAGATTTTATTCTCTAGAGAATAAAACTTTTAGAAGTGATTTTTATGATATTGCAGCCTTACCGCCACCAGGTGCCTTTACTGAAGTTACAGTGGATGTTAAAAAATTAGCTCAAGCTGGACAAATTTTAGATAGGGCGGAATTAACAAAGGCTGGAAGAAGTTTAGTAAAAAAAAGTTATCGAGATGGAAGTAGTTATCCAAAACCAGTGGGTGCTCCAGAACAAATAAATGCCCATGGGCAAAAAATGTTGGATTCTATTCTCAATCATCCTGAGAAAATAACCTATGAAC
Organism: uncultured bacterium; assembly: GCA_964477345.1. Lineage (GTDB taxonomy): Bacteria > Chlamydiota > Chlamydiia > Chlamydiales > 2-12-FULL-49-11 > JAJZEO01. The sequence continues at coordinate 115,239 of CAYZDL010000004.1, forward strand.
GTCAACATCCCAAATTTGGTAAAATTGTTGAAGTGATAGTGCCTGGTAAAGTCGGAGCAAGGTTTACTGCTGATGGGGAAATGATAGGTTTTCTTGAACCATAAGGATTTAGAATGAGCAAATTTGAAATAGCACTCCTTCGCCTGCCCGAAGGAGAAAATCTAGTTGCTGAAATATACTACGATGGTAACCTTTTTGCTCAGATAGAAGACAAAAATGGGAGGATGTCGGTACATTTTTACACACATCCTGATAACAGGGATTGGGAAGTGCCCTATGAAGAGCTATTGCAAATTATAGAAACAGCCCATTCTAAATTGCTTAGCAAGCAAACAAGATGGAGATCATTATTTCCGCCTGCTCCTAGCACAGCCGCAGAAGCAAATCAATTGGGACAAAAATTACTAGAGGAAATACTTAATCATCCCAATATACAAACACATCAAAATCGTTTTGGTGGGATGGATATTTATGAACCTTCAGGCAGGGGTGCGCGATTTGATTCACATGAAGATTTTCTAGGATTTTTAGAGGCAAGACCTATTAATAGGGGCAATGGTTTTGAAATTGTCATTTCAAGTGATACACTCTACGATCAATTATGCGCAGAGATCTATTTCGAAGGGGAGTTCATTGCTATAGTAACTCAAGAAGACGGGATAAAAAAAGCAAGAGTCGAAATCCATCCACTAAGTCAAACGTCTAAGTGGTCATTTAATCTTTCAGAATTTATGACGATATTGGATGAAGCTCATTTGAATTTACTAGTCAGGGGGAAGGCTATAAATTTGTAAAACACCTCTTTAGTAGGAAAAATGAAAGTAGATTTGACCGAGATGCTATTATTCTTTGACGAACCGATGTCTCCAACAGATGAAGAAATGGGGACATACTGGTTTAAGACACGTAAGACTAATGGATTGTCAATGACTTTTGCTTTTTCCCTCTATGAAAAATATGTCGATATTATTATCCGAGGATTGGATCAGGATATTGCTAGTCTAAGCCTAAAAGAGTGCTCGGAAATTAGAGTTCTTGATCTTGAACGGAAATGTTTGGAAGTCTTACATAGTAACGGTGATGGTCGTTGTTTTGTCTCTTTATTAGAAGGGGCAATTTTGAGTTATGAAGGGTAAGTGGGTATTGTTGAATTAAGCTTTCTCTGATATGGTAGTGTGATGGACGAGATGAGTGATTTTTTCATCTACCTGACTTCGGAGAAGGGTTTAAGCGAGAATACGATTCAGGCTTATGAGCGGGACTTGAGAAAATTTTTCCAGTGGGGCGGTTTTCCATCATCTTCTGAGGTTTCTCTTACCCATTTTCCTTCTTATTTAGCCTATCTTCGCAGTGAAGAGTATCAACCAAGTTCTATCATTCGTGCGGTGGTGGTTCTTCGTGTCTTTTTTCGGTTCTTGAGGCTGACTCGGCGGATTGGGTTTGACCTCGATGCGCTTTTTGAGGGGATCAAAATGTGGCAATTGATTCCTGAGGTGTTATCGGAGGCAGAGGTTAGCAGATTGCTTGAGGCAATCGTAGGAGAAGATCTGATTTCTCTTCGAGACCGGGCGATTTTGGAAATGCTTTATTCAACAGGTATCCGTGTTTCCGAATTGTG
>CAYZDL010000005.1:0-16392 GCA_964477345.1 uncultured bacterium
TTTTCAGTCCTTTGCTCTACCAACTGAGCTATCTGGCCATAGTTGGATCGTCCAGTCTATACGACAAGATAGATTTCTGACAAGGGAAACTTGTCACTCGCCACAGTTGCGGATTTTATCGCGTTGTTGTATACATCTTAGTGTATTCTGCACTATCTATACACTTAAGAGACAAAACCCCTTCAGGTTTAATGAAACAAAGATCCAAGTCATGGCTAATCGAAGAATTTACTCCTAAATTTTGGATTTGCCTGAAAAACAACTATTCTCTTTCGACTTTTCGTCAAGATTTGCTAGCCGGTATTGCGGTAGGGGTCGTGGCTTTGCCGCTTGCGATGGCTTTTGCGGTGGCTGCCGGCCTGCCTCCGATTAGGGGCTTATATACGGCGATCGTTGCGGGATTGGTCATTTCTCTTCTTGGGGGGAGCTTTGCGCAGATTGGTGGGCCTACAAGCTCGTTTGTGGTGATTATTTATACGATTGTCATGGAGCATGGGTATCCTGCATTGGTCTTGACAACTCTATTGGCGGGTGCGCTTTTAATATTCTTTGCCCTTTCGCGCCTGGGCAAATTGATTAAGTATATCCCCTATCCTTTGGTTGTGGGCTTTACGTCGGGGATCGCAGTGATGATTTTCTCCTCACAAATTAAGGATTTTTTTGGACTCGATATTCAAAATATCCCTTTGCAATTCATTCCAAAGTGGAGCGCTATCTTTTCATCTTTCTCTACGTGGGATCCTTTGACGTTTGCAGTAGCGCTCGGCACTTTGACAGTCATTGTCTTGGTACGGCACTATTTTCCAGTTTTTCCTTGGGGATTTGCGGGGATTGCTGCAGCCACGTTGTTTACTTGGTATTTCCATTTACCCGTTGAGACAGTGGCCTCCCGATTTGGAGAGATTCCAAGAGCCATGCCTATCTTTTCGTTGCCTAATTTTTCAACCTCTCTTTACCATTGGCGTGATTTGTTTCCCTCTGCCTTGACGATTGCGTTTTTGGCCAGTATCGAGTCGCTTTTGGCTGCGGTAATCGCCGATGGGATGACAGGGCGGCGACATAAGTCAAATTGCGAATTGATGGCTGTCGGTGTGGCCAATATCGCCTCTGTGCTCTTCGGGGGTCTTCCAGCTTCAGGGGCTGTCGCAAGAACAGCGACAAATATTAAAACGGGTGCCAAAACTCCGATTTCAGGGATGATTCATTCATTGACCTTACTGCTCATCGTCGTCGCCTTTGCTCCGGTAGCAAGCATGATTCCTCTTGCTTCTTTGTCAGCTGTCTTGATGATGGTTGCTTGGACGATGAGCGAGGTTCGCCATTTCCGTCATTTATTCAAGGCTCCTTTTTGCGATGTGTTGATCTTAATCGTCACCTTCTTTCTTACGGTGATGGCTGATTTGACAACAGCTTTAGGGGTCGGGATCGTCATCTCGGCATTTTTATTCATCAAGAGGGTGGGTGATGTGTCGGGCATTTCCCCATTGTTCTTGAAAAAAGATGATGAGATTGAAGGTGAAGAATTCAATAAAGAGTTGATTGAGCAAAGTTCTGTCCCTCAAGGGGTCGAAATTTATGAAATTACAGGTCCCTTCTTCTTTGGCCTGGCCGATAGCTTAAAAGATGTTCTTTCAAATTTAGAGTACCCTCCGAAAGTTTTTATCTTGCGTATGCGCAAGGTGCCAATCATCGATGCCACAGGGCTTCATGCTCTTAGAGAGTTTTACTACCAGTGCCGTCGTGACAAGACTGTTCTGATCCTTTCAGGGGTCAACAAACACGTCTTTCGGGCTCTCGAAAGATTTGGTCTGACAGAATTAATTGAAAAGGAGATGATCTTTTCTCACATCAATTTCGCCTTAAAAAAAGCCCTTGAGGTTAGTCTTGCTCGGACCTTAAGCAAGGAGTCTTTTTCGAAGAAACAGAGCGGCCCCAGCGAGATTACAACTCCCAATGAGTAGTAAAGGCCAGAGGTATTTCATCACCACCATCGGCGGCATCGCTTTCAGAAAAAGCCCCTTCGAAATGACTAGCATGTAATTGAGCGGAATGATGTAAGTAACAGGTTGTAACCAATTGGGCATATTCTCGATGGGTGTGGCAAAACCAGAGAGAAGGATCGAGGGGACAATGAGAACAAACGCCCCCAGCATGGATTGCTGCTGAGTTGATGAGATCGTAGAGATAAAGATCCCAAGCCCACTCACTGAGAAAATAAAGATCAATAGACTTAGGAGAAACATGGTGACTGAACCTGTAAAGGGTACCTGCAAAATCCAGACCCCAACAGCAGCCAAGAGGCATCCTTCTACCATGCCAATAATGATTCCAGGGACAATTTTGCCGATTAGGATTTCAAAAGGGCTTAATGGCGAGATGACAAGCTGATCATAGGTCCCTAGCTCTTTTTCCCTTGAGATGGTGCTCGACGTCACAATGATGCAAATGAGCATCGCGAGGGTCCCTACCAGAGAGGGTATATTAAACCAATAGTAGAGTAGATTGGGATTGAACCAATTGCGCGAAACGGTTTCGAATTTGCCAATTTTTGGATTGAGCTCAAAAGAGAGTTGATTGATGATCGATAAGCTATACCCCAAAATGATTTGGGTTGAATTCGATTTTCTCCCGTCAAAGAGGAGTTCGAGGGTTCCTGCATTCCCTTTATCAATGTCACGCGAAAATTGTTCATCGATCATCAGGACCATGACCCCTTGCTGTTTATCAAGGAAATTTTTTACCCCCTCAAGATTATCAAGATAGATCAAGTTTTTGAAGGTGCGCGACCCTTTAAACCGTTGTATTAATTCAAACGACTTCTCCCCTGCATCGTGATTTAAAACCCCCATCGTCACGTTATTGACTTCGAGGGTTGCTGCAAAAGTGAAAATGAACAATTGGATCAGAGGTGGAGCCATGAGAGAGATTCTTGTTTTTGTATCTTGGAGCGCAATGAATAGCTCTTTTCGAATTAAAGAGAGTATCCGCTTGATCAATCTAACCTCTTGACGGTTTTATGAATGGTTAAGAGAAAAAATAAAAGGCCGATTCCCAACATGGGGAGAATATTGAATAGGATCAATCGTGGGACATTCCCTACGAGAAACAGCGTTTGCAGACATTGAACAAGGTACCTGGCGGGCATTGCATAGGTGATCGCACGAATCCATGCAGGCATACTTGAAATTTCAAACAAAAACCCTGAGAGAATGTAGGCGGGTAAAAAACCAACCATGATAGCCACCTGATAAGCAATGATTTGACTTCTGGCCATCGTCGAGATGAGCAGGCCTATGCCGAGTGCTGAGATGAGAAAAGAGGAGGAGACGAGAAGCAAAAGAGAAAATGATCCTCTGAAAGGGACATGAAAGAAGAAAATTAAGATGAAGACGCACAAAATCATCGACAACATCCCAAGGCAAAAATAGGGGATCAATTTTCCTAGAACCAATTCCTCAATTTTTACGCTGGTCGACATGAGCGCTTCCATCGTTCCCCTCTCCCACTCTCGCGAGATCACAAGGGCGGTCAAAAGGGTTCCGATGAGTGTCATGATGATGGCTAAACACCCGGGAAGGATAAAAAAACGGCTCTCTAATTCTTCATTGTACCAAAATCTACTCTCAACGTTAATTGGAGCATTTCCGGAGATTTGTTTTTCGAGATGTTCTTGGAGGATCCAATTTTCAAAGGTGCCTTGCACGTAGTTTTGGAGAAAGCTTGCCGTATTGGTTTCGCTTCCATCAGCAATCACCTGAATTGGCGCAACACAGTCGGATCTATTGAGGTACTGCGAAAAGTAGAAAGGTATGACGACAAATCCTCTAATCTCGTTATTCGTGATTTTCTTTGATAATTCGTCTCGATTGGTGACGATCTGTAAATCGTAATAACGTGAATTTTGAAAACTCCTTTTCAAAGAGGTCGCCTCGTCATTCGAATCCTCGATGAGCAGCCCCAATCTCAAATGGTTTAAATCTAGCGAAACTCCATACCCATACAAAAAGAGAAGGAAGAGGGGTAAAATCAGGCTAACAAGAAGAGAGCTTGGATCTTTAACAATTTGTATTGTCTCTTTTTTCATCAAGGCTACGAGTCTTCTTAATGACATTGACCCACCTCTGCAATAAAAGCATCTTCTAAAGAGGCATACCCCTCTTTAAGCTGCTGAGGTGAACCCTGTTTAATGATCTTCCCTCTAAAGATGAGGGCAATTTGATCACAGTATTCAGCTTCATCCATGTAGTGTGTCGTGATCATGATCGTCACTTTCTTCTTAACGAGCCCCTTAATGTGGGTCCAAAACTCTTTTCTCGTGATCGGATCGACACCAGAGGTTGGCTCATCGAGAAAGATAATATCGGGTTTATGCATCGTAGCGCAGGCAAGGGAGAGCCTCTGTTTGTAACCCAGGGGTAAAGTTTGGGCGTAGGTGTTCGCATACTTTTTTAAATCAAAGATCTCAAACATTAAAGAGATCGCCTCTTTTTTCTGTTGATCTTGTAAATTGTAGATCCCGGCGAAGAAATCGAGATTTTGCAACACCGTCAAATTGCCGTAGAGGGAGAATTTTTGTGCCATGTACCCAATTCTAGCACGGATTGCAGAGGGCGCTTGTTCAAGACTCATCCCCAAGATTGAAGTCGTTCCTAAAGTTGGTGGTAACAAGCCACAAAGCATTCGAAAAATGGTCGATTTCCCTGCTCCGTTAGGCCCTAGAAGACCAAAGATCTCTCCCCTATTTACCTCACAGTCGACATGATCGACAGCGACGAACTCTTTGAACTTCTTTGTCAATTGGGTACAAGAAATCACCTTCTGTTCTGAATCCTGAATTTCACCCCTTGCTGCAGCCAAAAGAGAAGGCTGCTCATGATACCCTCCAAGTCTGCTGATGAACGCTTCATCAAATGTTTTAGCCTGCGTCTGTTCTTTGAATTCCTGAGGAGTTCCATAGAAGAGCATCTTTCCATTATTGAGCAAAAGGACATGGTCGCATCGTTCGGCCTCTTCAAGATAGGCGGTGCTCCAGATGATCGTAATATCGTCGGCCAAGAGTTGTAGAGTCATTTTCCACAGCTCTTTTCTTGAAATCGGATCAACTCCAACGCTTGGTTCATCGAGTAATAGAACCTTCGGCTTTTTAATCAATGCACAGGCAAGGCCTAGTTTTTGTTTCATACCACCAGAAAGAGCCCCCGAGAGACGATTGGTGAAAGGAGCCAGTCCTGTAAAACCTAGGAGCAGTTCAAATCGACTTTTCTTTTCTTCCTTAGGTACTCCTTTTAAATCGGCGTAGAGATCAAGATTTTGCATCACCGTCAAATCTTCATAGAGACTAAATCTTTGAGGCATGTACCCGATCGAATCATTCACTTCAATCGATTGTTTTACCGTATCATACCCAGCAACTTTCACTGTCCCTTCTGTGGGCAACAATAATGTCGCCATCAGTCTCATCAAAGTTGTCTTCCCCGCACCGTCAGGCCCGACCAATCCAATGATTTTACCAATCGGAAATGTTGCATCGATCTTTTCTAAGGCAGGAGGCACCTTTTTGGAAAAGAGCTTTGAAAGATTATTGATTTCGATGATCATTGGCTAGCCCCGTAGTTTTACGGTTACCGGCATTCCTTGCTTAAGAGCCATATCAGGATTATCGATATAGACTCTCAAACGATAGACTAAAGCTGTTCTTAATTGAGTTGTTTGGACTGTTTTCGGGGTAAATTCTGCCATTGGAGAAATGAAGCCCACCTTCCCTGTATACGATTTCCCCCCATCGGTAAGCACTTCAGCTTTCATTCCGTAATTGACTCTACCTAAATCGACTTCATCGACATAAGCTCTTACCCAAACAGGTGAAAGAAGTGAGAGTGTGTAGACTGGCTCAGAAATGTTGAGGACTGAACCTACTTCGCGTATCCGTGTTAAGATAATCCCATCATTCGGAGCATAAACTTCGGTATAACTTAAACCATCATTGGCAAGTGCTAGCTCTGCTTCAGCTCCAACAACCTGGGCCGTCAAACTTTTAAAGTCGGCCTGAGCATCATCAAGGTTTTCTTCCGATATTGCACTTGATTCAATCACACCAAGGCGATTTTGAAAGTGGATCTGCGCATTTTCCCATTTTGCCACAGCACTTTGCAAATGAGCCGTTGCCACATTGACCACATTTTTAAAAGGAACCTTATCCAAGACCGCCATCAACGATCCTGCTTTGACCAGATCTCCCTCTTCAAAGAAGAGTTTTTCTAATTTTCCTGGAACACGGAATGCGATCTCGACCTGCCGAATGTCAACGTTCCCATAAAGGGTCAGTTCTCTCCGATCGTCCTTTCGTCCATGTCTATAGAAGTAAATCCCTCCCTCTATAAGAAGGCAAAGAACAACAACAGCGACACCTATCTTAATGTACTTCATAATGCCGATAGATACAGACAAAACGATTATACTTCAAGACAAGCTATACTAGGAAAGATTCAAAAATGGGAAGTTTTCAAAATAAAAAAAATTATAATCGATTATTTCTTAATATAATCATGTCCTTAACAATTTGCACAGCCTCTTGCATTTGAAGATCGTCTTTCCCATAACCGGCCGTCGTGACAACACCAAAGCGCTTCTGATTCACCTCTTCGAGAAAAGAAGAAAAGTCGCGATTTTTCAAGAGGCGTTCCTTGCTATTTTCTTTAAGACGAGAAAGCATTAGTTCTAGATATTGCCCCTTACGTTGTTTGTAGTTGACAAAGAGGCGATTGATCTCTTCCTTAATGTCTTTTTTCTGCAGAAGATTTTCGGATGCTAATGGGTATTTGAGATATTTTTCCCCAACTTCATAGGGAGCATAAAAAGTGGGGACAACAATGTCGGACTTTACCCCTTCAATTTGGGTCGACTTCCCAGAGATGGTAAAATAACGACCGACAGTCACTTTATAAAAATCGCGGGCATTGGGATCGGTAATCGTTTGGTATTGCATCGTCCCTTTTCCGTACGACCTCTCATCCCCTACAATGACTGCAACCCCTTCATCTTGAAGAGAAGCGGCGAGAATTTCTGCAGCCGATGCAGACGCTTTTGAACTGAGGACTACGAGGGGACCGTCGTAATAGCTTCGAGGATCAAGATCTCTTTGGTACTGAATTTGGTCATTGGCGTACTTGGCAATCACCACAACCCCATTTTTAATAAATAAACCAGCCGTCTTAATCGCTTGGTTTAAAAATCCCCCGGCGTTGTATCTCAAATCAAGGATCAAACCGTAGATAGGACCGTTTGAGCGGAGCTCTTTTAAAGCATCTCGGATATCCTTTTCGAGGGAAATTCCATCCTCATTCTCATAAAAAGAGGTCATTGAAATTTTCCCAATCACCCCATCAGCGAATGGTTCCGCAGTTACTTGGATCCTCTCTGACTCCAGGGAAATCTTTTCTCGCTGTAATGTCACCGTGACTTTGTCATTGCTGCTAGGTTTTTCAAAAAGAAAAGAAACCTTTGAGTATTGAGGACCATCAAGTAGCTTAAGGACATCACTAAAATACATATCTTCTACAGGGGTAGCATCGATTTGCTTTAAAATATCTCCTTGCGTAATGAGTTTTGTGCGAGCTGCAGGACTATTTTCAATCACTCCTGCCACATAAAGTCCATCGACACCCTCCTGTAAATGAAGTCCCACGCCACAAAATTGCTTTAGAAGAGCTACTCTAATCTCAGCTGCCTCCTCAGGAGAATAATACATCGTGTGAGCATCCAAACTGGCAGCTAAAGATTTTAAAATATTTAATGCAAATGCAGGTTCCGGCTTCTCAAATGTGACCAAATATTGATCCTCATGAGCTCTTCTTTTTTTCTCAAAATAATTTAGCACTTTTAGTCGCTCAGCAGGATCGAGCTTAATGATTTTTTTCTCTTTTGCATAATAAACGAGCCAATTGTGCATAATAGTATTGTTCAAAAGGTAGAGGTCATTTTGTGTCTCAGGAAAAGAAAACTGTTGTGAAATTGATTTTGAAAGATCTAAATCCTTTTGACTTAGCAACTGGGTCCGAATGGTGGCTCTAATTTTTCTGGCTCTTTGAATCGAAGAGATGATCATTTTGTTAAGTTTCACATATTCAGGAAATTTTCCTTTATAAAGATCGGCGATGATCCCCTTTGCCTCCTGATCGGTTAAGGAATAGAAAGGGTCAACCTCAGACCTCAAGAGATAGGTCTGTTTGGGGTCAAATTTTGCAACAAATAAATTGAATGAACGTCGAACGAGAGTAGGATTGAGTTTGTCAAATTCGACGTGATAGGCGAGCATCTCATTGACTGCTATTGGGATGTGTTCATACTTAAGGGGGCTCTCCGCCGACGCTACTTCTATAAAGGACAGCAAACTTAAGGATAAAAAAAATGCATAAATTCGCGATGCTTGGACCATTCCGCCGTCTCCTCGGTTCAAAGCCAACTCTAATAAAAAAAACAATTATACCGAAGTAAATTTAAAGAACCCACCACTAAAGTGATGAAAATTCTTTTGCCTACTAAAAGATCTAGCAGGGTGAAAATAGGCTGATTCCAGCCTCAAAAATTCGCAGTTTTTCAATTTACTTCCGTAGTGCAGGAGTAAAACTTGCAAATAAATCAAACCTTCGGTATCTTCCTTAAGTACTTTTTTAGAAAATTTGGAGACGAGGCTATATGCCAACGATAAACCAGCTTATACGGAATCCGAGAGTAAAAGGGACCGTAAAATCAAAGTCTGCAGCCCTCAAAAGTTGCCCGCAAAGACGTGGTGTTTGCTTACAAGTTAAGACTATGACGCCGAAAAAACCGAACTCTGCGCTTCGAAAAGTTGCTAGGGTACGCTTGTCTAACGGAACTGAGATCTCTGCGTACATTCCCGGCGAAGGCCACAACTTACAAGAACACAGCATCGTGCTAGTGCGAGGTGGTCGGGTAAAAGACTTACCTGGGGTTCGATACCACATTGTCCGAGGCACACTTGACTGCGCCGCTGTCAAAGACCGTAAGCAAAGTCGATCAAAATATGGAGCAAAGAAGGGTTAATCCCTCCAAATCAATAAGCTAAATCTAACGAGAAGACGATATGTCAAGAAGAAGAAAAGCAGAACCAAGAAAAACACTCCCAGATCCAAAGTATGGAAGTTTGGAAGTAGCGAAATTCATTAGCCGAGTCATGCTTCACGGGAAAAAATCCGTTGCACGCAGAATAGTCTATGATGCCCTTGAGGCGTTTGCGAAGCGTGTAAAAGCGGAAAATCCGGCTGAGGTTTTTGAAAAGGCTTTAGAAAATGCGATGCCTCTTGTCGAAGTAAAGTCAAGACGTATTGGGGGAGCCACTTACCAAGTGCCTATGGAGATTAGTCAAAGAAGACGTCACTCTCTTGGGATGAAATGGATCATCACAGCTGCCCGAAACAAGGCCGGACGTAATATGACTGATGGGCTTGCAATGGAACTTCAAGATTGTTACAACAATCAAGGCACTACGATTAAAAAGAAAGATGACACACACAGAATGGCCGAAGCAAACAAGGCGTTTGCACACTACAGATGGTAGAGATTAAAGGCGATGGAAGTTTCTATCGTCTTCTTTTTTTGAATGAATTGATTTGATAAGTAGAGAAAAATGGTAAGAGACGAAAAAGACAAGTTAGACAGAGTCAGAAACATTGGAATCATGGCTCACATTGACGCGGGAAAGACCACGGTCAGTGAGCGTATCCTTTTTTATGCAGGGAAACTTCACAAAATTGGTGAAGTGCACGAAGGTGCAGCAACCATGGACTGGATGGTTCAAGAGCAAGAGCGTGGTATTACCATTACTTCTGCCTGTACGACTGTCTACTGGAAAGATAGCAAGATCAACATCATTGATACTCCGGGCCACGTCGATTTTACCATTGAAGTAGAAAGATCGCTTCGAGTTCTTGACGGAGCTGTTGCTGTCTTCTCTGCTGTGGATGGGGTGCAACCTCAATCAGAAACTGTGTGGCGTCAAGCTGAAAGGTACAAAGTACCAAGAATTGCCTTTATCAATAAGATGGACCGTGTCGGTTCAGACTTCGAAATGTGCATAGCCAGCATGAGAGAAAAACTTGGAGCTAATGCATTTGCTGTTCAATGGCCAGTTGGCGGTGAAGGCGAGTTCATGGGCATGGTCGACCTCGTTTCGATGAAAGCCTACATCTTCAAGGATGAAACAATGGGCGCCGAGTACGAGTTAACAGACATCCCTACAGATATCAAGAGCAAATGTCAAGAAATGAGATCAAGACTCCTCGAAGAATTGGCTACTATCGACGAAGAAGATGAAGATTTCATGACGAAAGTATTAGAAGCGCCTGAAACTCTTACCGAAGACGAAATTCACGCTGTGATTAGAAAAGGGGTTTGCTCAGTTAAATTCTTTCCAGTTCTTTGTGGAACAGCTTTTAAAAACAAAGGGATTCAACCTCTTCTCGATGCAGTAGTCAGATGGATGCCCTCTCCGATTGATAGAGGTGTCATCATTGGACACAATGAAAAGACTGATGCCATCATCAACTTACAACCTAACGATAATGAGCGTCTCGCGGCCCTTGCTTTTAAAGTCATGACCGATCCGTTCGTAGGAAGATTAACTTTCGTTCGTATCTATTCCGGAACCTTGAAGAAAGGAACGGCTATTTACAACTCGACAAAGGGAAAGAGAGAAAGGGTTTCAAGACTTCTTGAGATGCACGCAAACGAAAGAAAAGACCGCGATGAGTTCTTCACAGGGGATATTTTTGCTGTCATCGGACTTAAGAGTTCCACTACTGGGGATACTCTATGTTTAGAAGATGATGCCGTTATCCTTGAAAAGATGGAATTCCCTGAGCCAGTGATTTCAATGGCGATCGAACCTAAATCGAAACAAGATCGTGAAAAATTATCTGTCGCTCTCAGTTCACTTTCTGAGGAAGATCCAACTTTCCGTGTTTCATCAAACGAAGAAACAGGACAGACGATCATCTCCGGAATGGGAGAGCTTCACCTAGACGTTCTACGCGATCGAATGATCCGTGAGTTCAAAGTTGAAGCCAATGTGGGAGCCCCTGAAGTTTCGTATCGTGAAACGATTACAAAACCAGGAAAACACGAAGAAAAGTACATTAAGCAATCAGGTGGACGTGGTCAGTACGCTCACGTAGTGATCGAGATCGAACCTAATGAGACTGGAAAAGGCAACGAAGTTGTCAGCAAGGTCGTAGGTGGAGTGATCCCGAAAGAGTACATCAACCCATGTATCAAGGGCATTATCGAAGGCCTTGAATCGGGTGTGTTGGCGGGCTATCCACTAGTTGACGTCAAAGTGGCCATCGTATTTGGTTCTTATCACGACGTTGACTCGAGTGAAATGGCCTTTAAGATCTGCTCATCTATGGCTATCCGTGCCGCAGCAAAGGCTTGCGCTCCGATCATTCTAGAGCCGATCATGAAGGTCGATGTTAGGACACCTGAGGCAAATATGGGAGACATCATCGGCGACTTGAATAGACGTCGAGGACAGATCCAAAGTCAGGAATCAAAAGGGACAACAATTGAGATCAATTCTAAGGTTCCCTTGGCTGAAATGTTTGGCTATTCAACCGATATCCGTTCTATCTCTTCTGGACGAGCCGACTTCACCATGGAGCCAAGCCATTTCGAGCCTGTACCCAAAGTAATTCAAGAAAAAATAGCGAAAAAATCGTAAGAGTAGAGAGGAGCACCAAAAAGATTATGGCAACGACAAAAAAGCAAAAGATCCGAATTAGACTCAAGGGATATGATCATCGCGTAGTCGACAAGGCCTCTAAGGACATCGTTGAAACAGCCCAGAGGACTGGCGCTAGAGTTGTAGGTCCAATTCCGCTGCCAACACGCATCGAAAGATTCACTGTCCTTCGCTCTCCCCACATCGATAAGGAAGCTCGTGAACAATTTGAAATGAAGACCCATAAACGATTACTCGAAATCCAAAATCCGACAGGAAATACCATCGACAAGCTGAAGAGTTTTAACCTCCCCTCAGGTGTTCATATCACCATTTCCACTTAAGAAAGATTATTAATTTAGGAGAGATGAGATGTTGCTAGATAGTACTGATGATCCTTATGACGATGATGAAGATTTTGATGATGAGGATCTAGATGATGATGACTTTGAAGATGACGATGACGATGACGATGAAGCCTTATTCGATGACGATGACGATGACGAAGATGAGTAGTCGTTAATCTAACAAGATTTGAAAGAGATCACATATTCATGTGATCTCTTTTTTTGTCCTTATGCATTTATTTTCTAGAGCTCATTCATTGGTTCGTAGCCAGGTTGATTTTTAACCGACATTTGCTTTGAAACCACCTTACCATCCTTTATATAGAAGTAGTAACGCCTGGCCTCGACGACTCTCATCTCGGCACTGCCCATACTGAATCTTTCTATATATTCATAAACTACGATTCCGTTGTCCTTATAATAGGTGTTGAAAGGAGGCCCGTAGGTTTTGACTAGGAGTTCCTCTGACATCCCCACATGCGTTTCTTGAAATGTATCAAGGGTCATAGTTGGTTTTTGCTGCCTTGCACATCCTAGGAAGGTTACGGCGATATAAATGGTGAGTAAGGTTAATTTTTTCACGGCTTTTCCTCGCTTTAAGAAAATGTAAAACGTCTTGCATAAATACTTTGTAATAACCCGAGAGCTGTCATTGTCGACATCACTGACGAGCCACCATAACTGACGATAATTAGGGGGACCCCTGTAATGGGGAGAAGCCCGCACATCATTCCCATATTGATAATGACGTGCATCGCAAGATATACGGCAATCCCCGCAGAGAGGAGTTTCCCAAAATGATCATTTGCTACGGTCGATACTTGAAAACTAAAATAGATTAATCCAAAAAAAAGGGTGATCAAAAGATAGGCACCGATTAATCCAAATTCTTCGGTAAATGCGGGAAAGACCGAATCTGTGTACCCATAAGGTAGCCAATGGTGTCCGGTGAATTCACTTTTGCAAAATCCTGTTCCTGTAATTTGCCCGAGGGCAATGGCTGTTTGCCCTGCTTTTTGGTGATAGGTATTGGGATTGAGTCTTTCAAATTGATACTCCTTCATAAAGGTAGTAAAAAAGGGGCGGAGCTCTTCATGCGAAAAAAGACCGAGAAAAATCATTAGAACAAACCCAAAGAGTGCCAAGGCAACAACTGAAAGCATCCGGACGATTTGTCTTTTGATCCCCCCGAAGTAAAAAATGACGAGGGCCATGGGACACAAGATCAGTGCCGTTCCAAGATCGGGCTGCTTTAAAATGAGGATAAAGGGGATGAATACGATGGTGCTTGCCATAAAGAAGGTGGGGATTCTGGCCGACAACTCCCCTTTTTTTTCCAAAAACCAACTCAAAGCAACGACGACGATCAATTTGGCAAATTCTGAGGGTTGAATATCAAAAGGGAGGAAAGGAAGCCTGTACCAACGTCTCACATTGTGGATCGGAGTGGTAAAGTAGAGTCCAAGTAAAAGGATCACAATCCCAAGATAGAGAAACCAGGTCCATTCACGAAGCTTCCGATAATCAAACCCGACAAGAAACAGATAGGCAATCCATCCTAAGAGAAACGCTTTTGCTTGGTTCTTTACTAACGACGACAAAACGATCTTCTCACCCCCTATCAAGCTTGATGGGGATGTGGTTGCTGTGATGACTAAAAGCGAAATGCACATCAAAATTGTCACAATAGCAACAATTCGATAGTCCATTCTCTTAATATAAGTTGGATCCCACATGGAACTTTATTCTAGTTTCACTGTATTATAAATGCAATGAGGTTTCAAAGACGACATTTTACGAAAATAGCTTCAACCCACAAGTGGGCTCTTAGTCAACAATTGACAGAGCCGCTGATGATCACTTCCGATCTACAAACAGATTCGGTGGGTAGGCGTCCTGGGACAAGTTGGCTCTCTCCTCCAGGGATGGCTTTACTTGCAACTTTTGCTCTTCCCCGCTACACATCATCGTCTCCACAAAACTTAGCGCAGCTACTCTCTTCATCTCTCATGACTCTTTTACATACATTTTCGATCTTTCCCCTTTTTAAGTGGCCCAATGACCTTCTCCTCTCGTCAAAGAAGCTCGCTGGGACGATGGCTGATATCGGAGATGATCTCACTGTCATCAGCTGTGGAATGAATATAAACACCACCAAAGAAGATCTTGCAAAAATCGATATCTCGGCCACATCTCTCTTTGCAGAAACAGCGCATCATTTTGAGATCGAAACAATGGCCGATCTCTTGAACAAACAATTTAGCACCGATCTTTCCCTATTTGAAGAGAAGGGCTTTGCCCCTTTTTGTGATATGATCAATCAACATCTAGCCTACAAAGATCAACAAGTGACTCTCGAAGGGCCGCAAAAGGCCCTGGGGATCGTCAAGGAGATTCAGGCCGATGGTCGTCTAGTCCTCGAGGTAGGCGAAGTTCGCTATCTGATCTCGAGCGGTTCACTCCACACCAACTACTAACTTTATAGCTCAGGAATTACCGTGATTTCGGGGTGAACTTTTTTGCGCAGGACTTGTTGGATGGCTGTTAGAGTTGAACCTGTCGCTGCATAACACGATGTGCAAGATCCGGAGTATTGGATAATCACCTGAATGTCGCCTCTCAGGTCGATGACTTTCACGCCACCCTCGTCGAGTTCAATGTAGGGTTGAATATCTACTTCGATCACACTCTGAATAATTCCGAGCTTTTGCTCTTTCGTCAAAGAGGCCCAATCAGGATACTCGCCCGCCTCTAGCTCAACAAATTTAACCGGCGTAACAACGTAGCCATCAGGGAGTTGGATATCTCCACACCCTTCAAGAGCCTTATCTAAAACTTCCAAAACAAAATTGATGTGGGGATAAGCTTCTAGAGGAAAAGCCGATTTTTTGGTGGTTGACTGAACATGTTTGTCAATCAATTCAGCCGAGATTCGTTTTGCTTGGTCATAATTTTTTCTAAGAACCAATTCACATAGCACCTCAAGGGCTCCAATCAAAGAGCTTGGGCCAAAAGCTTGATACTTGGCATCGATGATCTCTCCGTCTTCTTCACTGACAATAAGATACAATTTGCATTGCTCACCCTCTTTTCGCGTCCCACCAACGGCTGTGACAAGTCGCATCCCTTCACGCGCTTGATCAATCACCCCTGATGATCTAGCGGCTAAAATTCTAACGGTAAGTTTTTGGCTGTAATGAGCCCAGGGAAACAGTCTTACATGTGTCATACGAAAACCCCACTCTTGAGTTTGAGCTTCTCACAAATCTTCACGATTTTCTCTAATGCCTCATCAATCTCTTCTTCGCTCGTCTGGTACGATAAGGCGATACTAATAGCGCTTTTTGCAAGCTCTTCCTCAACTCCACCTGCAATCAAGACATGCTCTAACTTTTGCCGTTGTCCTCCTCCAAAAGTGGCCAAGATCCCTTCATGCGTCAAGTGAAACAATAGAAGCTCGGCATGAATGCCTTTGATTGCAAAGCACGAAACATTCGGAACACGATTGGCTCCCTTAGCAAAAAAATGGACCCCTTCAACCCTTCTTTCTAGCTGATTTTCAAACTTAGCTCGTAAATGAGCTGTTTCCATACTCATCGAATCGATCAAGTCAAGCACTTCACAAGCAGCCTCACCCATCGCAACAAGTCCTGCAGGATGAGCTCCTTCAAAAATGGCCAGCCTGGCACCTAATGGATAAGAAATGACTGGTGGCTTGCGCCCTTTTTTTACAAAGAGTCCGGCACATCCTTTGGGTGCATGGAAAAGTTCTCCTGAAAACGAGAGGTAGTCGATCGGTAAATCTTTAAATCGGAAAAAGAGTTTAGCGAAAATTTCAGAGGCTTGAACGTAAGTAGCAATCCCCTGGTCTTTGCAATATTCGGTGATTTCCCAAATAGGACGAATTGTCCCGATCAGTCCATCGACCCACGAAAGGGCAATAAGTGCCGTGCGAGGGGTGATTTGCTTTTTGACAGCTTCAAGTGTCACTTGTCCATCTTTATCGACATCGATCAGTGAGAAAGTACACCCAATTTCTTTTAGTCGATCGAGCATCCTTAAAATCGATGCCTTCTCACTCCTTGGAGCAATCAGATGATTTTTCCCAGTCTGGTACATTTCATCGACAAGGAGGCTGAAGAAAATCTGCGAACTCAGCTCAGCTTCACTTTGTCCAAAGAAAAAGCGATCGGCTGGATCGGCTCCTACAAGTTCGTAAAGAGCATCGATGCTCGTTTCAAGAGCAAGGGTCAACGGCCCACTCTTTTGATAAGGGGCAGTAATATCATACACCGCTTCTTTTTGCCC
>CAYZDL010000005.1:16403-73589 GCA_964477345.1 uncultured bacterium
TATCTAGATAGATTTCTGCCACATCCCCTCTCCGTAGTTATAAACAATTGGAACTCCTGTCGCCACCTCAACCGAGGCGATTTCCTCATCCGAAATGTTCTCGATCTCTTTTAAAATTCCTCTGATGCTATTTCCATGGGCCGAAATTAACACGTTTTTTCCAGCGATCAAAAGAGGCATCACCTCATTCTCAAAACAGGGAGTCATTCGCTCAATCGTATCTTTTAAACTTTCTCCATTAGGAGGCTTGACCGCATACGAGCGTCTGTATAGACGAAATTGCTCTTCTCCAACTTTTTCTTTCACTTCATCTTTGTTTAGGCCCTGAAAATCTCCATAAGCGCGCTCATTCAATGCTTCTCGTACATAAACAGGAATCACATCCTTCATCTTGGGGACTTTATACCAATCGTTTTGATCGCCTTCTTCATGAACAACAATCGGGCAGCACGCTTTACGGCTCTTTGATAAAGCCAAGAGTGCCGTCATACTTGCACGCAACAATTTAGAAGTAAAGACAGCATCAAAATTGATCTCTTTAATCTTCTCTCCTGCAACAAAAGCCTCATGAATCCCTTCAGGACAAAGGGGGACATCGACCCACCCTGTAAAAATATTTTGTTGATTCCACCTTGATAACCCATGGCGGAGCAAAACGATTTTTGCCATTTTCTTTCCTCTAAAGTGTAAAGTGTGTATAGTATCATACACTAGGATTATGGCTCAAAAAAGATTAAACAAAATCCTCGCTCACGCAGGACTCTCCTCAAGAAGGGGTGCAGATAAGCTCATTGAAGAAGGGGCTGTCAAGGTCAACGGAAAAGTTGTCAGAGAACTTGGCATGCAATGCGATCCTAATGTCGACATAATCACCCTCCACAATCAAAAGATCAAAGGGCCTGAGAAAAAAATCGCCCTAATCGTCAATAAACCAAGAGGCTATGTTTGTTCAAATAAGCGTTTGAACAATGAAAAGCTCGCTATTGATCTTGTTTCTAATTTTAAAGAAAGAATGTACACCGTCGGACGACTTGATCGAGACACCACAGGACTTCTCATCATCACCAATGACGGTGAGCTCGCCAAAAAGGTGAGCCATCCATCCTCTAATCTTGTAAAAAAATACCTTGTCAAGGTCCATGCTGAAGTTACCGACGAACATCTGAAGATCATTGCGAAAGGCACGATGATTGAAGGTAAGTGGATACGTCCGGCTTCAGTAAAAAAGCTTCGACGAGGAACTCTGACGATTGGTGTGAAAGAGGGAAAGAAGCACGAAGTGCGTCTCATGGTCGAAGCGGCCAATCTCGAAATCATTTCTCTTTCACGGATTGCTATTGGCAATCTTCACCTGGGTCCACTCCCACTAGGGGGCTTTCGTAACCTCAACGACCGCGATCTCGTCTCCCTTTTCAGCAACGAAAAAGAGTCCCATTAATCTGATCCTTCCATTTTTCTATCTATGCTATTTTTCGACTAGCAAAATATCGATCGATTTGTGATGATAAAGGCATGAATTACTTTGCAAAATTGCTTCTCGTAAAGACCCCTTTCGACTTGTTGCAACTGCATATGGAGAAGGTCGTTGCTTGTTTAGCAAAGCTTACAGAGATCTTCACACAGCTCCTTGAGGGAGGTGATGAAGCCCACCTTGAGAAGATCAATCAACTCGCCATAGAAGTATCGGAGTTTGAACACGAGGCCGATCTAGTCAAAAATGACATCCGAAAATCCCTTACGAAAAGCTTTTTATTTCCTGTTGATCGAAAGAACTTCTTGGAGATCCTGACTCTACAGGATGATATTGCTGATGTCGCTGAAGAAATTGCCAATCTTCTTATGATCAAGCCCCTCATCATCCCCATTGAAATCAAAGAATTGTTAAAAGCGTACATCGAAAAAAACATGGATGCTGCGAACGATATTAAAAAAATCGTCCTGTCCTTTGATCAGCTACTGGAAGCCTCTTTTGGAGGGCCAATTGCCGTCAAGGTCAAGGAAAAAGTCGATATTCTTGCCTATAAGGAACACGAATCGAACTTAGAATGGGAGAAACTTTCGATCCCCCCTCCTTCATTCTATTGACTCGCCTTGTTGAAGATATTGGCCGTATTGCACACTATGCCGAAAAAGTCGCTTTGCGAATTGAGATGATACTGGACATAAAGACTTAATGGAACTGTTTTTCCTTGCACTCGTTCTTGTAATTGGTTTCTATATGTTATGGAACATAGGAGCCAATGATGTAGCAAACGCCATCGGAACATCCGTTGGCTCTGGGGCCATTACACTTAAACGTGCCATCGTTATCGCAGGCGTTCTCGAGTTTGCAGGGGCCTCACTTTTAGGGGGAAACGTCTCTGAGACGATACAACATGGTATCGTCGACCCGTCGATGTTTCAGCACAATAGTCAAATTTTCGTTGTTGGTATGATTGGAGCTCTACTATCAACAGCCATTTGGCTTCAGCTAGCCACTCACTTTAGATGGCCAGTATCAACTACTCATTCGATTGTGGGTGCTCTCCTAGGCTTCGGAATTGTATCGATCGGAACAGAAGCGATTAAATGGCCTGTGGTCGGAACTATTGCCCTTTCTTGGGTCATTTCGCCTACCATATCGGCAATCATGGCCTTCTTCATCTTTGGGATGATTCAGAAAAGGATCTTGTTTGCTTTCAATCCTGTTAAAGAGACAAAGAAAATCGCCCCTTTTTTAGTCTTTATGATTTTGTTTATCTTCGTTCTTGCCACCTTTTGGGGAGGGAATGAAAACCTAAAGATCAAAATCCCGATGTATCTTGTTTTCTCTCTTGCTACTACTGTAGGATCGATAGGGGGACTCATTTGCTTTCTTACCACCAGGAGAATTGTCCCCTCGATTCAGATGACAAAATCGGTCGGGGCGAAGCAAGAACACCAATTATTTTGTCTTTCAAAGGCTCATAAACATCTGCATCGAGCCAAATTGGCTGCCGTAGGGACTTTAAGTACAGAACTTGATCAGCTATCCCACTCTGTCTCCTCAATGATTGATCAATTAAAAGCTGAAACGAAGTACGATGATAAAATCTCTGTAGAATACATTACGGTGGAGAGAATTTTTGGCTATCTGCAACTTATCAGTGCCTGCGTTGTTGCTTTTGGGCATGGAGCCAATGATGTCGCCAATGCGGTAGGGCCCGTCTCTGCAGTAGTCGAGATTTTGCGATCACCCCTGGCTCTTATGACCACTACTCAAATTCCCTTATGGCTTCTCATGTTTGGCGGAACAGGAATCGTCGTAGGTCTTGCTACCTATGGCTGGCGCGTCATTGATACAATTGGCCACAAGATTACACAACTTACTCCAACCCGCGGTTTTTCTGCAGAATGCGCCGCTTCTATCACCATCTTAGTTGCCTCTAAAATAGGAATGCCCATCTCTACCACTCACTCCATCGTTGGTGCAGTCCTCGGCGTTGGTTTAGCTAGAGGAATTTCAGCATTAAATTTCCGCTTGATCAAAGGGATTTTGCTCTCATGGATCATCACTATCCCCTGTTCTGCACTTTTATCGATGATCTTTTTCTTCATTTTTAAGCTTATATTCGTGTAAGATATACACATGAGAAGAATTCTTTCACTCCTTGTAGTCCTTATCACCGCCTCCTGCGCTAAATCAACAACACGCCTCTCTTGTGAGAAATATTGTGTAGGGGTTGACCCTTCTTTTTTCCCGACTGAACTTGGACAACAAAAAGCCAATGTCAATGCGTTCACCCACGATCTAATCGATGCAATTGCAAAGCACGAGCGGGTACAAATTGAAATTATCTCGTTGAACTGGGATAATCTAATCGATGAAATGATGATGGGGAAAGTCGATAGTGTTGTCTCTTCTGCTCCCCCGAATCTGATCAATATGACCAAGTACGCCTTTTCAGATCCCCTCTTATGCACAGGACCTGTCTTAATCGTTTCAAAAACTTCCCCCGTCTGCGATTTGTCACAACTCGGAGGTAAGGTGGTTGCTACCCGCTACGGAAATGATGAGATCGAAATCATTGCTAGTTACCCCAAAACCCAATTTATCTTCTACGATCGCTTCGCCTCTGCACTTGAACTCGTCTCCCTCGGCAACATTCAAGCAACCCTTATTCCTGCCATACCCGCAGCCAGGTACGTCGAAGATATTTTCCACGATACACTTAAGATCGTCTCCGGTCCACTCACCAATGAAGCTCTCCGTCTCTTGATTCCCTCACCCGGAACCAAAGAAATGAGAAGCGATCATTGTCAGTGCCCTCATGATCAGTCTCAAGCACAAAGACGTAAAAAACTCATCATACTCATTAACCACGGGATTGCACACATGCACAAAAGTGGCGAGTATGAAAAACTGCAGGCAAAGTGGACCCTCTCCCAATAAATGCCCCTACTAGTTTTATCATGGAAGAGCACACGCCTTTAGAATTTCGCTAAGACTCTCACTCTAAGCTATTTATCACATAATTCAAATCTTGAATATAATAAGTATAAATGATAAGAGGAGAAAAATATGTCCTGTAAAAATCGTCCTTTACCTGCTAGTCCATGCGATCTAGCCAATACCTTCGCAGGTATTGTCACTATTTACAACAATACTGAAACCCCGATCTACATAGACGCTAGCCAGGGAAGCAGCCCTTGTCCATCTGTGTTATACAACGGGCAAAGCGTTAGCTGGACCGCAAGAAACCCACACAACGTCTACTCTCTACAATGGTCAAGTCCAGGCGCCAGTGCATTTTCTCAAGGTAGTTTAAGTTTTGGTCCTTGCACTAAAGTTTCTGTTGATAGAGGGTCTATGCCTGAGAATCAACAATGGTATTCAATGTCTGTTAACGCAAAAGATTCTAATGGTAACCAACAATCATTTTCACAATCTACTAATGGTGGAACCAATCTCCTTCCAGGATCACAAAATCCTTGTAACAAAACCATCACATTGACCTTTTCAGGGACAAAACCGGCTTTTAAAGCCGATATTGTCGTCACAAATAATACTGATGCTCCACTCACGATGAATCCTTCAGACCCCTCTCTTTCTCCCGTTACAATTCTCGCGGGAAAAACAGGAAATCTCTCTACAGACAACCCTAATACTACTTACGCATTAAATTGGGGTAACCAAGATTCTACTAAGGGATCGTTACAACTTGGAGCTGGAACTGGTGTTAGTCTAAATAGAGGTTGGATACAAACAGGTCTACAAGGGGCAATAACAGCCAATATTACCGCCACAGCTAACGGAAACCCCAACAACATAACTCAACAAGCGATTCAAAATTCAAATCAGTATGTTAGCCCTTTAAAAATTTTCCCAATCGGGGGGACAGTTAATGTCACATTTGCGGGTACTTGGCCTGCTTTTAACGCAAAAGCAACTATTGTGAATAATACAAACACACCTCTAACTTTAACTCCTTCTCTTCCTGATCCAACACCCAGCACGATTGCTCCAGGAGAACACATAATTTGGACAACAACTCAAGCCAAGAACACCTATACTCTTAATTGGGGTGATGTTAAATCCCCCATATCACAAGGTCAATTCAGTTTCGGAAAAGATGGTATTGGTGCACAATTCGGATACCTATCAAGTTATGGTAATCTTTCAACTACACTAACTTCCATCGCTGTCGATCCAAATACCGGACAAGAAGTGACTGAATCGATAACCGATAACAAAGGTGCATGGATACAACTACCGACCGATTTTAGTCATGGTGGAGCTGTTGGCATTACTTTCACAGGAAATTTCCCTGCAGACCAGACTTTGTGCAAATAGTGAAGTAACGACTTAAAAGAACCCTCTCCTAAAGGGGTGGGTTCTTTTTTTTAGGCAATGTAACAACGATCCGCTTCGAGAAATTCTCGCTTGACCCGCTTGAGCTCTTCAGAGTCAACAGGACAACGAGGAAGTCCCCAAATATTTTCGGCATAATTTTTAATCGATTCGTCTGAAGAAAAGCGTCCCATTGAAGCAATGTTATGAAGAGCCATTTTTGCCCATTCATTCGGCTTCAGGTAGAGCTCTTCCACCTTCATCTGAGTATTGTAGTAAGAACGAAGATCTTTTAGGACAAAATACCTATCCTTATCAACACCTACCATCAAGCTGTTATAGATTGCCCGTAGAACCTCCTCCTCGACTTCGTTATCAGCAAGTGAGCCATTGATGAGCGTCTCTAAAGCCTCTTTGATTTGAGGGTCTTGATTGACCACATCTTGGGAATTATAACTCTTATCGCGGGTCATTTTCATGATATCTTCTGAAGAACATCCAAAAAGAAATGGCCAATGCTCGTTGGTTACTGCCTCACGCATTTCAACGTTAGCCCCATCGTCTGTTCCAATCGTCAAGGCGCCATTCATGGCAAATTTCATATTGCTGGTTCCCGAAGCCTCCTGCCCAGCTGTCGATATTTGGTTAGAGAGATCTGTCGCGGGAATAATCAATTCCGCCTTCGAAACATTGTAGTTCTCGATGAAAATCACTTTGAGCTTATCGCCAATTTTCGGATCACGATTGATCTTGCGACCAAGGATATAAAAAAGACGAATGATGTTCTTAGCCATTTCATAGCCAGGTGCCGCTTTCCCCCCTATGATGATCGTTCGCTTAACTTTGTGGGAATCGGGATTTTTATCGAGATCCTGCATCACCATAATTGCAAAAAGCGCTTTCATCAACTGCCTTTTGTATTCATGAATCCTTTTGACTAAGACATCGAAAATCGTATCGCACGATAAGAAAAATTCCTTTGTCAGATCGACTGTATCTTGATATTTTTCTCTCTTCTCATTGCAGAGGAACTCTAGTAAACGCTTCTTATTGTCGAGTTTAATCTTAAGAAATCTCTCTTGAATCTTTGGTACTCCAGCAAAATCATGGAGTTTTTCAAGCTGTGATAAATCGGTCACCCACTCCTTACCGATTAACTCATTCAACATCAATGCCAATTCAGGGTTGCACATGTTTAACCATCTTCTAGGTGTCACCCCGTTTGTCACATTAATAATGCGATCTGGGAAGAATTGATCAAACTCAGGAAATATCGACTCTTTTAGAATTTTTGAATGGAGACGCGCTACCCCATTGACCCGATGAGAACCAATGATCGCAAGATGGGCCATGTGTACCCGGCCATCCTGGATAATCGACATTTTTCTCACCTTTTCCTCGTCACCCGGATATTTTGCCCTTACCCGGTTACAAAAATCTTGATTGATTCTCTCAATGATATAGTATTGCCGAGGAAGAAGCTCCTTGATCATATGGACATCCCAAGCTTCGAGAGATTCCCTAAGTACTGTGTGATTCGTGTAGGAGCAAACAGTATTTACAATATCCCAAGACTGATCCCATTTCAATTCATACTCTTGAGTCAACAAACGCATCAACTCGGCAATAAGAAGAGCCGGATGGGTATCATTGATCTGTATCCTAATGGTATTGGCAAACTCATCTAAATTATCATACATGAGAAAATACTGCCTGAAGATGTCCTTTAATGCAGATGTGACAAGAAGATATTCTTGCTTAATCCTCATCGTCAATCCGAGAGAATTTTTATCATTCGGGTAAAGTACATCGGTCACCGAAGTGTTCTTCGTCGCATCACTCAAATCCCCTGCATTAAATCTGGCTAAGAGAAAATTCTTGGGTGATTCTTTTGTCGAAAAGAGACGAAGAGTTAAAGCAGAAAAATCGTTCTTTCCCCCATATCCGACGATCGGGACGTCATAAGCAAGCGCTCGAACTTCTTCATAATCAACTAATATGTGGGAGTCTTCATTGTGCTTGTTTTTCTTGACTACCGTGTGCCCACTAAACTGAGCAAACTGAGAAAACGCATCCTGCCTTTTTTCCCAAGGATACTCATAAATCAACCAAGGATCAGGTCCCTCAACTTGAGCCCCGCAATATGTACGCTGACGAAATATCCCATACTGATATCTCAACCCATAACCCATTGCAGGATAATGATGTGTCGCTAAAGAGTCCAAAAAGCACGCCGCAAGACGCCCCAAGCCCCCATTCCCTAAGCCAGGCTCTTGTTCGACTTTTAAAATCCCCCTCAAATCTCGACTCATGTATTTGATCACCTTTTGCACCAAATCCCATGAAGCAATATTGGTCATGTTATTGACCATCATCCGGCCCGGCAGCCATTCCAAAGAAAGGTAGTAGACCCTTTTTGCTTTTCTCATCCGATGAGTGTGGGCCGTTGCGGTCCAATTAATCATCACTTCTTCACGCAAAACCCAGGCAAGACAACGATAAAATTCCTCATCAGAAGCTTCCTTAGCCGTTTTCCCAAGCATTGTAATCAAGTAGTGCTTAACCTGTTGCGCTACTCGTTTAACCGAATCATCCCAATCTGCCTCTTCCAATGAATACCTCCACCTGATTTAGAAGTACCAAATAAGTTAATAAAGCAGCAAAGAAAAAACTTGAGAAGACAAAGAATATCAAGTAAGTTGAGGAAAATAAAAAGAAAAAAAGGAGAGACGGATGGGCCGTCGCCCACTGCCACACCATAAAACACTCGACCAAATTCAATTGAATGCGATCCCGATTGTTCACGAACTCCCTCTAGTACTGTCACTTATAAAATGGGTTCAAAACACCCTCAAAGGAAGACAACACCATCACCCGATGGCATGGATGCTTCTCTCCTCTGAAGTGATGTCCTATTCCCAACAACTAGAGAAAATTATTAGCCTCAACAAATCTGTAAATCAGCAAAAAAAGACCATCCGAGATCTCTTTATTAATGTGGGGAGTTTTGCAAAAAAGCACAGAAAGATCGAAAAAGCGATCTTTTCCCTCAATACAACAGTTCGAGAACTTCCAATCATTGAACCTGAAATCCATTTACTTAAGATGAAGAGCTCTCTTTTTGACGAACCCGACCTAGTCGATTCACTCTCTATCTATACCGAAAAAACCCAAGAAATGTTGAAAAAAGTATCGGAGCTAAGGCAAACAGTGATTGACGAAGTCCTCGCATCCTTATCCTCAGGCAAGCAAAGAATTGCGTAATTTTTGAAGATCAGAGAAAGGCATCGATCAGGCTACGAAGCCGCAAGATCATCTTTTCAATCCGATCTTTATCAGAAGGCCTAACTAGCCCAATCCGTCTATCCAGAAGCTCGAGAAGTTCTTCCATCTCCATTAGAGTGCGAGTTCCAAGCTCTTGTCTTCCCCTCTTATCCCCCTGAGCAATCGGAAGCTTTTCAGCGATCATCTCAATCACTTCCTTCTGCCTCTCCCCCTTATAATCACGAATAATATCGCACTTCACCCCAAAATCGCCTTGCCGTGACGCCAAAATATAACTAGCTTTTTGGGGCATCGCCTTAAAGTTTTTCTTAAGCTCCTCATCGGGAAGGATTTGATACATTTCATAAAAAGAAAGTGCATTGTAGGCTGTCTTCAAAGTATTGAACGTATGCTTAAGCCACTTAGTGAAAGCTCCTTTTTCATCCGCATACTTTCTTAAGATCACCCTCACCTTTGCTACCCGTTCCCCGATTAAGAGAACCGCCTGCTTTTGGATCGACTTGACCTCTGTGGTGATTTGGACCAGATTTCTGAAATCATCCCGCACACTCTCTTCATCATATTCACCCACCATATGCTCAGAAAAGATCGCCTGCATACTCCTGACCTCTTCGTCAGTCATTTTTTGGGCATCAAATAAAGCGCGGAAAGAGTTATGAAGATTGAGCTCCTGCTTTTTAGCTTCGCTCTCATCCCCATCTTTTGGCTTTGATCTAAGCGCAAGAAACTTTTGCGCAAGACGATTCATTTCAGACATAACAACCCTCCCCCAAAACCTCTTAACGAAGCGCCATTTCCTTCGCTTCAATCCTGGCAAGAAATTCCCTTGCTAAACATTCGTAATCATAAGCTGCACGCGAATCTGGATAAGCCTCTGTAACTGGCTTTCCCTCCAAAACAGCGCGCGACACAGCGATATCTCGTCTAATCTTTGCCTCAAATAACTTATCCGGAAAAGCCGACTCGATTGCCTCTATGTAAGCATGATTCGTCGCTCCCCTAGAATCCCAAAATGACAAAACGACCCCCAACATCTCAAGTTGATGATGTTCCTGGATCCTTTCGTGATACTCCTTCAAACGGTTCAAAGCCAAAATCGAATAAGGCTCTGGGACTGCGCAAATGATTGAATAATGAGCGGCAAAGAAAGCACTTTGGGTCAACCATCCGAGACTTGGCGGCGTATCGATAAAGCAATAATCGTAATCGAGGGTATCGACGGCACGTCTCAATCTCTCATGACCGTACAAATCGTTGACAACTGGTGCTGTCGCCTCGACACCATCGAGATAAACGTTAGCTGGGACAACATCTAAATTTTCGATCATCGAATGACGAATCACATCTTTGATCTTTTTTTCCCCATGTAAGACAGGCACCATCGTCTCCATCGTGTCAGAGCTGAGTCCCACACCTGTACTGAGATTGGCCTGTGCATCGAAATCAATTAACAACACTCTCTTTTGATGCTTCTTTGCAAGAAGAGCTCCGAGATGAAGCACTGTCGATGTTTTTGCCGTACCACCTTTGAAACTACAGCAGGCAATCGTTTTCAAAATCTCCTCCAAAAAAGAGTCTAGTAAATCGTCCAGAGCGTAACAAAATTCAATATTATGTTCAAAGGGTAACTAAAATGATGTCTGAAAACTTTCTAGTTAGAGAGATCTACCGATCTTTTATAGGCGGTAAATAACATGAACGACTCTTGATTTGCCTCACGTGAGTGATACTTTCTTTCAACCTGAATATCAGAAAACCCAGATTCCTTCAGCATCGAAATAAACTCTCCCTTTGAATACCAACGAACAGTGAAGGTGCGCTGCTTGACTTCGAGGAGCTCTTTTTTCAACCAAAGCTCATCGCGCACACTCACAGAAATCACCTGCTCAACAGGATCGTGCTTCACCTCTTCACGGAACACTTTACGCATATCTTTTGCCATCAATTTCTGATCACTGACGACACTCCACCCCCCCTTGGAACTCCCCACTTCATCCCACGGCAAAAAGAGCGCTATGATCAATTTCCCCCCCTCATCCAAGTAGTGATAACACTTCTTGAGAGCTTCCTCAGCATCACTCCTATCAAAGACCAATTGAAAAGAACCGAGCGCACAATAGATCAGAGCATAACTCTTCTTTAAGGTCAGTTCATGAAGTTTTTGGCAATAGAGCTCACTCGGTTCAATTTCCCCTGCCTTGGCCTTTCGCCTTAAAAGAGCGATCATTTCGGGAGAAGCCTCGACCCCTTCGACATCGAGCCCCTCCTTAAGATAGGGCAACAACAGACGACCCGAGCCGCACGCAAGCTCTAGTGCATGCCCCTGGCACTTCTGGATCTCATCCCGGTAAAAGTCGAGCTCAGCCTTATCGACATGAGGCTGCCAATACCGATACAATTTCCCGATTAACCCACGCACTCTCATCAACTGTCCCACTTAATCCATAAAGCACAAAGGGGAGTATACACCCCCCCTTGAATTGTTATCAATCGATTGACTTTTTGTTACTCGGCTACCGGCTTGATCTGTTCGATTTTTCTAAAGTAGTCGATCGCAGGACATGCTAAGAAGCGAACAAACAGTGATATCGGGAACAATACTACGAGTAGGAATTGCCCTGTACCCTTCATGAAAGTCTTCACAAAACCATCCTCATCCTGAACTTTCAGATACCCTTTAACAACTTCCCAACTCCTCTTCTTGACCTCAACTTCTACAGGATCTCCTTTAACAGCAGGTTTTGCTGCTTTTGCTCTCATTACAGGAGGCGGCACACTAACTTTTTTCTTCGGTGCCGGTCCCCCCTGAGGTGGTGCATCTGGAACAGCTAGTTCCTGTGGTGGCACAGATCGCTCTTGAAGCGGTGCAGGCGGTCCCTGTGATGACACTGGTTGACCTTGAGCAGGTGGAAGAACATCAACCTGTGAGGGTAGTGGTGTCATTTCTCTATTAACATGAGCATCACCCTCTACGAGCAAAGCATTGTCATCCTCGTGTTCTACAGGAGAAAGTGATAAATCTCGATAAGAATTCACTGAAGAAGCTTCCCCTTCCTCATCATCTTCTTCTTCTTCAGAGGCTGCTTGACCCACAGATGCATCGTCTCCTTCTCTTAATTCAGCTGGAATACCTGCTGGAACATCTCCATTGTCTCCAGGCCCGATTGGAGGAATGTCACCCTGCCCATCTACAACTAAACCAGTCGCTGGGTCATTTTCAACATGAGCCTCTTCTACTCCACCCTGAACAACTACGACAACATCTCTACCAAATGTAGCGATATACTTCTCTTCTAGTGCGTCCATATTGAGTAGATTAGAATTCCCATCTAAAAGCGCCTCTAACTCTGCATCAGTTAAGTTCTCACCTAAAAGACGTCGAGCGTAACTTCCCTCATCCTGAGATTCAAGTAATCCCTTTGCAATCATAGCTCTTGATTCGGTCTTCGCCATCTCTGGTGCTACTGAAGGTGCTGTTTTTCTAAAAAAGTTTGTTACTTTGCCAGCGCGATCCCAAACTGCCCCTCCAATCTCACCTAAAACACCCGAGTTATAAACAGTGTAAGCTGCAGTCGCTGCTGCCACTGCACCTAAACCTTCCACTCCAATCATATTTTCCATAACAACCCCTAAAAGGATAAAATATTATTAATTACGTAATAATTATAACAATAAATAGATTTATCTCATAAAAAATTGATTAGAATTTATGAATAAAAAAAAGTTTCCAAGACAAAGCTCAGAAACTTTCTTTTAAAATTTATTCTAGGCTCTTGCTCCTACGGGCGGCACAAACGAACCGTCTGGTCTCACTCTCTCAGCAATACAACGATCATAGAAGCTGAATGCCAATCGAAGAGCTAGTGTCAAAGGAAACGCAATTAACGCGAGGATTCTTACAGCCACCTTCATTACTTGTAGAATGAAAGGATCTGCATCCTGAACTACGATGTAACGGTCCTTGAAACTCTGCCAAGTGCTTTTAGCCTCAACAGGCGCCGCCTGTCTCGCCACTTTTCCTAGCGGTGGCGGAACTGCGACCTTCTTTGACCTTTCAACTGGTTTCGGCCCTGTTCCAGGCAAAGGACGAGCTCGATCAGATTCATGCATTCTTGGTGCTTGCGGCTCTTTCGGCCCTTGCGGTCCTGGATCTCCCAGTCTTGGAACCCCAGGTTCAGGAACAAATCCAAATGCAGGAAGAATTCTACTTAGCTCTTCATTCAGACTTGTGGTGTGTGATGGGGAAACCGCTGCAGATGACACAAATTCGTCACCATTTCCACTGTATTGAGGCGCAAAACTTAAAACTGGATCAAAGCCTGGCTGCTCTTCAGTAACGTGATATTCGACTAGTTGACTAGTTGGCCCGTCTGGCGGAAGAATTGACAACGCGTGATGATCTTCCTCTCTATACATGCCCCCCGAACGTAAAACTGCCCTCACAAGATCCCTTAGCCTTTCAGGAGAGACCCAGAGCATACTATCAGGAAGTATAACACCTATGTAATCCGAAGAAGGTTTGAATCCAAGGCTAAGTCGAGGAGGTACTTCATAAAGCCGTCTTAAAACTGTCATTACATTAGAGCTTTCTAAATCTAATGGTCTCTTTTGTCTACCTTTTGAAACAACAGACAACTCTTGAGGGGCGTTGACTGCATTTGAATCCTGAGTAGCTAAATAAGCTCTCGGAAGATCCCTAACTATTCGCGGCTCTAATGAAGCAAGGATTTTTCGTGATTCTTCAGAACATGCCGCCCCACCGGATAATCGACTGTAATAGATCTCTTCTTCTTCAAGCGCCAGTAACGCCTTATTAAAACGAACCTCGTCACTATTTCCAATCCGATTTACGTATCGTCTTGCCAAAGTCTTAATTTCTTGAAGTGTAGTCTTCTTGCTAAGCGGAAAATTATCGACCTGATAAACAAGAGCTTCGAGGTGCAAGTAAAAAGCCCTTACTGCCCTTGGATATTTTTGGATTTGCCGAATAATAAGCTTATTTGATTTATCAAAAACTCCACCGAACACTGTATTATCAAATCGAGGCGCTAATTTGTCCATAAGTAATAGGCAAGCTTTATAGTCTCCTAATTGCCTTTCATCAATTACTAATAGCTCGTCCTCTTCAGAAAGTCCGAAGTCAGGAACAAATCGTCCACTTTTCCCTTCAACATACGCGTTTAAACACGTTTCAAAATTATCAAATGCACGATTCTGATAGTAGGCAAAAAGGGCATCTAAAATTTCTATTGACTTCGCTGGAGATTGTTTCATTTGTTGGCATAGATCTTCATTACGCGCGCCAAAAAACGATCTTTCATTGAGTCTTGCATCTTTCCTCACTAGTTGACACAACTCATCATGAACACGGCATGCAGCTTCGTAATTGGCTTCTCCAAGAGCAAACTCATACTCTGTTACTGAAGAAGTCTCACTTTGTGCATCATCTTCTTCAATAAATCTATTATACTCTTCTGCAAATTTCTCGACAAAGGCTCCCGTTGATAAATCGATGAATTTTTTTAATAAGGTCCCAAATTCCTCAAAAAGCTTTTTTTGATACTTAATCAGAAGAATCTCAAAAATCCCATTTGCCTCGTTAGGAGACTCGATAATCTGATTTTTACGCATTTCATTGTCATCATCGCTAAAAAAGAGTATGGTATTATATCTCTGATTCTCGCGGACTGCTTCTCGCAGTTCATGCTGCTTTAGATTTACGTACAAGGGCTCATCCGCCTCTGGATCTCTCAGGCCGTCTACAAACGCTTCTATCACTAGTTGTTCAGTATTTAGTCTTCTTACCGCGTCTTTAACCCCTAGTACAACGTCTCTAAATTTTGGCTTTCTAGCACTGGCATCTTGAGTATTGTCTCGGATCGTTCGATTAGTTTCTCTCGCTGGCTGAACATACTTTAAAAGCTCACGGACGGCTGCTAATGAAGCCTCATCATTAAATGTATTTCCTATGGCTAATTGAACCTCTTGACTTGTATGAGTGAGGTGTTCGCTTTTGGTGGGTTGTAGAATTGCACATAAAGTTCGCGCAATTTCCTGAAGACGTTCTGGAGCTAGCCAAACGATGCGGTCCGGAGTCACTTCAACCGCTCTCCACCCAGGTAACTCAATTTGTGGAGTGGGTGCCTTAAGGCAACGATCAAGATGAGCTCTAATCTTTTCTTCATTCAGCTTTTCAGTAGTAGAGCTCAGAACTCTCATCGGCGTTAAAGCATCTACACCGTCAAAAGACAATCTTCTCCGACTAACAGGTCCACCTCTATCTCCACTTTCTTCTTCCTCACTTTGCCGATCGCCATTTTCATCTTCACTTCTTCTATTCCGGTC
The DNA here is from genome assembly GCA_964477345.1 of uncultured bacterium. Classification (GTDB taxonomy): domain Bacteria; phylum Chlamydiota; class Chlamydiia; order Chlamydiales; family 2-12-FULL-49-11; genus JAJZEO01. Next base: position 31,843 of record CAYZDL010000005.1, read on the forward strand.
TGGTAAGGGCGTTGAGGTTTGCTGAGGACTCCCAGTTATCGGACTTGAAATAGATTGAGCTCCAACGTGGGAGGCGCTACTAACAGTTTGACGCCAACCACCTTCTGATAAAGGTGTACCTGGGCTATTACTTGATAAAGATGTATCTTGGCCATCATCGTATTCGGGATCTAGAGGTGACAGCCCGGTCATAAACGGGCCCCAAGGACTGTTCATTAAACTATACACATCATTGAAATCCATACTGTACTTACCATAATTAATTTGTTTGTAAAGCTATTTTTTCAACAAATAGACTTTAACTGATGATTTATTATTAAGTCAGGAAAATTATATCAGTTCTCTTAGATATCATCAATTATAATTTGTCCTACTAAATGCGTAATTAAAAATAGGTTTATGCAAAAATCTCCTGGGTTGTTATAAAGGCCTTTTCCTCTCAATTTAAAAGGGGGTATTAATTGCTTGAGGTAAATAATTATTTTAACCCTTCGCCGGAAGATGCATTTAAAATATTCTCTTACCATGAAAATAGGGTGGTTATAAAAGCGGGCGAAGTCGAGGAAGATCATTGGATCGAGGTGATGCATGAAATGAGGCCCTTTGGAACCCTCTGCGCAATTGTCGAGGCTGGGGGGGATGAGCCATCTTTGCGAAGGCGTCTTGTATCACTTTGTGTGGCGGGGGTGGAGGAGATCACTTTTGTAGGCAGGTCACGCATTGAAGTCGAGATCTCTATTTCTCTTTGCCTTGCAATTAGTCGTGATGAGCGTCTTGGTTTGAAAATCTTTGGCATACCCAAATTTTAAATCAACTTGGGTATAATTAGTCGCGCGTGCTAAAGAAAAGAATAAGACGTGTAAGGAATGTTGCACCTGATGTAGACTAATTTGTTAAATGAGGTTCCTATGAAACGATTTTTCGCTTTAATTGTGATGGTTTTTTTTCTTTCGAGTTGCGGAGATTCGCGTGCGATTGTTTCAGGGGTCGATGAACGTGAAGCAAATATCATCTTAGTCTTTTTGGATAGCAAAGGTATCATTGCAATTAAAGAGGCAATGGCTACAAGTCCTGGTGGCAGTATGGGTGAAGCTGCAGCTCTTAAGTACAACATCATCGTCGATAGAACTCGTGCAATTGATGCGATGGCTCTTTTAAACAGCAATGGACTTCCTCACCGTCAGGGGCCGACTTTGCTCGATCTATTTGCTAAGCAAGGATTGATGTCGACTGATAAAGAGGAGACCGTTCGTTATCAGGCGGGTTTAGCTCAACAAATCACCAATATGATTTTGATGATTGATGGGGTGATCGATGCGTCAGTTCAGCTTTCATTTCCGGTGGCCGAGATCGCCGGTGAAGAGACCACTAAAGAGCCTGTTACTGCGGCAGTCTTCGTGAAACACCAGGGAATTATCGATGATCCAAATTCCCACCTTGAAACAAAAATTAAGCGTCTTGTTTCAGGGAGCGTCAATGGGCTTGATATCAACAACGTCACTGTCATCTCCGACAGATCTCGATTCACTGATATTTCTGCCTCAAGCTTACCTGATTCTCTTGATAAGGGTGGAGAATATGTCCGTATCTGGTCGATGGTGATGAGTCGGGAATCTGCTGCCACATTTCGTTTTGTCTTCATTATGCTTCTTACCATCTCGATTATTTTAGCTTTGCTATTTGCTTGGCTCGTTTGGAAAATTTATCCGACATTGAAGACAAAAGGTGGTTTTAGTGAACTCTTCAATCCTCTCCCCCTGATCAAAAAAATGAGTGGATTAAGTAGCAGTGGTAGTGGTGCTGATGGTGGACCCAAAGAGGGGGTAAATGAGTAGCCTTAAAAGCATGATTTGCACAAAGCATTTTGTCGAGTCACAGCTCCCTGAAAAACGGAAAAAGCTTCTCTCCTATTTGAGCACTTCAGGTCAGGATCAATATCAAAAGACACCGACAGTTCAAACCGGTGCATTCGAAGACCTTAGTTTGAGTGGATTGTTGGGGAAAATCGATCCAAGCCATTTTGTGAATGTATTGTCTCCCCTTGCCCATGAAACAAAAATCGCCTACTTATCAGCTCTTTCTCCTCATATTCGTAATGAGGTGGCCAATTTTTTGTCGATTAAAGATTCATTTTATGAATATGAGCCGAAACTACGTGAAGATTTTCTTCAAAAGATCCTCTCTCTTCTTTGTGCGGGGCAATCACCGATTCTCCCATTTTCCTATTTTCCGGATGATCCCCTTCTTTTTTTGGTGAAGGCGGATGGAATAGAATTGTCGACCCTTTGCTGTTTTCTTGGTCTTTTTGATTTAATCGAGGAGATCCCAAAGGTGATCGATGGGAAGCTTTTAGTGAAATTGGAGGAAGCCCTCTCCCCTGATGAAATCTCTGTTTTGCAAGAGATTGGAAGGATGAGGGGCGAGAAGGTTCACTTTGAAGAGATTGGCCTTAGACATTGGAATGGAGATGTGAGTTTACTCCGAGGTGTTCTCAAGGAGCGGGGAATCAATCGCCTGGCAAAGGCATTAAGCCACTCCTTTGGTGATCTCATCTGGCTCGTCGAACAGATCATGGACGCGAGGATGAAAATTGAGTTTCAGCGCTACCGCATCGAGATGGGTGATCGAAAACAAGTTGATCTTTTGATAAAGCAAGTAAGATTTTGTTGGGAAAAAATATGTACACATTCACATTGATTAAGAAGGGCGAGATCCATACAGGGCCTGGCAAAATTATCCCGAGGGATGCAGGGAGCGATTTAGTTTCCAGCATTGATGTATTGAAAGAGGCTCAGGAAGAGGCAAAAGAGATCATTGCCGAGGCCAAAAACGAAGGAGAAGAGCTTCGCTCACAAGCTAAAGAGGCCGGGTTTAAAGAGGGCCTTGAATTATTTAATGAACACATCAAGCTCTTTGAGGACCGTCTTAAGGTGCTCAGGCACGAAATGCAAAAGGCGATGCTTCCATTGGTGTTAAAGTCGACAAAAAAGATCATTGGGCAAGAGCTCGAACTCAATCCAGATAGCGTGGTGAACATCGTACAAGAATCGATCAAGGGGGTATCTGGGGCAAGAGTGGTGAAAATTTATGTGAACAAGGCTGATTCCGATATTTTGGAAAAAGCAAAAGAGTCTCTGAAAGGGAGCTTTGAGGCGGTCGAGAGTTTTACGATCGAAGAGAGGGGTGATGTCGAGAGGGGTAGTTGCATCATTGAAACAGAACGAGGGATTTTGAACGCAACATTAGAAAATCAATTCCGAGCCCTCGAAAGGGCATTTGAAATGCATAGGAACAAATGAGACATTTAAGGCGATATTTTCTAATCCTTTGTTTTATCTTCACATCGGTGGGGTTTAATTTGCAGGCGGCCCCAAACCAAGGAAACTCGGTCTTTAGCCAAAGCGTTCAACAAGTAGATGAAGAAAAGCAGCCTCCACTTGTCCAAAAAGTTGCCCTACTTGCATTTTTATCGCTTCTCCCTTTTATCGTCATGTTGTTGACGTCGTTTTTGAAGATGGTGATTGTGTTGTCGCTCTTACGGCAGGCTCTAGGAGTACAAAACTCTCCCCCTAACCAAGTAATCAATGGAATGGCCTTACTAATGGCCGTCTATGTGATGTTTCCGACTGGCCTTGCGATGTACAAAGAGGCAGAGACATACATAGAACAAGAGGCGCCAAAGAGTGCCAATCTTATGGATCAGGCATCAATTGAGTATTTAGTCGGTGTCTTAGACAAGGGAAAAGAGCCAATGAGAAAATTTCTCGTTCGCAACACAATTCCGAAGCACACCAGCTATTTTTATCAATTGGCCAAGCAAAAATTCCCTAAACCTTACAAAAATGAGCTGAAATCGAATGATTTTATTGTTTTGATTCCTGCCTACATCACAAGTCAAGTGAAAGGAGCTTTTGAGGTGGGTGTTTTAATCTACCTTCCTTTCTTCGTCATCGACCTTGTCACTTCCAACATCTTGCTTGCGATGGGGATGATGATGCTTTCGCCTTTGACGATCGCTCTTCCTTTAAAGCTTCTCCTATTAGTTATGGTCGATGGTTGGACTTTAGTGATAGAGGGCATTGTATTAACTTATAGGTAATCGAATGTTTGCTGCTGAAATCTACCAACTTGCCTACCAATCACTTCTTTTGATCTTAATTTTATCTGGCCCTCCAATTCTCATTAGTATGATTTTTGGTTTAACTGTGGCGATCTTTCAAGCAGCGACTCAGATCCAAGAGCAGACCCTTTCATTCACGATCAAGCTTGTCGCTGTAATATTGACCCTCATGTTAATGGGTGGGTTCTTATCTACTCAAATCATGCAATTTGCTCAGACGATTTTTTCTAACTTTCACAAATGGCAATAGGTTCATGGATGAGGCATATACAGATTTACTGGGAGCGATACCTGATGTTGACTATCCAATCATTTGGCGCTTTTCCCTATTGCTAATTATCCGAATGGCTCCGATCGTTGGGATTGCCCCTTTCTTAGGTGCTAAGCTCGTTCCTACTTCTGCACGCGCCGGGCTTGCCCTTGCTTTAGCCGCGGTATTTTTACCCTACGCGCTCTATGTGAACCCCGACTTTAACTTAACAGATAACTCATTTATAGTTCTTGCCTGTAAAGAAGCTATAATTGGCACTATGCTGGGCTTCTTCTCTTCTATTCCCTTCTATGTCGTCCAATCATCGGGAATATTGATCGACTATATGAGAGGTTCTTCGATGCTGATGGCTCAGGACCCCGCCTTACAAAACCAGGCCTCACCGATCGGTATCATGTTCAACTACTATCTGATCGTCATGTTTTACATGGTCGATGGCCCTTTTATGTTCTTTGACGCAGTTCAAACTTCCCTCGAAATTTTTCCTGTTGCAGGAGGGATCAATCCTGCAATCTTTCATTTCAACAACCCTCTTTGGAAAGCCTGCATGGGAATTATGGAGTACGTATTTGCAATGTCGCTACAAATGGCGGCTCCCTGCATTGTAGCAATTTTGATGGCAGAGATGTTTTTAGGGATTGCAAACAGACTCGCACCTCAAGTGCAAATTGCCTTTTTGGGTATGAGCTTGAAATCTCTTCTTGGACTTATGCTTCTTTGGGCTGCTTGGTTTATCATGCTCAAGCAAATGTCTTCAATCACAGTTGATTGGATGCATAATTTAAACTCTCTCATTAAGCAAATCCCATTGCATGCGACCACCCCTTAATTTTAATTTATGGTTATTTTATTTTTAATTTGATAATCTTTGCCTCAATTTTTAAATCTATTTTGAGGCGCTATGGTTACTAAATTAAAACGTTGCTCCGTTTTACAAATCGTTCTTTCTTTCCTTGCTCTAACTCAACCTATGACTGCTGGAGTCTCGGATATTTTTGATCCCGATAGAATCGATACTCAGATTGATATATTCACTTATGATGAAGCGCATTTAGTTAGATTAGCCTTAGGAGAATACCAAGACCCGGACATCACTAGCCCTCCTCCAGCCATGCTGGGCTATGTTCCCCTAGTAGTCAAAAATAATTCAGGTCTATCTTCTGACAGACTATATCTAGTAGGCAAGGGACAAAACCTCTCTGCAACAGATGCCTATTTCCTACAACCGAACCTAACTACAGGCATTTGCACGTTGGTGTTGGGTACATCCGTTAATTCAACTGATCCTTCGATTAGCGTAAAACTATCCCAATTACCTTCTGCAGGAACTAATGCCTACTACATCTATTCACCACAGTTAGTGAGTGGAAGACTCTACATTTCGGTAGATCACCCTCTTTACATGGAGACATTGAACGGCCCCTCTCCTAATTCCTATGCTGAGATCAATGACCCTTCACAAAGCACAGTCCAAGATCCAAACTACTACAGTTTGTATCAAGATCTTGAGTTTACATTCGATAAAAATTACGACTTGTATACAAACGTAACCAACGTCGACTATTTTAGCCTTCCTATGACACTCGGTTCTTACACCTATCCAACAGGACAACCTTATCCAACTCTAGATAACTTGACGATTGTAGGTTATCCGATTGATGCTTCAAGAACTAACGTGTTGAAAAACATCAGAAATGGAATAAAGAAGGTATCACAATGGCAAACACTTCCAATCCCTTTCTATTCTAATCCCTACGCAGTCCAAAATCCATCGACTTATCTTAGGATTTTAGCAGCAAAAACTTGTATTGGTCTTGGACAAAATGCGGTTCAATTTCAAGGTGGGGCCAATCCACAATCATTCTTCACTTCTCAATATTTACAAACTACGACAACTGGACCTTCTTCAGGCTACAGCTACATGAGTCAGCTGTATCAATTTTATCAAAGCAGTTCCTTAGAGTTTACGATTTTTCCCTCTAATCTACCTTCAACAACTTACAAGATGACCTCTTCAGGCACTGCAAATACACTTACTTTTACGCCCACAACAACAGCGGGAAATCCCCCGACACGGACTTTGAATTTAACAAACGTCTCTACAGTAGCTCTTTTTACGGGAGCTGTCGGAGACTTTACTACAGCTTTCAACGCGGGTGGTACTGATCCTTACAATACCGAGATTTCAAAGTTTCTTAGCGCTATGTACTCGATAGGATTTTTGCCCCACCCCTCGACAATTACTCAGCCTGTAGTTTCTGAGTCTTCTTACTTTGCTAACTACCGATCACAATACTTCTCTAATCCAAAAAATTTCACTGAAAATGGTCCTTGGTACAACCTTTACGATCAAGTAATTCACCCTCTTTTATTGAAAACTGGTGGCTACGGTCTTGGATATGCCTATGACTTTGATGATCTTCTTGACCTTGCAGGATTAATCCACGTCAATATTGAAACAGATGGAGTTCTTAATGCAGCGCAGCCCTACCCTGTTTTGTACGTAGGTCCAATTGACTCTGTGATCCCCAATCCAACTGAAAATTTTGGCCCCTACACTCTTAAAATTTTGGGAGGATTGCCGGCCAGCTCACATCCTATCTCCATTATTTATTCAACAAATGAAAGCCAGGCACCAAATCAAACATCCGTCTTAGTGAACGCTGTGACAACAACTCTAACTAATCTACAAAACTATTTTCAGGTAAAGTTTTATAGCATTTACGGAAGCACATTGACCTGTAACGTTTATCCACAATATCAACTTATCTTGCCAACAACCGCAAGATACAATTCAACTGATGTGGCACTCATGAATGGGATTGTTTTTGACACAGGAACCGACGGCACAACCTTCATTATCAGCGTACCTAACACTCAATCTTACTAAGAAATTAAATCAACTTGTTTAAGGAGAATTATGAACAAATTGTTATTGGCCTTCTGCTTATTGAGTGCAGGAGTCTACTCTCAGGAAAAAACCGCGATGGCAAAAAGCCCTGATGAAAATCAGAAAACCGAATCTTATGAGCATTTAATCAAGATCGGCGGCAGCTACAACTACATTTGGCTAACTCCAACTGGATTTCCCAATTTTACTGGAAATTTAGGTGGGGCTCAGTTCAGCTACGAATACAATAAGAAAGACTTTTTCTATGGAGCCGCCTTATTCACCTATAGACAAGGACCAACAACCCAATTGACTAAAAATAGAAATATCCTCGATTTCAATGTACTTGAACGCTTTGGATACACCTATGGTGGAACTAATTTTGGAAGAGACTGGGAAGGAACTCTCTTTTCTGGACTGGGATTTAGATATCTTCAACAAAATCTAGAACAACCTCTCTTGTCGACTCTTATATTTGAATACAAAGAATTTTACGTTCCTGTCGGGTTTTTAATGTCTACCCAAGTAGCCGACTTTCTCGCTGTAGGTCTAGATTTCACTTGGATGCCACAAGTGTATCCGGCTCTACAAATCAATCCGTACGGAGGAGCTAACTGGATACTCACTTATCGAATTGATAACTTTTTAATCGAACTTCCCTTCACATTCACTCACGACTCTTATGCTAATTTTATCCTCGAGATTAAACCAACTTTCGAATATTGGAACGATGGTCAAACAACTGCATCAACAGTTGGTGGTGGAGCTCTCTTTGTTCCATCAAACAGATACATGTTTTTAGGAGTCCAAGTCAATTTAGGTGGACGCTTTTAATTTAATTCATTCTATAACGCGGGTTGCATAGGCAACTCGCGTTACTTATTTATACTGCTCGAAATTTAAAAAAGCCTACATTTGTTTTTCAATCACACATAACACGCGATTTTTTGTTGTTCATAAAAAAGAAATCTCGTTTTTGCAATTCACTGAAAAACTGTTGCAGGAGCCGCTTAGAGAAAATTTCCGATGATCTTATTTAAAGTGTCGATGTAAAACTGTTGACAGTATTTTTTTTGATCTCTAATCTTAATCTTACATATTTGACATAAAAGTCGAACAACCAAACAAAAAAGAAATAAACCTAATTCAAAGGGAGAAAAAAGGGAATGGAAACTAACCTTAAGAAAGCGTTATCGGTTTTCGGGGTTGTTTGCTTCAGCATGGCCTCGCTATTTGCTGATTACGGCGACAACAGCGACAACGGTAGCAACATAACCAACACGAATACTAAAGCCGCTATTCCACCAAGCGTACACGCAAACGAAGATGGACCATGCTGCTTTATCACTGCAGACTATACTTATTGGGTTGCTAGACAAGCAGGGCTTGCCTATGTCACATCTAATGATTACTCAACAACTGGTGCTACAACTACCCCAACTAGAGGATCTGTCTTCTATCCTTCTTTTACAGGAAGATCAGGTTTTAAAGTCGGTGCTGGTTGCTTACTAAACCATGATGGCTGGGATTTGTACGTAGAATATACATGGTTCTACAACAAACAAAACAATGGCCAATATGGTGGAAACGCTGCTTTTAGTGTTAACCAAGGCTTAGCTAACTGGTGGACACCTGAATCAGCCAGTGGCGGTATTGATGATGTTTACCAAGCGAATGCATTCTGGGCGAACTGGTTTAACCGAGTTGATGCACAGATCGCAAGGAGCTTCTATGCTGGACATTACCTACAACTAAGACCATTCCTTGGACTCTTGGGTGCATGGGATCAACAGTACTACAACATCCATTACAACGAAGTAAGTTTTTCAAATCGTTGGAACACATGGATTAACAACCAACAATGGTGGGGCGTAGGTCCTTACGCTGGTATCTGCTCAGCCTTCTTGTTCCCAATTGGAGACAACTCTACTCAGTGGAGCATCTTCATGGATATGGGTACATCACTCCCATGGCAAAAATGGCAAGTGGATAAGCAACTTACTAGCAACATTTCAGTATCATATCCAACAGAAGCTTACACAAGAGATTCTTTCTGGAGCACAGAGCCGATGGTTGAAATGGCTCTAGGTCTTCGTTGGGAAACTTGGTGGACAGAGGGAATGAACTGGAACTTCTTGTTACAGGCAGCTTGGGAAAGCCAAGTTTACTTCTCACATAACCACATGGTTCCAATTGGGAAAGAAGCTTATGGTGCACAAGGTGATTACATCATGCAAGGTTTGACAATCAAAGCAAAAGTCGGTTTCTAATTACCGTCTGATGTATCGAATTGTAAGGTCGGATGTCGAAAGACACCCGACCTTTTCATTTTTGTTAAGAGTTCCCTGCTGAAGCAGAGGACTTTTTTTTACTATTTAGATCATCGAGAAAATCATTTCTCCTTTTTCACCAATCTCAATGCGCACGCTGGTTACAAAAATAAAAACCTCTAAAAGAGACTCCATCTCAAAAAAGAAAACGTTTGACTGGAATCTTATTTTGTACTAAAAATTGTCTAAATTTTGTTTTTCATTATAGGAGAAAATTCATGAAAAAACAGTCACTTCTTGTTGGGATGTTCGCTATTTGCGCTACTTCTCTTCAAGCATCTGCAATGTCAACAATAAACACACCCGCTAAGGCAGCTAATTCTCAACTATCAACTGTTGATGTGGAAAAAAAGATTGCTCTAAAGCACGTTATGCCTTCCGATGCTAAGGAAGTCTCCACATCTGTTTCAGTTAACTATTTGGGTGGTTATTTTGGACCAAGCAATACGATTATTGCTCAGGATGGAGTTTACAGCACAGTTTCGACAGCAAATTCCCCACAGGAGTACATTTATGCTGACCTCTCTTGGTCAAACGGTGTTGAAGTTTCAGTAAGCTATAGCACTGGAACAGGGTATTCGCTTAGAGCCTATTACAGCTTCCTTACAAACAATACAAACACTTCAAGTAATTTCACTAAGGCCACTACTTACAGTAATGCTGCAAGCACTCTTAGCATAGCTGGTTATGCAACAGGAACTTCGGGTCAAGTCACAGCTGCGAATGGTTCTTACAAGCTAAGCGGAAGAAACCTTGGTATCCTTGAGACACAACACATGTTGTTTGAGAGTGATACAGTTAAGGCGCTCGGATCTATTGGAGGTGCAATTGGATACCTTTCTCATAGTAGCTCTTACAACTTAACTCAATACATTAGTGGAAATATATCGAACAACCTTGCTGTTGAGCAGACTCTCTTTGGCGGACCTACTGGTTCATTCCTTATTTCAAAATTCGTTGGAGCTGGATTCTCATTTTATGCAAGCGCACGTTTGACTGTAAATGGAGCCGGTGTTAAGCACCATACTACAGAACAATCCTATACTGGCACAACCCTTAATGGATTTACTGTGAATAGCAAGAGCACCGTCAATAAACTCTACAACGAAGAAGAGTTTGATCTTGGCGTGTTCTGGACTCATGAAATGAATGACGGAAGTTTGATTACACTCAATACAGATTGGAAAGGTGGATTCACTGGAGATTCGACAATGCTCTTTTCTTCATCAAGTGGGACTCAATCTTTGAGAGACCAAGGACTTATCTTTGGACTTTTATCCGTAGGACTCTACTACACTTACTAGTGATAGATCCTGGTTTGTTTCACAAGAAACATACCTGATTCGATTTAAAAAACGCCTCGTGGTTAAGCCCCGAGGCGTTTTGTTTTTGACGAAAATGGCTCATTCCTGTAGAGATCAGATTATATTTAGGAAGCGATTGAAAATGGGAGTCAATGATGAAAAAATCTATGATGATTATGGGAATGTGTCTATTTTGTATTTCCTCTGTACATGCTTCAGGAATGCGTTTTAACAGCCCTCCTAAAACATCGAAATCACCTCCTAAGCATGCTCCAGTGAATGCGCCTGCGCCAATGCAAAAGCCCCAGCCAGTACAGGTGAGATCGGCTTCGCCCCCTCAGCCTCTTTCTCCACAACCAATGCCTGCGGGAAGCAATATTGGAGCTCGCTTGGTCTCCCCTGATCCTGACAAGCTCTCTTTTACACTCGCTGTGAGTTACAGAGGTGGCTATTTTGGCCCTACTGATTTAACGATCGCTCAAGATGGTGTCTATACAACGCCTTCACCGAAAAATCCTCAGAAAAACTTCGTGACTGCTGATCTTTCTTGGTCAAATGGTGTGGGGATTAGCCTTGTTTGCAATACTGGTAGTGGTCACACCATAAGGCTGTTTTACGACTATCTCACCAACAAGTCAAATAATACTCCAACTTTCGTTATGCCGACAACTTATACAAATGCAGCCTCAACTCTCTCTTTAGGAGGCACTTCAACGGGTGTTGCAGGTCAAATTACAGCTGCAAGTGGACAATACCAGCTGAATGGCAATAATACTCTTGTTCTAGAGGAACTTCATCTTCTGTATTCGACACCATCATTAAAAGTTTATGGCTCTTATGGGGGTTTAGCTGGCTACCTTGAACATACAGCTCTTTATACCCTTACTGAGTATATTCTAGGAAACCATTCGCAGAATACTCAACAAGAGAAGATCGTCCATGGGGGGCCGACAGCTTTGCTACTCGTCACAAAGCATTTTGGTAACGAAGTCGCCTGTTATGGCTCAATGAGATTTACTGCTCATGCCGCCAATGTGCAGCACACCTCTGTTACAGAAAGCCTTACTGGCACAACAAACAATGGTTACAATGTTAATTCTGCAGGATCTCTCAATAGACTCTTTAATGAAGAGGAAGTCTCGCTGGGGATTTCTTGGAACCACTCATTCACTAAGGCTCTTCTCTTAACCTTAACTGCTGATTGGTCAGGGGGATTCACTGGCGAAATGAGCACTCTTTTTTCATCCACCTCTGGAACTCAGGCAATAAGATCTCAGGGACTCATTTATGGGCTATTGAGGGGAACTGTGAACTTCACTTTCTAGTCGTTGTCAGCTCTCTCGAGTAGTAAGATCATGAGGGCCGATAATATGAGTATCCCTGTAAAGATGAAGAGGAGTCTAGTAAACTCTGTTTGCATCGATTTTCTCCACTACTCATCTTCATCGTCGTTTGGAAAAAAATTCGAAACGACAATCAAGAAAAGGGTTACGACAATCAGGCTAAAAAAAAAATGTATCCACAGTAACTTTTCCGGCATCGCTTGGCTTTAGCCGCCCGTTGAAAGTTGAAAAAATATCAAAGCAAAAATTACCCCTGTAGCAAACCAAAAAATCGAACTCAAAACTTCAACTATAAACAATTTACTCATCATCAATTACTCCTTTCAACTGTTTCATAAGAAAATAGGTTACAACAAGAGATAATGAAATTGAAAAACTTGCAAAGATTATGACATCCATAATCAATTCCTTTTATTATTATGATAATCGATGTAGAAAAATACCGTTTAAGTGACTGAATTAGAAAATCATTGAAGATTGTTACTTCACTAGAAGAGGGCAAAGCTCGGAGAGAGCGTTCATAAAAGAGTGGATCTCTTCTTCGGTGTTATAGGGGGCGATTGAGACGCGGCAAGCTGAACGTTGCCGAAAATGGCTAAGCGCAGGTTGTGCGCATAGGGTGCCGGTTCTGATAGCAACCCCTTTGAGAGCCATCATGGTCCCTAGATCTAAGGGGTGTATTTTATCGTGAATAAATGTGACGAGGGGAAGACGGTTTTGGGCACGTCCCAAAATTGTAATTCCGGGAAAATTTTCAAGTTGTTGGATAATAATTTGAGCGAGGCTTCTTTCATGTTCTTCCATGGCAGGCCTATCGAGCGAGGTGAAAAAATCTATTGCAGCTCCGAGGCCCAAGACTTGAGCTATCATGGGAGTACCTGCCTCAAATTTCATGGGAGGATCTTGATAGGTGGTCTTAGCAAAAGTGACCTCTCTAACCATATCACCCCCCCCGTGATAGGGGCGCATTGCCTCTAATAGAGGCTTTTTTCCATATAAAATACCAATCCCTGTGGGACCAAAGATCTTGTGTCCTGAAAATGCGTAAAAATCACACCCCAGTTCTTGCAGATCTACCGTAATATGGGGGGCTGCTTGCGCTCCATCAACGACACAGATAGCACCGACGTCGTGTGCCATTTTGGTAATTTGCTGAATCGGATTGATCGTTCCTACAGAATTTGATGCGTGACATACAGACACGATTTTAGTACGTGGGGAGAGGATTTTTTTGAGAGCCTCAAGAGAGAGGTTCCCCTCGTCATCCATCGGAATCACTTTAATGATGCACCCCTTCTCTTCAGCAACCATTTGCCAAGGAACAATGTTCGCGTGATGCTCCATCTCACTGATGACTATTTCGTCACCTTCATGAAGAAATGACCTTCCATAACACTGAGCCACAATATTAAGACTCTCGGTCGCGCCCCGTGTAAAGATCAGTTCTTGTTCATCCTTCAAATGGAGAAAATCAGCAATCTTTCTTCTCACCCCCGAATATCTTTCGCTGGCAACAGCAGAAAATTCATAAATCGATCGGTGGATAGTTGAATACTCACTTTCATAGAATCTAGTTATGGTATCGATCACACATCTGGGTTTAAACGTAGTGGCGGCATTGTCAAGATAGATGAGGGGGTTGCCATTCATCGTTTGTTTCAACATAGGAAATTGTTCTCTGAGTTTTTCGAGATTAAATCGCACTAAGTCGCTCCCTTACTTCACTGGAGAAAAACCGTTCGATGATAGGAGCTGTAAATCCTTTTCTCAGTAGCTCTTTTGCTTGGTTCTGCCCGATACCGCGAGTGCGTAAGTAAAACAGCTCTTCGTCTGAAAGCTGAGTTACGGTTGCTCCATGAGAGGCTTTAACATCATCGGTAAAAATTTCAAGATTGGGTTTTGAAAAAGCATTTGCACCACGATCTAAGATCAGATTGTTGTTCAATTGGTAGGCCTCAGTTTTCTGAGCCCCTGGTTCAACGAAGATCTTTCCTACGAATGTCGATCGGCTCTTATCTCTTAATACCCCTTTGAAGTGTTGATTGGATCTCGTATTGGGGGCTTTGTGGACAATCTCAATCTCTGTATGAGAGGTTTTCTTTTCCTCTAGGGACCAAATCCCCTGGAGATCGACCTTGCTATCCTCTCCCAAAAGTTCGATAAACAAATCAAGGCGTGCGCACTGACCTCCGCGATTTGCCGAAAAGTGGGAAAAAGTTGCATTTTTTTTGACCTGCGCCCGTACATGAGAGAGGCTACAGGCTGTTTTATCGCCGCTCAAGTCGAGCTCTATCATGCGGCATCTGCCTCCCTCTTCAATCAAAAGATCGATCAATGTCTGTTCATTCGCATGATTGATCACTTTTCGGTCGATGACTATATCGAGACTCGCCCCTTTTGCCACATAGGCGACCACCCTTCTCATTTCAACAGCTTGTCCGGCTAAAGCTAGATCATCCAACCAAAGGATCCCGTCACTCTCTTTTGCTGCACTTATAAACCACCCTTCATTGCAACAGGCCTCGATAAGCATAGGAAAGAAGTCCTTCGACTTCTCTTGCTTCCTTTTTCTTAACGCAAGATTATGAAAGAAAAAGCCGTACACCATTCTTGCTTCAGAAAGAGGTAAAAGGGTCACCCCCCCAGGAACTTCTCCTCTCAGACTCATTCTACCAGCTTCAGCCCCTTCTCCAAATCGAACCACCCGTTCAAGGTCGTGTTTTTTAAAGCTCTCCGAATCTGTCGTGGGTAAACCGATCTGCCAAGCGCCTCTCCAGAGACGGCGACTCTCTTCATCGTCGAGCACTCTCTTTTCTAACATCTCTTTAAATGCGTTCATACCCTTTCTCTTCCAGTTGCATCGCCAGTTCAGCCCCACCTGTCTGGACGATTTTTCCATCGACCATCACGTGAACAAAGTCAGGTTTGATGTAGTCAAGGAGTCTTTGATAATGGGTAATGAGCACTAATGAGCGGTCGCTCCTTCTAAAGCGATTGACCCCTTCTGCTACCGTTTTTAGAGCATCAATGTCGAGGCCCGAATCGGTTTCATCGAGTATAGCACATTTTGGGGAGAGGACAGCCATTTGTAAAATCTCGTTGCGCTTCTTCTCTCCCCCAGAAAAGCCACTATTCAAATCTCGATCGAGAAAAGCTTCTTTGATTTTCATTTCAATTAAAATCGGAGCAATTTTTTCTCTAAAACCATCCGATGAGAGGCTCTCTTTTTTGACTGCATTGTAGGCATGTCGTAAAAATTCAAGGTTGGTAATCCCATCGATCTCTAAAGGGTACTGAAAACTGATAAAGATCCCCCGCCTTGCCCTCTCTTCGGCATCCAATTCCAAGATCTCTTCTCCTTCAAACAGGATCTTCCCCGAAGTGACTTCGTAAAAAGGGTGCCCTGCAATCACCTTGGCCAAGGTCGATTTCCCCGCCCCGTTGGGACCCATGATGGCATGAACTTCCCCAGGTTTTACTATTATCGAAAAGCCCTTTAAAATAGGGGTTTCTTCGACCTTACATTCTATTTCTTCTATTTTTAGCATCAGATTAGCCTACTGAACTTTCCAGCTTTAATGTTAATAATTTTTCTGCCTCTACAGCGAACTCCAAAGGCATTTTAGAAATCACCTCTTTGCAAAATCCATTGACGATAAGATTGATCGCATCTTCACGACTAATGCCCCGTGATTGTAAGTAAAAAAGCTGCTCTTCATTCATCTTTGATGTCGACGCTTCGTGTTCAACGCTCGAAGTTTCATTATGAACATCGATGTAGGGGAATGTGTTGGCACTGCACCGATTTCCTACGAGCATCGAATCGCACTGAGTGTAATTTCTAGCACCCTCTGCCCCTCCCGACATATAGACCAAACCCCGATAAGAATTGTGAGATTGGTCAGCCGATATCCCTTTAGAGATGATCGTCGATTTGGTTCTCTTTCCTTTGTGAATCATCTTAGTCCCTGTATCGGCCTGCATCATCCCATTAGTAAGAGCTACAGAATAAAACTCACCCACCGAATCATCCCCTTCTAAGATACAGCTAGGATACTTCCAAGTAATCGCAGCACCCGCCTCTACCTGGGTCCAACAAATCTTAGAACGACGACCCGCACATTTTCCACGCTTTGTTACAAAATTGTAAATGCCACCCTTACCGGTTTTAGGATCTCCTGAATACCAATTTTGTACTGTCGAATATTTGATCTCAGCCCCTTCATGAGCAATCAATTCAACGACTGCCGCATGCAATTGATTGGTATCATAGGCAGGGGCGGTGCACCCTTCGAGATAGCTAACGTACGATCCTTCCTCAGCAATGATCAAGGTCCTTTCAAACTGTCCTGTCTCTCGTTCATTGATTCGAAAATAGGTCGACAGTTCTACCGGACAATGAACTCCTTTCGGCACGTAGACAAATGATCCATCTGAAAAGACTGCTGAATTAAGAGCCGCATAAAAATTATCCCCTGAAGGAACGATCGTCCCCAAATACTTTTGAATCAATTCCGGGTATTTTCTGATAGCTTCACCCATGGGGCAAAGAATCACCCCTGCTTGATCTAATTTTTCGTGAAAGGCCGTTGATATTGAAACAGAATCGAAGACAATATCGATCGCGACATTCGAGAGCCGTTTTTGTTCATCGAGCGGTACTCCTAATCTTTCAAAAGTCTCCAATAACTTCGGATCAACTTCATCAAGAGAATTTAGCTGCGGTTTGTTCTTCGGCTCGCTGTAATAACGAATATCATCAAAATCAATTTTAGGATAATGAATGTTGGCCCACGTCGGCTCTTCCATCTTTTTGAATTTCTCATAGGCCTTCAATCGAAACTGAAGCATGAAATCAGGCTCATCTTTCTTCTTTGAAATAGCTCGAATGACATCCTCGTTCAACCCTTTTTCAAAGACCTCGGACTCGATCTCTGTGATGAAGCCCCACTTATACTGCTTGGAAGAACTATCAAACATCGATTTACCTAATTTATTTAAACAGCAATGATACCCTGCCTCTGAACGATTGTCAACCCAAGAACCTATAGACCACTCGTGATTCAAAAATTGGTTTTTTCATCTCTCCTGCTATACAAAGATATTTTTAAGAATTTGTAAAAATCTTGTGCAAAGAAATATAGTAATCTTTATTGTAACTAATGAATTTTAAAAAACAATTCACTACTCACTAGGAGGTTTTTTTTGATGAAAAAACAAATAAAAATGACCGTATGGAAAACGCATGCTTTGCCGGCATTTTTGGCAGCGGCCATTTGTGGCGCTTCCGGTCTATCTGCAAACACCAAATCTGCACAACTCGCCCCTCAACAAAAAATTGACCAAAGACCCCACGTGGCAACTCCGACTTTTCGTAAAGCCGAAAAGACCAACAATCCGAAACCAACACTCGTAAATCACCCCGCACCAGCCGATGTCAATCCCCCAGTACCAGCACCCGTAACCCCGCCCGCGCCAGTGACTCCAACACAGTCCGCGGAGGAAATAATTATCAATGACGCGGAGCAAATCGTTCAAGCAATCGATGGGAAGTTGGATTGGCAACACGTTCCCATCATCATGGAAATGGCTGCGAATGTGATTAATACTTTCTCTAGCCTGCCCCCCGATGCTAAAAGAAAAGCACTGGTCGATACCTTAGATTATGTCATCGATCACACAGACACCCCTTGGTTGCCTGACAATATCGTTGACCCAATTTTTAAAGCTATGGTCGCGGAGTTCGTCGACGTCTTTGTAAGCAATGACTTTTTGGCAGAAATAGACTTCAGTATCGACCCAGTGTTTATAGATACGAAGGATTATGAGAGCGTGGCCTCACTGATCGTCTCTAAATTTTCTGACGGTTTCCAATGGTCTGATTTGAGTTTTGCCCTCAAAGTCGCTTTTTCTTTCGGATCTCAATTAACCGATTTGTCATGGCAAGATCGAGGCAAGGTTATGACACAGGTTATCGATGCTATCATCGACCAAACTCAAATCTCTTGGTTGCCAAGCTTCTTCTCTCATCCGATCTTTAAGGCATTCGCAAACAGTATCATTTCTCACTTGATCACTGCTGAGGCAAATAATGAGAAAGCTAAAAATCTTAAGAGCTATCTAAAAAATAGAGTCGATGAAGTAGAGGTTCATATAAACTATTTCAACCAGTAGAATGGAGTGGTGCCAGAACGATCTGGCACCACTTTTTACATTAAGATTTTGTCAATTCTTATTCGTGTTGTACTGATTTTTAGTAACAGTGAAATTAGGCTGAGATCTTTCTTGAGAATTAAATTAGAAAATTTTAATCACTAAATATTCAGGAGTATCCTATATTTCATTATGGCTCGCTCAAGGTCTTCGTGCGTGTCAATCCCTATGGTTTCACATTGGGTTGTGTAGATTTGAATAGGAAGGGAGTGTTCTAAGTAAGCAAGCTGTTCTAACATTTCCGCAGAAGCTAGTCTGCTTTCTGGAAGGGTTGCGATCTTTTTTAAAACGGCATCTGAGTAAGCGTATATTCCGACATGCTTATGGGCGATTTCTTCCTCATCTTTGCGTCCATCGCGGTAGTAAGGAATCGGGAGGCGTGAGAAATAAATCGCCTTTCCTGTTGCGTCCGTAATCACTTTGGTCACATTGGGATTGTCGATCTCATTTGGACCCAGTGATTTTCTCAAGGTCCAAATCCCGACATTGCTTGTTTTATCGATTCCTTGGAGGAGGTCATCGAGCATTTGATCTGAAATAAAGGGTTCATCGACTTGCCAATTGACCCAAATATCGGAAACAATGCCACTAATTTTCACCAATTGAATAAGCCTATGTGTCCCCGTAGGGCAGTTAGGATCGGTCATCACATAGTCGCCATTAAAAAGCTCGATCGTTTCTCTTGCCTCTTCACTATCGATCGCAAAAATCACTCGGTCGAATCTTCTACTCTCTTTCGCCCTGTCCCAAAC
Source organism: uncultured bacterium (assembly GCA_964477345.1). GTDB lineage: Bacteria > Chlamydiota > Chlamydiia > Chlamydiales > 2-12-FULL-49-11 > JAJZEO01. The sequence continues at coordinate 51,066 of CAYZDL010000005.1, forward strand.
TCGCTCAAGAAGCGATTTTCCCTCTAGGTCAGCGAGTATTTTTCTTGGCAAACGGGTAGATTTTAATCTTGCTGGTATCACGCAGGTGATGATTTTTTTATCGCCCATCAATCATCCTTTGAATCGTTTTTCTTAAACCTTCGTGAAAGGTAGTCTGTGGCTGCCATCCAAGCTCATTTTTGATCTTTGTAATGTCCATGGCATAACGGAAATCATGCCCAGGCCGATCAGCAACAAAGGCTATTTGCGCTTTGTACTGAGAAGGATCATTGCCACAAATTTCAGCCACTGTTTCAATCACTCGATCAATCACCGTAAGGTTCGTTTGTTCATTGTTCCCACCCACATTGTAAACTTCCCCCTTTTTCCCCTCTGTAACAATTCGATAAATCGCTTCTGAATGGTCTCGGACAAAGAGCCAATCGCGTACATTCTCACCACTTCCATAAATGGTAAGGGCATCTCCATTGAGGCACCTTGCCACCATGCGTGGGATAAGTTTTTCTTCGTGTTGACGAGGCCCATAGTTGTTGCCAGCGTGGGAAATCGTGAGTTTAAGCCCAAAAGTGCGCCGATACGACATGACCAGGAGGTCAGCTGCCGCCTTAGATGCCGCATAAGGAGAACTTGGCTTGTAACTAGATTCTTCAGTAAAAATTCCCTCAAGCGTCGGTAGATCGCCATAAACTTCATCAGTCGAAATGTAGTGCATGTAGATGTGCGGATGCCTTCTGACAGCCTCAAGAAGGTTATGAGTCCCTCCAATGTTCGTCTCAATGAAGGTTTTGGGCTCATCAATGCTTCGATCAACGTGGGTTTCTGCTGCAAAGTGGACAATTGTCGTGATCTCATACTTCTGAATGATTTTTTCAATCACCTTCGCATCACAGATATCCCCTTTGACAAAGGTATATCTGGGGTGATTTGCTATAGGGACCAGATTATCTAAATTAGCCGCATATGTCAAGAGGTCAAGATTGACGATATAACCTTCAAAATCGGGCTTTTCAAGAAGAAGATAGCAAATGAAGTCCGACCCCATAAAGCCGGCACCGCCCGTGACTAGGAAATTCCCCTTTTGTCCCATCCTATCTCTTTTAGATATTGACTTAGAGCTGCTTGCCATGAAAGAATCGGCTGAGATAGATAAGGCTCGATTTTTTTGGTCGACAAGACCGACCGGTGGGGACGTTTTGCCGCTCTTCCCGAATCTCGATCTTTCACCCCTATCAATCTAGTACACTTAATCTTCTTGCCGGCTGTCTCAGCATGTTTCATCAGTTCCCTTGCAAGATCCAACCTACTGGCGTGCCCTTTATTGACAAAGTGAAAAATCCCTTTTTCATTTCTGATATCCCAAATCGCTCTCACTAGACAAGTTACATAGGTTGGCGTACTAACCTGATCGACAATAGCCAAAACCTCATCTTGAGTTTCAAGAGCTTTGATCATGTAAGTCACTAATCCTGGTTTTTCTTTGCCATAGAGAGAGGCCGTACGAACACAAACAGCTGAAGGGTAGATCTCTAACATTCTTTGCTCCCCTTGTAGCTTCGTCAGCCCGTAGATGTTTATCGGATTGACCTCGTCTGTTTCACTATATTGGCTATCTTTTTCTCCATCAAAAACATAGTCGGTTCCTATATGAATAAGATGAACCCCCTGCTCCTTCGCAATTTCAGCCAAGTTTTCGACCCCTGTCACATTGACAGCAAAAGCAAGCTCCCTCTCTTCTTTTTCGGCCTGATCTACATGAACATGGGCACTACAATTGATGATATGGGTAGGGCGATGTTTTTTACAAAAAGATCTAATCGATTCAATATCTGTCACATCTACCTGTTCACTTGTCGAGCCAATACAAGAAATCCCTTTTTCTTGAACGAATTTGACCATTTCCTTGCCCACCAACCCCGCACAACCGACCACCCAAACCGCTTCTTTCATAAATTCAGATCCTTCAGTAATGGCGCATCACAATCTCTCTTTGAAAGAATTGGATCAAGAATCGGCCACTTGATACCCACTTGGGGATCGTCATACCGAAATCCTCCTTCTTTTTCAGGATTATAGGGCAACGAGAGTTTATAAATCACGTGGGCTTCAGGGGAAATAACGCAAAATCCATGGGCAAATCCATCTGGAATGAAGAACTGATGGTGATTATCTCCTGAAAGAACCACTGCTTCATACCGCCCAAACGTTGGAGAATCGGGTCTGATGTCAACGGCTACGTCCAAGATCTCACCTCTGACGCAAGTGATCAATTTCGCTTGCCCTTTTTGAAAATGCATCCCTCTGATTACTCTCTCTTTAGAATACGAATGGTTTTCTTGTACGAAATGGCATGAAATGCCGAGCTCTTGATATCTCCTTTCATGATAGATCTCTGCTAAAAATCCGCGGCTATCTGGATGAGACTTAGGCTTTATGATTTTCAATCCCTGAAGCATATACCCAAACAACCTAAAAACTAGATTTTTGACTAGTTAAAAGCCGATTCAACGGTTACAAAAAAATCGATCCCGCTTCAATGATTTCTTCCTTTTTTAGGGCTGATCAACTGGAAACTATCTTTTACCCCATTTCTGGAATTCACAATTGTAATGACGCCTGGTCACGATTAAAAACAACACATCAATTTGATAAAAGCCTCCCTTCATCATTCAATGCATTTAATGTTTACAATCGAATGATAACGTAACTTCAAAATTCTCTGAATTAAAATAGTAATCATTTATTTATAGTCTTTTTAGATACTTGAAATTGAGATAAATCAAAGATTAATGTATCTTAATGGGGAATTTAATTATTTCGGAGGTTATTATGGACGTTTCTGGCTTACCCCCAAGTCTTCTACAAAGAATTTTTCCTGGTGACCATACATTCACCAATCAAAACAAACAGAGTCTAGTGAGCCGGATCTTGAGAGTTTCCTCTGCTATGATGCCTCAACCTGTAATTGATTCTGCAAACGTAACTCTTTCCATTAACACCTCAACTGCAACTCTTTCGCAAGATACACAAATATCAGACGAGACTCTTGCTTTGAGAAAAGCTGCATGGGCGTGGTTTAAGGACGTGGAATGTAACCATGATGCAGCAGGTTTTTTCGCTAAATTACTTCGAATATTAGATGAACTATCAGATGAACTATCAGGCCGCCCACTGATACGTAACGCATTTTCAATACGAGCCAAGATGATCAGCCGAAAACATACAAACCTTCCAGGAATGCCTCGAAATTCGGTTTTTGATAGCATAAGATCGTTTGTCGATTTTAAAAATCCTAAATCTTGCTCAGCTTACATCGAATCTCAAGCTGCTTGTTCTTTACTGAGATGCATAGTAGCCCTTAACATGAATGAAGTCCAAGTAGACTTAGAGGCGAAGAATCGAATACCATCTACTCCTTACAAACAAGTTATTGCCGTGATTAACCTTGTCGAGACTTGGACTAGGGACATCACTTTATTCAAACCCGACGTGATAAAAAAGGCCTTAATTAGCCTTTACTGGCGTATGCGAAAAAAATCATTATTAGCCTCAAAACTTCCTGAAAATAAAGCCAATCCTAAACTTTTTTATAATGAGTTGATGGGGCGTGAACTCAAAGCTCTTTTCGCTATTGTTCGTGAACTACTATCTGGCGGACCTACTATCGATTGCGTGAACAAACTTCCCGCCCCACTTTTTACCTACTACAACATGGGAGAAGAGCTTCCTGAACTTGACTTAACTTCGCCAGATTGCCGTGAAATAAAGGCTATCTTCCAAGATGCCCAAACAAATAAAAGGTCTCATCTTTTAAAAAGCTGCCTTCTTTACGTCCTATATAAATCTGATCCTGATTATCTTACAGAAACTGTTCAAGAAGACCTCCTAAAGGTTTTCCCCTTCCCAGAATTATTGGCATCCTTATATGCCCTCAATACAACAGTCTATCTAGGTAAAGCCACATTTGAACCGAATGATTTAATTAGAGTGGGACAGGTTCTTGTTGATTTTTATCCAAATTCCCCTGTTATGACTATGGCTCTTCTTCTACTCGTAGTCGAACACTTGGAAAAAAGTCCAACAATCGAAGATCCTCAGGAGGTTAGGAATATTCTTTTCCTACTGAGCAAGATTTATCGATCAATCAGAAAGCTTCCGTCTCTTGTTCAAGGCCGTGTAAATGAATGTTTAACTCAGCTTTTTTCTCACTATGATCAAACCCAAACAAAAGAAAATGGAACCCAATGGAACCGACTAAAAAAGAGAATTAAATTTGATGAGAGTTTATCGTCGAAAAAATTCAAAGATGCATTCAAAGCATTTAATGCGGCCGTTCGTTTATAACATTTTTATATACTTGCCGTTGTGATAAATCGTAGCCCTTGATATCTTAATGGGACATTTGCTTTTTTCGGAGGTTATTATGGATGTTTCTGGCTTACCCCCAAGTCTTCTACAAAGGATTTTTCCTGGCGACCATACATTCACTAATCAAAACAAAGAATCTCTAATCAGCAGGATCTTGAGAGCTTCCTCTGCTATGAGACCACAACTTCCGATGATCACCATAGCCCCACCTCTTACGGCAGATAAACCACCCAGCGCAGCTTCTGCTAGAGTAGATGAAGCTAAGGACGAGGACCGTTATGCAGAAATCCTTTCAAAGCCTGCTGCATCGGAGCTATTCCAAGATGTCGATTTTAGTCAAAACCCTCTTGATGTTTTTTATAATCTAGTTAGAATTAGTAACAAAACGAACAACGAATTCGTACTTGAAGTTTTTTCAGAACTCATTAAGCCATTAAAGTGGGAACAAAGAAATCTTCCTGGAATGCCTAAAGATGAGGTCTTTGATAGTCTATCGGCTTTCGTCAACCCTGAAGATCGTAAATCGTGCGTTGATTTTATCGGATCTCAAGTCCTTTCTATTCTATTGAGATGCCAAATTGCTCTAAAAATGGACGAACTCCAAAAAAAGCATCAAAAAGCCCAGGAGCGACCACAGCTCGATAACACCCTCATCTTTGCGTCGATTAAACAGGCCATGACTTTGATGACCTCTATCTCTGACATGCCCCACAACGAAATAAAAGAAGCTCTTATTGCCGTTTATTGGCTTATACGGAGTGATCCAAAAATTAGCCAAAAACTCCCACGAAAATCTGATTTTAAGAGCTTTAGTGCTGTATTAATAAAGAAATCAACCCAAACTTTTTTTGATTTTGTTTCAAGATTAAAATTGGATAACCCACCTGCCAATCCAGCATTAGATCTTCCCGGTTCTTCGTTTACCTATTACAATGTAGGAAGCGGGTTTAGCGAGCTTGAATTAGCTGCGCACTACTTGAATAAGGCGGCACGTATATTGGCTGATACAACTACGCTTCAAAAGTCTCCCCTTTTGCAAATTTGCCTTCTTTTTGTCTTATCGGGGATCAATACGAGACACCCCTTCCCAGAACGTTACAAGGAATTATGCTCCCTCACCACAAGAATCTACTTAGGGAAAGATGAATTTGAAGAGAGCGACTTAACTACCGTGGGTCAGCTTCTTGTTGATCATTATCCAAAATCCCCCGTTGTGTTCATGGCTCTTCTTCTACTCGTAGTCGAACACTTGGAAAAAAGTTCAACAATCGAAGATCCTCAGGAGGTTGTGGATGTTCTTTTTCTCTTGAATACAATTTGTCCTTATTTTGACAAACTTCCTGAACAAGTTGATGACCGTATGAATAAAACTCTAACTGCGCTTTTTTCTCGGTATGACGCCTTTCAACAAAAGGAAAATCCTCAATCTTGGGCACTAATAAAAACGAAGTATGACTTTGACAAGAATCTTAAAGAACTTAATTTTCCCACATTATTCAAGATATTCGATGCTATAAAATGGTAAATAGAAAAACATTTATTTATAACCTTTTTAGACACTTGATATTGCGATAAATTACAGCCCTTGATACCTTAATACGAACTTAACTTATCTTGGAGAATGTTATGGATATTTCTGGCTTACCCCCCAGTCTTCTACAAAGAATTTTTCCTGGTGACCATACATTCACTAATCAAAACAAACAAACCCTAATCAGTCGGATCTTGACCGCTTCCTTTGCTATGAGGCCTCAACTTCCAACTGTCGCCGTGGCACCGCCCCTCACTGAACCTAAACCAATCTCTAAAGAGTCATCTGTTAGCCGTGAGGAGATAAAATCTGCTGACCCTCATGCTTCTGTCGATTCAACAGAAAAGGCAACCGCCCTAGTTAAAGCTATCGTGTTTGATCGTGATGCAGTTCTCTTTTTTGCTAGCCTACTCCGATTACTTAACGGAACAACCAACAGATGGATGCTTGAGGCTTTTTCAAATGAAGTTGGAAGTCTCACTCGAGAGCACCAAGATCTTCCCGGAATACCTAAAGGCACACATTTTGATAGCATATCGGCGTTCATCAATGCCAAAGAGCCTAGCTCCGTCGCCGCTTTTATCGGATCTCAAGCCGTTTCTGCACTATTAAGATGCAGAGAGGCCCTTAACATGAATAAACTCCAAAGTAAAATCAAACTAAAAGATCGAATAAAAGAGACTCGATTTGAACAAATCATTGCCGCGATAAAATTGGTTAGAACTTGGGTTCATGGCATCGAATTACCTGAGCCCGACGTATTAAAAGAGTCTCTTATTGCCATCTATTGGATTTGTAAAGACACTAAATCTTTAAAGAAAAAACTACCTCAGGGTCAGGATAAAGAAACTTACGATGCTTTCTATACTAAGTTGATGGAACGTGGGCTCGATGATCTTTTCATTATTGTTGCCGAAGTATCTAGCGACCAACCAACTAGTAAGTGCGTAGAGACTCTTCCCACCCGCTTATTTACGAGCTATAACAGGGGACAGGAGTTTCCTGAACTTGTCTTAGATTTATCGTATTGGAATGAGATGAAACGTATCCTATCTGAGGCTTCTGAAAGTAAAAAGTCTTCTCTTTTACGAACTTGCTTACTTTTTCTCCTTTTTAACTGTGATCTTAGTTATTTAGATGAGGAAAATTTGAATGGCTTTAATCTTGGAAATACTTTTAACCCTGTCCTTTTCAAAGACCTTTCGGATCCATTAGCTGGGCTAACCACAAGAATATTCTTAAACAAAAAAACCACCGAAACTCTAGATACATTTAAAGTGGGCAAGCTTCTTATTGCAAAGCATTCAAGCTCTCCTGTTGTCACCACGGCTCTTCTTCTCCTCATGATTGACCTTTTGGAAAAAAATTCTGGCTTCGGAGATGATAAGGAGATCGAAAATGTTCTTTTCCTCATGACCGAGATTTATCCATTTATCGAACAGCTCCCTTTAGTGGTTCGCAACCGCGCTACTAAGGCTCTAGCAGGGCTTTTTTCTCGATATGATCAAATTCAAGAAGCAAGAAATGGTGGCGTATGGTCACAATTAAAAGACAAATATCACTTTACTGATTGCCTATCAAAAAGTGATTTCGCCGTTACATTCACGGTCCTCTCTCTTTTTAATTGCTCGATCTTGCCTCTTACATCGATCAAGGAGCAAGCGGCTCTTGAGGCAACTTCAGAAGCCTCTGATTTCACTCATCAGCTCAAATTGCTTAGTGACGACACTGTCCACTCTCTTCTCACGCATGTTTCTGTACGATCTTGTTTTCGTCCGATAACCGATGAAAATGGTGACACAGTCGCATTAGTAACCGCAACTCAGGAGAGTGTGTTAGATGAGGAGTTTTCGGATCTTATAAAATTGTATCTTTATGATCCTGAGAATTCCCATATCGCCTTTGCAAACAAGGACTTACGTCAAGCGCTCCATGCATCAGCGGCGGCCCTCCTTAACCAGGAGCTCGGCCCTTCATCAGAAGTAGATGAGGATGCCCAAAGTGAGGAGTCAGATAGAACACCAACTGGTTTCGAGACACCCAACGAAGAAGCTTTGAGCTGATTTAAAGTCTTTACATTGAGATAAATTCAAAACCTTGATAACTTAATACGAACTTAATTTTTTCCAAAGGCTGTTATGGATGTTTCTCATTTACCCCCAAGTCTTCTACAAAGAATTTTCCCTGGCGCCCATACGTTCACCAATCAAAACAAACAGAGTCTAGTGAGCCGGATCTTGAGCGCTTCTACCGGTATGATGGCACAACCTCCAATTGACACCTCAACCCCATCTCTTTTTGTAGAGGGATCCCCATCACAAAAACCCATCGAAGGTGATGGTAACGAGACATTGTTGGGGAATCCTTTCGACTCAATTAATTCAGAAACAGCAGCAATGGCTGAGCTTGAATCAAAGGATCCTTTCGGCTCAATTAGTTCAGAAGAAGCAGCAGAAGCTGAGCTTGAATCAATCGAGTTTAATGGGGATGGAGTCGGCTATTTTGCTGCCCTTCTACGAGCACTTAAGGGAACCACAAACAAGTTGATGCTTGACGCTTTTTTTAATGTCGCTATAGATGTTGAGCCTGATCACACTTATCTTTTGGGAATGCCTGTAGATTCACCTTTCAATATTATATGGGACTTTATCAAACGTAGAAACATTACCTCATACGCCGCTTATATCCAATCTCAAGCAAATTGTGCCCTGTTAAGATGCAGAGTGGCTTACAACATGAATCAACTACAAAAACTAGACGTAGATACAGAAAATCCAATCATTTGCTACCCTCTGAAACAGATTATTGGAGTGATTCAATTGGTCCGAATTTGGGTTGAGGGTACCCCTTTACTTGATGATGATGCGATGAAAGAAAGTCTTATTGACACCTATTGGCTTCTAAGAAACGAGGTATCAATAGCTCCAAACCTCCCTGACCCTTTCTATGGTGAATTGATAAAGTATGAGCTCAAAGACCTTTTCGATATTGTTGCCAAATTAGAGTCTGATCTACCCTCTATCGAGGGTTTAAATCTTCTTCCCGGTGCCCTATTGAGCCATTACAATCTCAAAGAACAAGATTCTCAAATTCTCACAGATGACGTTTATTGGGGGGAAATAAGAACCATCGTCAGTGATGCCCTGAGCCATGAAAAACCTCCTCTTTTACAAAGTTGCCTTCTTTTCCTCCTCTCTAACTGCGATCCTGATATTTTTCAAGATGACGAAGAAGCCCGTTTAGGCTTTACTAAGCTCCTTGCCAATCCACACTTTAAAGCCATTGTCGAAGAAGCGTCTTCCTTCACCGCAAGAATCTTCTTAGATAAGCCTGCGGTCAGTGACGTTGAAAAAGTTCAAATTGGAGCCTGTCTTCTTAACAAAACCTCAGATTCACCTGTTGTAATGATGGCTCTACTTCTAATCGTGATCGACCATCTAGAGCAAAATCTAGAAATAAAAGATAATGACGATGTCGAAAATATTGTTTGCCTATTGTCGGAAATTCATGACTATATCGACGAACTTCCCTCACCTATTCGTGACCGTGCTAAGGAGGGTCTAACCAAACTTCTTTCTCAATATGATCAAATTCGTCTTGCGAGAAACCGGGAAGCGTGGTCACAATTAAAAGAAAAATATCAATTTACTGAATTTCTATTGTCAGGTGATTTCACATCCGTATTCGCCCTGATCAAAAAAATCATTTGATTGGTCTTACCTTTTAAATCAATCATAGAGGAAACAGCTAGTGACGGAAATCCTAGAGCCTTTAAGGTAACTAATACGGAAGGCGACGAAGGCCAACTAAAAGACTCGTCTCTTGAGAATTCTAAGGGGTCCAGAGTTGTCTTTGAAAAACCCTGGCTTATGCAACGCCTTAAATACGATAAAGAATGATTAGAGCCTTTTAGGCTCTAATCCAGGCAGACGATGGTTGCGTTTCGTCCTGTAAGTTTTGATCTGCGGTAAGAGAAAAAATCGTCTTTGTTCTCAAATGTGCAGAAAGAGGCAATTTCAATCTGTGAATCAGGAATTTTCATGGCTGTTAGCTGATCTTTGGCAATGCTCCAAAGATTAAATTGGTGCTTCTCATTCTTATGAATCCAAAAGTCTCGAGGAAGTTCGTTCTCGTAATTGACAAATTCGGCATGCTTGGGACCAAGGCTCGGAGAGATACAGACAATGAGTTCTTCTGGATCAGTGCCGAAAAGGCGAATCATCTTTTCTACCGTTTTTGCATAGATATTTTGTACATTTCCTCGCCACCCTGCATGGACATTAGCAACCGCATGATGAACAGGGTCGTAAAAAATAGCTGCTTGACAGTCGGCATGCCGAATAGCAATAGGGATATCTTTTTGACAAGTGACCATCCCGTCGGCTTCGAGCACTTGATCACTAAGTACGATTTCATGGACCCTATCCGAGTGAACCTGATTCAAAAAAATCGGCAAGTTGATATCGAGAGCCTTTGCAATCCGTCGTTTATTTTCGATTACGGCATCGGGGTCATCGCCCAAGTTGTCGGCTAGATTAAGCGAATTAAAAGGCGGCTCTGAAACGCCCCCTCTACGGGTGAATACCCCATGAACAAGCGGGTGGCCCTGCAAGATCTCAAACTCAAACCAAACCATTTCCCCTTCGTTTTTTCTAATCATTATTGTATATTACCGATATATGTTAGGATTTGCCGTTGTATTGAAACATCCGATTGGCTCGCTCGCTTATCTGCTCATCATGTTAGCTCTTGCTTCTCTTTGGTGCAACCGCAAGATTTGGATTTGGGCTACTTTATTTATTCTCTCTTTCCTCTGCGCTTATTACGGAGACATCGCCTCATTAAGAGCCTTAGTTTCTTTGGGCATCTTTCTCCTTTCACTTCTCGCATTGACCCAAGAGGTTCCCAGTTTCATTCGTATGTTAATTGGGATCTTTACTACTTCGTTGGCCCTTGCTTTTTTCACCCACTTTGTCCCGGGGTTCAAAAACATCGAATTTGCTCATCAGTGGTCTGCTAGCAAGGCATCTCTTCCAATGAACATCTACCTAAATTATGATAAAGCAACTGCAGCTCTTTTTATCCTGGCATTTGCCGTTCCTCTGGCTCAAACCTCTCGTGAATGGGGATTGCTCCTTTTAAAGGCTCTCCCCTGGTCAATTTTTTCTTGTTTAGTGATGTTAGGTCTTGCTTTTTCTCTGAATATGGTTGCCTATGATCCAAAATTACCCGCCATTTCTCTTCTCTGGCTTTTGCGACAAATTTTCTTCGTGGTTATTCCTGAAGAGGCTTTGTTTCGGGGATTTATTCAGAAAGAGATTACAATGGGCTTGAACAACTCCGCAGCAGGGATTCTTGCGGTTTTACTCAGTGCGCTTCTTTATGCCTTCATGCACTTATTGATGATCCCCTCTCCTGCCTTTTTCATCATGGCATTTACAGCAGGGGTTCTTTACGGCTCGATTTATCAGCTCACTTCTCGGATTGAAGCGGCGATCTTGACCCACTTAATTGCCAATATCGTCCACTTCTTCTTCTTTTCCTACCCAATGTTAATTACCCAGTGATGTCAGGAGCGGGCCTTCTATTTTGCATGGCGGCTCTTTCAGAAGGGGTGAAATTGCGTTTAGCTTTACCCGATTCATACTTTCGCTGTTCAGCCCGTAGAATGACATTTACGGCTTCAAAAGGGTTTAAACCCCGACAAACATAAATGACGACACGATGGCGCATGTCAGAAGTCAAGGCATAGAGAAAGATTTTTTGATAGATCGGCCCAAGCTGTCTATAAACAGTCTGTTCTTCTCCAGAAAGTTGCGCCACTTCATTAGGCTCCGTCTCATCAGCCAAGACAAAAGCCCCTTCAAGCATCGACAGCCCAAATTCAGTAGGTGGTCCGCTCAAGTGCAAAGTTCCTGCTCCTAAGAAAAGAGGAAAGAAAAAAAGGAGAGCTAGATTCCTTTTACGAATCGTTGAAAACATTTTCATCGTCATTATCGTCCTTTGATTCAGACTGTTTTTTCATTGCATTTGCAGCAGGTGTATTACTCATATCTTTACTGGGTCTACTTGAAGTCGAACTCGTTGTTGCGGAACTCGTTGCTCCTGTCCCATTCTTTTGGCTTTTATCATATTGCTTCTGGTCTTTCTTTAAGATCTCCGAAAGGGTTTTTTGGCAGTTTCCACCTTTTTTATAGGTTTCGACTACTTGATCTTGTTCCTGGCCATCAAGAGCATCGTAAGCTTTTTGATTCTTTTCACTAAGACTGTTATAGGTCTCTTCATGATCGTCTGAGGGAAATTGGCTGCTATCCTGTTGCGTCTGCATGGCAGGGCTCATCGTGTTATTTTTATTGCTCATCGAATTTTGTGACTGTTGAGCGGCTCTTTCAGCCGGGGTCATCGTCGTAGAATCATCTGCCGCAGCAATCTCTTCACCCAGTATTTCTTCAGGTGATATCGTTAAAGACTCCTCTACGGCTCCAATTTTAGTCTTCTCTACCTCTGCTCTTACAAAAGCCGGCGCAAATGCAATTGCAACAGCGGCAAATAGTTGTACTGCTCTCATTTTATGTCCTCACTAAACGTTCTCTTTTCTCATCTTCTACACTTATGTAACTCCTCCATTTTTACACAAGAAACTTCCATTACTTCTGCTGCCACTACTTTTTCTTCCTTGTACAATAAAATGGAATGAGTATTGTGAAATCATGGAAGAAGAAAGACCGATAGAGTGTAACTCTTGTAAGAAAAAGGCGACCGTCACCTATCGCCAAATCCAAGATGGAAAGACCAAAACAACTAAGCATTGTGCTGAATGCCCGGCCCTTAAAGATAAAGTCATTGGGTGTGGAAAGCAGGATGAGGCTGTTTTTACAGATCTGGAAAAAAATGTTCTTTGTCCCAATTGCAAAACAAGCCTATACCAAGTCATGACAGGGGGAGCTTTTGGGTGCAAACATTGTTATGAGACTTTCGAAGATTTTCTGACCCAAGAACTTACCAATGAAGGTGCAATACCGGCGAATGCTGATTCCAAGATCAAGACTCAAAAAAAGATGCCCTTTCATTTAGGAAATATCCCCAGTCGAGTAAAGAGTCCTGAACTTTCTGATAAGCTTCGTTGTCTTAATTCAGCACTCCGAGATGCTCTTGCCCTTGAAAATTATGAGAGAGCCGCAAATTTACGCGATCAGATAAAAGAACTTATGAATCACTCTGATAAGGAGTAGTATGGGAAGTTCACTACCTCCGACATTTTTATCCTCGACACCATGGGATGGTTCTTCAAACTCGATTTGGCTTGGCACTGTTTTTATTCTTCATCGAAATTTGGATTCGTTTTCATTCCCTTCCCAGATGGCAGAATCGGATAAAAACCAAGTACTTACGACATGCACATCGTCAATTTTACCCCAGCTGCAAAACGGGAAGGTCCTATCACAAGAAGAGCTTACTCCACACATCAAGGAGTATTTGTTTGAACATTTCATTTTAAATGAGGGGTTTGAACAATTCGATAAGGGACGAGCGATGATCATCGACGATACAGGTGCATTTCTTGGTCTAATTAACGTCGAAGATCACATCCATCTCCATCTCTTTGAAAAAAACACCAATTGGGATGAAGCTTACCTCCGCTTAGGGCATCTCGATAAGGAGTTGGGCAAAAATATGGAGTTTGCTTTTTCTCATCGATTTGGTCATCTAACCTCAGACCCAAAGATTTGTGGAACAGGCCTTGTTGTTCAAACATTTCTCCACATTCCTGCTCTGATTCATAGGGAAAATTTCTCAGATCTCCTTTGTGAGCTCGAGGAAGATGTCATCATTAGGGGGCTGGGGCAAGAGAATCAATTTATTGCCGATATTGCCTTGATAGAGAATCGCTTCAAATTAGGGGTTGCTGAACCCGATATCCTCAATTCAGTCCATAAAGCGGCAGAGACCCTGGTCCAGGCAGAAATTGAGGCGAGAAAAAAGGTTATCGAAGCAGGTAATCCCTTAATTAAAGACCTGGTTTCAAGGGCCTTTGGCATCCTGAAACATGCTCATTTCCTCCAAATTGAAGAGACCCTTTCCTCCCTATCCCTTTTTGAATTGGGGAAACAGCTAGGATGGATAGAGGGGGGTGAATCTCTTGAATTCAAAAAATATTTCTTCACTTCTAGAAGAGCTCACCTTCATGAAGCCCTTCAAACTCTTGAGCCGATCGCTAAAAGCGATCTAATCATTAAACGGGCCCAATTCATACGTAATGAGCTAGGTACAGCTAATCTTAGATTATAGAATTATTATTTTAATCGATTTATAGTTAATGCATTGTTATAATATCCGCATGAATTGTATTTCTCAAGGGGCCATACTAGGCCGATATGACACAAGTTCAAGTAGGGTAACCCTAGATCTCGATTCGAAGTTTGAGTATTCCTCCGAACCCATCTCCTCTATCAGAGGTAAGTTTTTTGCCATTCTCTTTTGGAACCCCCTACAAAGCCTAGGAAATATCTCTCTTCGCTTGTATTACATTTTTACAGGTACATGGGCCCATCATGGGAGAATTGCCGCCACCGAGGCTCATTATGATGCTTGTAAAACTGACTTTTCTCTTAGAGGTCGAGCCGTTAGCTCGAATAAGATCTTTTGTTATCAGCTCATTGAGCTAGCAAAAGAGATTTCAAAGCTCGTCTTATTTGTGATTTTCGAGGTTCCTCTAAGGGAAGTGATCGCCCTTTTTGGAGTAGTCTTCCCCCTTGATGGCCGTGTCTCCTACGCCTATCTTGAGCGCTTGCTATTTGTTTATCCAAATGATCGGGTCAATTCCAAGGCCCATTGGCTTGAATTTTTTTCCTTTTCCGCTCCTTGCATGCAGCCAGCTTTACCTGAGATCAAACTTAATGGTCGTCGTTGCGACTCTTGTTGCGCCTCCGAAGATCGGATCTATCAGCCAAATCTGATTACAGTAAAGCTCAAAGTATTCGATGAAAAAGTTACCCGACTTAAATCTCTCTGTTTGTATGGTAAAGAAGCTGACTTCTTTACAAACCTGGTCACTCTTCTTTATGCAGAAAAAGAACGCTTGAGGGTATCGACTAGTCGAGAATTAGATTTGGTCAATGGTGCGAATCCAAGAACTGATGATGAACGAGCCCTCATACAAATTTCTGATGTAATCAGAAGCGGTCTTACCCATTTGGAGAATTATTTAAAGGCCTGGTCTTTGAACGAAAGCTATTCTTTCGGCCCCTTCATCATGACAGTACAAAAAATATATCCCAAAGATGTACAATGAAATCATGAAATTTAGTGCCATCCTTCTTATGGGGGGTAAAGGTGAGCGATTTAAAAGCTCTACCCCTAAACAGCTTTTACGACTCGGCGATTTTGCTGTCTATGAGCACGCCTTGTTTACCCTTGTCCGCTCAGGTTTTTTTGATGAAATTGTCATTGTTTCCGAACCGATGCAACTTGAAAAAGGGGTTTCTGTTCCACTTGAGATCATGGATGAGGGAGGATCGATCTTGAGTGTAGATCAGCTCATCTTGGTTGAAGGTGGGGCAACAAGGCAAGAATCTTCACACAATGGTCTATTAGCCTGCAGTCAAGATACCGATTATGTCGTGATCCACGATGCTGTCCGTCCATTTCTCAACGACGATATCCTTGAAAGAAATGTCGAGTCAGTCATGAAATATGGAGCCATCAACACCTGCATCCCCACTTTTGATGCGATCAACCGCGTCAATGGGACAGAAAGCCAAGAAATTTTTAGCCGAGGCGGTTGTATGCTCGGACAAACCCCGCAAAGCTTTGCCTACGGTCTCATTCTCGAGGCCCACAAGAAAACCAAACAAACCAATGCCACCGACGATTGTTCGCTAGTGCTTGAAATGGGCCATCCGGTGCGTGTAGTGATGGGAGATCAAGAAAACTTTAAAATCACCACCCCCCTTGACCTAGAATTTGCCCGTACTCTTTTAGAGAGTGTCTGAGAATTTAAAAAAAAATCGCATTTCAAAATGAGGCTGTGTATAGTGGACAAAAAGTTGTTGAGGTTCACATATGGCAAAGCTCTACTTCTATTATTCTGCGATGAATGCAGGAAAAAGCACAACTCTTTTACAGGCAAGCTATAACTATCATGAACGGGGCATGCAGACCCTGATATTTGGTCCCAAGATTGACCAGCGTCATGGGGGAACTACTCTCATCTATTCTCGAATTGGACTAAAGCAAGAAGCCATTCCTTTCGATCGAGATTTTGACTTTTATGAGTATACTAAAGAAAAAAATGCGAACATGGAAAATTTGCGCTGCGTCTTGGTCGATGAGGTCAATTTCTTGACAAAAGCACAGGTAGCACAATTGACAGAGATCGCAACTAATCTCGATGTTGCTGTCTTGTGTTATGGACTTCGTACCGATTTTCTCGGTGAGCCGTTTGAAGGAAGTAAATATTTGCTCGCTTGGGCCCATGAACTCGTTGAAATCAAGACAATCTGCAACTGTGGAAGCAAGGCTACCATGAATATCCGCATCAAAGCTGGGGGGGAGGCCGCTACCGAAGGAGAGCAAATCCAAGTCGGAGGCAATGAAAGCTACGTTTCCCAATGCATGAAGTGTTACAAAAAGAAAGTTCCTATTTTACAGAACATCGCAAAAAATGTTCCGAATTTAACGTCAGGGGGGGTCTAATGAATCCAATTGTCAAAAAATCACGGTTTTTGGTCTCAATCATGCCGTATCTCGTCTGCTTTTCAGCAGCATTGTTCTTTGCGTACGAGCTCATGCAAATGCACATGATGAATGCAATCGCCCCATTCTTAATGAGGGATTTAGCGATGAATGGAACCAGTTTCGGCAATCTATGCGCCACCTACTTACTTGCTGACGTGATTTTTCTCTTCCCTGCGGGAATTATTCTCGACCGTTTCCCCACTAGATCTGTGATTTTAATCGCCCTTGCATTGTGCATCTTTGGAACCGTTGGTTTTGCGCTTGCGACCTCCTACCCCCTAGCTTGCGTTTGCCACTTTTTCTCAGGAATTGGAAATGCGTTTTGCTTTCTTTCTTGCATGATGCTGATTTCCAGATGGTTTCCTGCTGAAAAACAAGCCTTCATCATCGGCCTTGTTGTCACCATAGGGATGCTTGGAGGCGTTATCGCCCAATCCCCCTTCTCCTACCTCTCTGAACTATTGACTTGGAGACGTGCTCTTCTTGTCGATGCCGTATTTGGAATGTTCGTCTATGGATTAATCTTTCTCTTCGTCTACGACCCTGAGAAGTTAAATCAGCAAAAAATCCACCAAGAAATCCCGTTTTGGGAAGGAATACGCCGATCTGTATTCAACTTACAAAATATTTTCTGCGGCCTCTATACTTGCCTTATGAATCTCCCTCTTATGGTCATTGGAGCTGTTTGGGGATCTCTTTATCTAACACAGATCCACCAAGTTCCTCTCACAAAAGCCTCATTCATCGTTAGCATGATTTGTATGGGAACCATCGTCGGCTCACCCGTCTTCGGCTACTTTTCTGATAAGAGTCGTCTAAGACGTCCTTGGATGGCAATAGGAGCGGTCCTCTCATTTGTTGTTATGTGCTTAATTTTGGGTCTATCTCATCTCAGTGAAGGGATGTTGATTCTACTTTTCTTCGCCCTCGGGCTCTTTTCAAGCTCACAAATTCTCGGCTACCCGACCATTACAGAAAGCAATCCAAAGGAGCTAACAGGCACTTCAATGGGAATTGCTGCCGTCATCATCATGGGGCTTCCCATGATTGCACAGCCACTCTCGGGCTACCTCCTCGATCTAAACTGGACAGGTCTTGTCACCAATGGAACTCCGATCTACAACGCAAGTGACTATCTCAAAGCCTTCTCCATGTTCCCCATCGGATTTCTCATCGCCCTTGTCGCGAACTTTGTCATCAAAGAGCCCAAGAAGCTACGAGGCTACCAAGAGGTTTAGCTACTCGTGCTGTCTTCGTCCTTATGGTTTTCGACTTCTTCTGGGAGGGCGTCTTCATCTTGCTCAGACTCTTGTAGCGGAACACTTTGATCTTGCTCCTACTCTTCTTCTAAGGCCTTTTCAAATTCCTCATCAAGTTCTTCTGCATCCGAATCAGCATCGTCCCTTTTTGCCACAGCTACTCATTAGTTGCACGTGGAGTAGCAGGTCTATCTGGCTGAAGAGGGGCTGGAGGTGTGACTGGTGGACGGTGGGTTACAGGTGGGGCTGAAGGGCGAAAGGTCTTGACTAGGGTCGACCCAATTTCGTTTGAACCAATCTCTTGCCACGCAGTAGGCAAATAGAAGTTAGTGTATTTTGTGAGGGAAAGAAAGGGGAGTGTTAGACACTCCCCTAAAGTGAGCCTTGATGGATTTGAACCATCGACCCTCTCATTAAAAGTGAGATGCTCTACCGCTGAGCTAAAGGCTCGGTAAGTTGACCCTAAGGGGATTCGAACCCCTGTTGCCAGAATGAAAATCTGGTGTCCTAGGCCAGGCTAGACGATAGGGCCAATCAACTTTAATTACGCACGCTGCTTTAGAGTACGATGCGCTCTAGTATACATCGAACTTTACATTTAGTACAACACTAAACTCTGAGTATTTCCTTTTCTTTCTCTACGAAAAGTCCATCTAGAATTTTGCAATATTCGTCGGTTAAATCTTGAATCTTTTTTTCGAGTTTTTTTACTTCATCTTCTGCAATTTGACCGTCAGTTTTTTGTTTCTTCACGATCTCGTTGCTCTTTCTTCGGATCTCTCTAATGGCCACTTTGGCATTCTCTGTTTTCTGTTTGGCCATCTTGACAATTTCTTTTCTTAATTCTTCATTGAGAGGAGGCACAGGAACACGCACATTTCCCCCTTCTGCTGTTGCATTGAGATTCAATTGTGATGCTTGTATTGCTTTGGCAATCATTGGAGCTGTCGATGGATCAAAGGGTGATACTATCAGTTGCCTGTCTTGTACGGTAACCGTACCCAATGATTTGATGCTCACGTCAGAGCCGTAAACCTCAACCTTGACTTCATCAAGCATGTTGGGATTAACTCGGTTTGTCCTGAGTGATTTGTATTCCCCTTTCAAATGGTCGATCGCCAATTGCATTTTCTTCTTTGTATCATCTGTAATATTCATCATTCCTCACTGTGATCGTCCGATCTTTTTTCTTTTCTTGGGCTCAGAAGTAGCGTCAGCTTTTTTTCGTTTCTTTGGCTCGGAAATCGCCTCAGCTTTTTTTCTTCCCTCTCTTGTGATTAGAGTCCCCCCTTTTCGGGTTGTCACCGCGCGCACCACCTCCTCTCTTGAAAAAAGGTTGACGACTTGAATAGTGACTCCATTATCTCTGCAGAGAGCCACAGCGGCCCCATCCATCACTTTAAGATCGAGGCCAAGGACCTCGTCATAGGAGAGTTTATCATATTTTATCGCATTTTTGTTTTTGAGCGGGTCTTTATCGTAGATCCCATCGACTTTGGTCGCCTTCAATAGCACATCAGCGTTCATTTCACTAGCCCTCAAGGCAGCTGCTGTATCGGTAGTAAAATAGGGATTGCCAGTACCGCCGACAAAGATGACAATGACACCCTTCTCGAGGTAAAAATTCGCCTGGCTCCAGTTATATGGTTCTATGATTCCGTCGAAATTTCGTGAACTCATCACGCGCACGATGCATCCCATCGAACGCAATACTTGTGAGAGAGCCAAACCGTTGATGCATGTCGCCAAAATACCGATGTGATCGGCAGGCGTTCTCTCAAAACCAAATTGGGTTGCCATCTGGCCTCGAAAGATATTTCCTCCGCCGATGACAACGCCTATTTCTATATGATGGTCGTGAATACTCTTGATGGTTTTTGCAATCTCAGTACAGGCTGGATAGTCGATCCCATATTCATTTTGACCAACTAAAGCCTCTCCAGAGAGTTTCAAAAGTACACGCTTGTACGATGAGCTTTTTTTCTTTGACATGAGGTGAATTAAGCCCCTCCGAGATGCCACCTAATAAAGCGAGACACTTTGATCTCTTTTCCAATCTTTTTGCCATAGTTCGCAACAAATTGAGCTACAGTAACCGCATTGTCTTTAATAAATTTCTGATTCAATAGACATACTTGATCATAGTAGGAACGGACTTTTCCTTGTACAATCTTTTCAATTACTTCGGCTGGTTTATTCCCGGTATTCCCTACTTGGCTTCGTGCGATTTCCTCTTCCTTCTCTTTTACATGGTGAGGCACATCATCTTGAGAGAGATACTCTGGAGCTTCTGCAGCTACCTGCATTCCAATCTCACGAGCGAATTCTTCTTCTCCGGCAGCGCCTGAAACTTCAACCAAGCAGAGGATCTTTCCATTCATATGGGAATATATACCATATGAGGCATTACTTACTTTTGGAAGATAAAGAATACGAGAAATTACAATATTCTCTCCAAGAACGGCAATCAATTCTTTTCTCTCGTCATCGATCGTCTTAGATTTATCACGTTTTGAATGGAGAGCGAGGAACTTGTGTAAATCGTTCACTTTTGCCTCAGCAAGTTCGTGAACAAGTTCCTTATGGAGTTTTCCGAATCTCTCGTTATTTACGACGAAATCAGTCTCAGCATTCATTTCGACCACAGCTATGCCACCGACTGTTTCAAGAAATAAGATACGTCCTTCATTTGCTTGACGACCCTCTTTCTTGACAGCTGAAGCAATTCCTGCCTTTCTCAAGGCTTCGATAGCTCTTTCAATGTCACCATTATTTTCCTCAAGCGCAGCTTTGCACTTTCCTAAGCCAACGCCTGTTCTTTCACGTAATTGTTTAATTTGTTCTGCCGTAATACTACTCATCGTCTTCTTCACTCTCTTCTTTCTTGGCTTCTACTTCTTTTCCCTTCTTTGCAGGTCCAGAAGATCTCTTTACATCGCCTCGTTTAGCGTTCGGCTTTTTCTTAGGAGCATCTTTTCTGTCTTTTTCTCCAGAAAGTTCGCTGTCTTCTTCCTCTTTTTTCCTTTCGATGGCTCTTTTTTCTTTCGCTTCTCTTGCGTGAGCATCTCTTTCTTCAAGAGTGATCGGCAATCCAAGTTCTTTTTTCTTATCGATGATCGCATTAGTGATCGATTGGATGAGGATTTTGTTGCTCTTGAGTGCATCGTCGTTACCTGCGATCACGTAGTCAACCTTATCAGGGTCGCAGTTTGTATCGACAACAGCCATCACAGGGACGCCCAATTTTTTGGCTTCCGCTACAGCAATGTGCTCTTTTGATGGGTCGATGACGATTAGAAGACCAGGAGGTTTACGCATTCCACGAATACCTGAAAGGTTTTTCTCAAGCTTGTCTTGCAACTTGCCCAATTGAGAAATCTCCTTTTTCTTGAGACCTTCTCCACCTGTGCTGACCTTTTTTTCGATCCGTTCAAGTTTTTTCACCGATTGTCTGATGGTCGAAAGGTTTGTCAACATCCCTCCAAGCCATCTCTCTGCAACGTAGAACTCTCCACAGGCTTCTGCGCAATCTTTGATTACAATTTTTGCCTGTTTCTTTGTCCCTACGAACAAAATGCTTTGGTGATTTTCTACCATCTGACGAGCTACTTGACACGCAGTACGGATATGGGCCATGGTTTTGGCCAAGTCAAGAATGTGAATACCATTCCTTTCTTCGAAGATATAACGTTTCATTTTTGGATTCCAGCGATGGGTCTGATGCCCAAAGTGTACCCCAGCCTCGAGGAGATCCTTTATTGAGACCTCAGTGCTTTGCTCTTCTATCATTTTCTCTTGTGTAGCCAAATCTTTCCTCTAGTTTGCCTTGACTTAGTAACATTTTCGATCAAGCGCCTGATCAGAATCGAACTGACACTAATAGCTTGGAAGGCTATTGTTCTACCATTGAACTACAGGCGCAAATCCTTTGGCCTTCAGATTGTGGCATAAAGTGCTGTTTTTTGCCAATGATCTTTTTAGAAAGTGTTAATAACTGATGTGCGAAACCGCAACCCCAGGTCTTTAGTGATAGGTTAGGTAGTCTAATTTATCAAAAAATTAGATATTAGAAATTTTTTAAATTAGTAGAGTCTTAGCTACCAAACACTATTCTTAAAAGTGATAGGATTAAGATCTGAATTTTTGGTCCATATTACACTCTAAATTTGATCCAACTGCAGGATAAAAAATCCAATCATTTACCTCCAACTTGCTCCAACTCTCTTGATAGTAGGGGTTGCATTGCATAAATACTGAATCAGTAATTCCAAGTATAACTTTAATTAAATCGATTGTCTGTCCTGGTTGAACTTGGTAAGAGAGTGTACATCCCCTTCCGACCATCTGATAATAAAGAACTTGATATTGTTCTAAGTGATTTAAATCAATTTGGTTAGCATCATTGCATTTCAAAAAGCTTTTTACTGGCGTAAAAAGTTTTTCACTCACGCTGTCTAGAGTATCTCCAGGAACAACTGCGTATCTTGCCCTGCAGGACTGAAATGGGCGGGAGTTGTATTTGAAAAAAACTGAATCCCCAACTTGCATGTTATTCCAATTAAAATCGGGATTACATTGTTCAAATTCATTGACACCAAGGTTCCACATTTGTGCAATAGAATCTTTTGTATC
>CAYZDL010000005.1:73599-80096 GCA_964477345.1 uncultured bacterium
CTGTTGGATTCTCCAGCTCCAATTACATCCGGCTCCAACTTTTGCATAATATACTTTTTGCCCAACTGTCACTGACTCACTAAAATTACACTTCCCAAGATCTTCTACAGGAACATTGAGCTTTCGAGCAATATTCTCCAAGAATAAATCCCCTTCAACAACTGTGTATACTTGATTGCATGAGTCAAATCGCGGTCCTGGATCATTATTTGAGGCACCTAGCTCAGAATTTTGATTTTTTGAGATTTTCAAAGAAATTTCGGGGTTTCCCTGATCAGTCCATTTTAGATCAAACTTGATCTCTTCTGAATTTTCTTTATTTTCCATACGATTTAAATCCTATTGTTAAAATAGCTTTTTCTTATTGATTCTCGCAGCCGAAATACGATGGCTTCATGGGTTTGAAAAAAACCTTGTCATTCTCTACCAAATGATTCCAATCAAAATTGGGATTGCACTCATTAAGCTCTGCATCAGTCGCTCCAGTTATGGCTTCAATAAGGTGCTTTGTATCTCCCTTTTTGATTTGATAGTTCAACGTACATCCAACACCAACGGGTGCGTAATAAAGAGTTTGATGAAATTCTAAGTTGTTCGGATTTAAATTTGCTGGATCGTTACATTTTAAAAAAGAATCTACCGACCAATTGTTCTTAGTACACACCTGTGCAAGCGTCGTAACCTGGCTAAATTTCTCGACAGCGTAAGGCCTGGTACATGAGGGAAATAAAGGGGTGTAAGTGACATAATAAATTACATCACCTGCGTGAAAGTTGTTCCAATCAAACCCTGGATTACATGAGGTAAGATTGCTTGTACCTACATCGTAGATGAAGGCAAGATCATTTAGGCTAAGCCCGACTTCGTCTGGTTCAATGCGAACAGACGTATTACATTGAGGTGGAACATTTGAATTGTAATGTTTTAATTCAGGGGTATCTTGTTTTTTTGAGATTTTAAAAGAAATTTCGGGCTTGTCCTCATCGTTCCATTTCAGATCGAATTCGAGCTTTTCTGAAAATTCATTATTTTCCATAACATTAACCCTTACTTTTTTTATTTTATTATACCCTATCGACTAGATAGGTCTAAAATTGCTATAAAAAAATCTCTAGTTAGGTTGTAATCATTGACATGTCTGATGGAGTCTCTGAAAAAGCCGCTCGAGTTTTGCATGTGATCCTTCTTGCTTTCTCTTTGATTGCAGTCAGAGTCTGGTATCTTGCTGTTGTTAAGCATGAGGAGCATGTTAAGCTTGCAAAGAGACCTCAACACAGAACTCTGATCGAAATTCCGAGCCGCGGAACAATCAGAGATCGGTTCAATCACCCCCTGGCTGTAAATAAAATCACCTATAATGCGGCTTTACTCTATGAGCCAATCCGTCAGTTGCCTCGAATCAAGTGGGATTTGGTCGATGGTAAGAAACAAAAAACCTACTTCCGTAAAGAATACATCAAAAAATTTTCTCAACATTTTGCCCATGAATTGGGTCTTGATCCTACCTATATTGAAGACATTATCCACAGCAAGGTCTCGATCTTTCCTAACACCCCCTTTGTGATGAAGGAAAACATCTCTGAAGAGGAATATTACCGCCTTCACATTATGGAGAGAGATTGGCCAGGAATGTCGATGCAAATCTCAGCGGAGAGGCACTATCCACTTGGCAAAGTTGCCTCGAGCATCATTGGTTATATGGGTTCCATCAATGAGACCAAACATCTCTCTATCCAGAGTGAATTGAATAGCTTGGAGAAGTATTTAAATGATCGAAAAATGGGTTTCCCAATTGTTCTACCAAAGGGATATATCAGCACCAAAGAGGTGAGATGCCGTTATCAGGAATTGAAAGATAAGTCGTACACGATCAATTCTCGCGTAGGAAAAGCGGGAATCGAAGGGCGATTTGATGAGGACCTCAGGGGTATCTGCGGAAAGGAAAAGATCGAAGTTGATATTAAGGGGAATATTTTACGCAAATTGCCCGAATCGTTTGAGGCGATTCCTGGACGCCGGGTTCTTCTCACTATTTCTGCTGAACTCCAAAAATATGCTGAAGAATTGCTCGAAGAGAGCGAACTGTACAGACATGATCGTTTTGCGACTGGGGGCGTTGAAAATAAAGAAGTTCATCCTCCTTGGATTAAGGGGGGCGCAGTCGTTGCCATCATCCCTCAGACGGGAGAGATCGTAGCGATGGCGACATATCCTAGATATGATCCCAATGACTTTGTTGATTCGAATAAAATGAGTGAAGTGGTCAGGTGGCTTGAATCAGATGCTTATGTGGGGAAAATATGGGATGGTGTGCTACCCCTAAAAAGAGATTTTGACCTGGTAAAACCCCCTCTATATGTCCAAAAGGAGGCGAAACTTAGCTGGAATCTATTTCTAGATTCGATTTTATCAACCTCTTCTCAGGTGAAGCAAGCGATCAAAAAAGTGGGGACGATCGGGAATGCGATCTACTTGCAAAATTCGATTGAAACTTTGATGAATCTTGCCGAAATAGAGACGATCCATCCATTGATCGACGCCCTGTTCCCCCCTGGAAAGGGGCACACCCCAACATTTTTTGAAACCCCTAAGGAAAAAAGAGAAGAAATCATCGATCGTCTTAATCATAAGACAACCTTATTGAACGAATTAACCGGAGAAATTGGCTCTTTTATTTCTGGGGTGTCTCGCAATGACGATAAAATCTTAGTGATCGATTTATGTAGACTCGTCTGTCCAAGCCATCTCTTTGATGATCTTTTGCTCACAAAAACTGGTAATGAGAGTTTAAGTACTTACCGCTCTTTCAATCAGTCAGCTGTCAGCGTCGAAGGAAAGATCCGTAAGATTGCTTTTGGTCTCTTTTTGCAAAACGATTTTCAAAAATGGCGAGACACCTACTTTGCTGACTACTTGAAAGGGAAGAGAGAAGAGGAGAAGGAAAAAAATCGACACCAAAAGCCGTATGTCGACTATCTAATTGAGGTTCAAGAAGAATTGTTTGATCATTTTTTTAAGCGGCATCGTTGGGAGCTTCTAAAGTCGTACCTTCTCGATAATGCCCCTCTAGAACTCAATGACCCACTCGTCCCCTATTTCCAGGCTGTCATTGAAAAGGGAAGTAGTGAAAAAGATCCTCCGGCTCTTGATCTTAAAGATCACCTTTTATCAATGCCGAGGGAAGATGTGATTCCCTATTTAAAGACGATGCGTTCATTTAATGAATTGAACCGTCCCCTCTTAGGGAAATACTATTTCCCCGCCGGTGGTGGACGAAACGCCACTGAAAAAGATCTGGCACGCCATTTTTACCCAGCTACAGGATTTGGGTTCACTAAATCGTACGCCTTTCAAGAAAATGCCCCGTTTGGATCGATTTTCAAGCTCTTTGCAGGTTATGAGGCTCTTCGTCAACGATATGAAAAACAGGTTTATGCAGGGGGTCGCATTGATCTCAATCCTATGACGATTGTAGACCAATCTCCTCCCTATCATGAAACTCTCATTAGCTCAAGTATTCTGGGCTATACTCAAAATGGATCACCGATTACACGGAGTTACAAAGGAGGTCGAATGCCTCGAGGTCACCCTAACATTGGGCGAATTGATCTTAAAGGGGCGATTGAGCAAACAAGTAACATTTACTTTGCGATTTTGGCAAATGAGCATATGAGCTCTCCTGGAGATCTGGCCGAATGTGCTAAATCATTCGGATTTGGACAAAAAACTGGTATTGAATTGACAAGGGAAGCCGCAGGCAGCGTTCCGAATGATACGAGCGTCGATACCACTTCTCTCTATTCGTTTGCGATTGGGCAACACTCCCTGATCGTAACCCCCCTCCAAGGGGCGCTGGCTCTCGCGGCATTTTCTAATGGGGGAATGATTTATAAGCCTCAAATCATTCATACAATTGCCAATCTTGAGCCTAGTGAAGCCGTGTCGAACTTGTTTGATCAAGAAGAGTTTCCTTTTAAGGAATCGCTTGCAAACATTGGAATTTTCTTTCCCCTTTTCACTGAGGTTGTTGATCGAAAAACACTGCCCTATCTGCGCAAGCCTCAAACACAAGTTAATCGAACGATTCCGATCGAAGATCCGGTCAAAGAATACCTTCTCGATTCTCTTTTTTCTGTTGTCAATGGTGAGAGGGGATCGGCCAGAGCTGCCGCGATTAGATCTCTCTTAGGAAACCCCACTTCGAGACAAACCTACTATAATGTGAGAAAAACAATGGTAGGAAAAACATCGACTGCCGAAATTTTGTATCGTCCTCACCTTGATCGGCAAACACCCCCCATCGTAACTAAGCATGTTTGGTTTGGGGGGATCGGTTTTAGTGAAGAGAATAACCCCCTCTCTGAACCTGACTTAGTTGTACTCGCCTACTTAAGATTCGGTGATTACGGAAAGGAGGCTGCTCCCATCGTCGCAAATTTGATCCAAAAATGGCGAGAGATCAAGAACTCATCTAAGTAATTTATTGTAAATATACGTTTTAGATTTTTTTACCACTGAGCACACTGAGAAAAATAGTTCTATCCTCGTGGCTATCGGTGGTGATAAATTTAAGAACATTCTCTAAGCTGCCATTCGTATAGAGCCGCTTAAGTCATTATCTCGTGAACTCCTATAATACGTAAGAAAAGCAATTATTGAATAGGCTTTTCATAAACTAGGAGAAATCAATGAATGAAACACCTTGCCCAAAAATTGGAATGGTTGGACCTCTCATCGCATCTATTCCTGAGATTCATCTCGCAGTACTTTTTATCGAGGCGCACAAGGATGAATTAGCCACTGAGAAAATTAAGTCTTTGTTTCATCCAAAAAATACCCTCTATACCGCGATCAGTAAAATCACCTTAAACATCGCAAAACATGCCTACCTTGACAATATCCTTCCTGATTTGATGGAAAATTTGACTCTCCTAGAAAATGCGGCCCGCTATGATAAATTGAGGCTGTTTCTTCAAAACGAAAAAACAAGAACGATTCTCCTTAAAGCTCTTGACGGATTAATTACGGCTCTTAACGCGATTCAGCATATCAGAGAAACTACCTTAAAGCACTGTAAAGAGGTGTAATGAAGGAAAACCCCTCTAAAGCTGGAGCTATCGAATGCCCAATGCGTCACGAAATCGATCAACTTCACCTCATGATCAAAAGATTTAGCATTAATAAATTCAGACCTTCTTTCATCAAAAATCAAATGTTACCAAAAATCAAAAAACTGAGTGTTTACAGCTATAAAGGAGTGATATCTCCCCTCAAAGATGTTATTACTGATGCCGGAGAACTCGCCCTCTTAATTACTACCATCGTGGCTACAACGGACATAATTGATCTTTTTTTCGAAATCGGTTTCATTTTTAAGCTGATTACCACTCTTCACTCACTAATCAAGCAGATTAAAGAATTTTCTGATTTTTTTTGTCTTTGATTAGCCTTCGTTCTAACCGATAGCTAAATTAAATCTTTCTAGAAAAAAGAAGAGACCCACAAAAAGGGGCTCTTTTTTCTTCAATTTTTCAATATGACTAAGAGTTGGTTTTATCTTATCCCGAAATAGTCTCATCTGAATCGGGAATAGTCTCATCTGAATCGGGTGTTTTGCATCGACTAGGGGTCGATTTTGCTTTATTTATAGCATCCGAAACTAGATTGTAGAGAGTCCAAATCAATCCGATGATCCCACCCGCCTCACCAAGCAATAGATCAAGAACTTCACCTAGAACTATTCCGTTTCCAAGGAGGTTTTCATTAATAGCCCCTTCAACAAAGGTAATTTCGGTCTCTATCAATATCTGTAGTATGCTCTCAGTCATATCATAGGCTCCACAACCAGGAGCAATCCCCTTTACAACTTGATTAATTCGTTCGCAAAGTGGATAGTAGTTGCTATAATCATCTTGCTGAGGAGTAAATGACATCACTCCTCCAAAGCCCGCTTGCTGTGCGGCAGCAATCTTATTGCTTAGAGAATCCGGGGAATCATAGCTAATCCAAATACCGGCATCACTGCTAGCTATTACAGAAGTACCATACAAGTCGTTATATCCGGAATAGAAAGTCGCATCACCTGGATTAAATGAAGGGTAGTAAATAGTCGTATTATCGGTAAGCTTGCTCCAATCTTTAATCTGTGGATTGCATCCAGTAAGTATAGTCTCGCTAACAAGAAGATGATTTGCAATTTGCTGCTCGTAATCGGCAGGGGCTATTCCTGGGAAATCTTTTGCTAAAAAACTATAATAGTTGTCATCACAACCCTTTGGAACATTCGACAGATCAGCATAGTGAAGCTGGATTCCTACCGGCAAGATATCGAGGTCTAAATTAGGGTTACAGGCTTGAAGAATTTGCGTCATCAAATCAGGTTGCTGAGGCGAAAGCGCTTTTGCAACCGATGCTAATGTGTCATTCTTGACCGTATAATAATCGTTAGTACAAGCTACTGGGCTTTCACTGCTCACAGCCACATAAAAAGTAACTCC
>CAYZDL010000005.1:80106-80908 GCA_964477345.1 uncultured bacterium
TATAAATAGCACTCCAATCAAGGGTGGGGTTACATTTTTTCAAAACATCCGCAGTATAGTATTGTGCAAGAATATCAAATGTTTGCCCAGGTTTAGATACAAGGGCATATCGGCAATCGAATTGACCTGGTTTTTCAAAGTATTGAAGAATATCGACGCCTGCTTCTAGTATTGACCAATTAGAAACCTGGGGATTACATTGAATTAATTGCGAGGGTGATATTTTTAGAAGCGTGCAGATACTAGTGACCGTATCACCCGTGTTGACTGTATAGGACAGATTACACTCAGTAGGCGCCTTTGACTCAACCTCTGCAATGACTCTAGAAGTCAACGGATAGTCGTCCACAAAATCATCTTGCTGAGGAGTAAATATCATCACTCCACCAAGACCATATTTTTTGCCCAAATTGACTTTTTCCGCTGTGCTCGCCATTCCGTCAAAACTCACCCAAGCCTTACTACCGATATTGTAGGCAATATCGGTACCAAACTCTTGGTTCGTTCCGATTGTCCATTGAACAGGGTCTCCCGTGGCAATTTCATAGTAGGAAAGTACCCCTGCTTCATTCGTGTATCTGCCTTTTTCAAATGCACCCGTTGCTTGCATAAACATCGATTTATCAATGATATCAGAAGGTGCGAGTTGACCTAGCTCTACGCCACCGTAACTTCTTCCGTAACAAGCAATCCCTAATGTGTATTTTTCAATATTTTTGGTCGTATTTGATACATTTTTCAGAGTTTGTTCAATATAATAGGTGAGAGTACCCGAACTTGGACCTGGCCCCGGACCTGGTGC
>CAYZDL010000005.1:80918-82317 GCA_964477345.1 uncultured bacterium
TCCAATTAGAATTGGGTATCGCAAGGATCTGCCCTGGCTGAATAGTTCCACAATTAGTTAGGCCATTAAACCCGTTAAAGGTACAAAGATCTGATTCTGTAACACCATATTTGTTGGAAATATCCCACATGCTATCCCCAGTAGCAATTGTATAGCTATCTGCGCAGACAGTATAAGAATTCCCTTGGACTAAAGGCGTTGTGGCATCAAAAATAGTCGGATTTAATGAAGATAAATAGGTAATATCAGGGGTCCCATTTGTTCCTATTTTAAAAAAAGTGGCAAGATCGTTCGCTGTTTTTCCTGATGCTCCAACTACAATTTCCATTTTTTGAGGCGTACCGGTAACATCGATTGATAAGATTGACCCATCTTTATATTCTGAAACACCTGGCTTGCAACAATTTGGCTTACTTTCAGTGCCTTGAAGAGTGGTTTGAAGAGTGCTGGGGGGTTGGTTTCCACCATAAAGTGGAGCGTTGGGTCTAGTTTGGGGAGGATCAAATGAGCCTGCTGTGTAGTAATCGTAAGCCATGATGTTGATTTCATCCAGCTTTGCATCACCGGTCACTAAACGATCGATCCAAGCAAAATAATCGACATCGGTTTGCATAGGGATTGTTTCTGTATAGCCCGGTAACTTAGTGATGTTTCTTTCAGCTATCGAGGGGGTTAGAAATCCTGAGCATTGAATGGAGATATGAAAATTGGGGAACCCGGCCTTTGTAGCGGCCTGTCTATAAGCAATTAAAAGCTGTTCGAAACCATAAAAATGAAGGTTGGCTTGCTGCACTGCGTAAGGAGAGGTAGAATCCCAAATTCCTGGATATTCCCAGTCAAAGTCTACCCCTTCAAATCCAGCGCCTATTAAGAACGCTAGAGAGCTTGTCACAAACTCAGCGATTGTTTCAGCAGACGTTTTGCTCGGTGTTCCATTCACAAGGTCATTAAATTTTCCTTTTGTTAGAGCGCTAAATGCTGCCCCCTTATGGGTAAAAGTCCACCCCCCATAACTTGCAATGAGCTTCAAATTAGGATTACTCTTTTGCAACTGTTGAAACTGTGAAAAGCAGACTGTATCGGGAACAGCGTTAGGTCCAGCATCAGTCCAACACGATTTCCCATTATACATGGGATACATCGAATAGGTTGCAAAATCTCCAGAATCGATGTAGGGCGGTTGTTCGGTGTCACTACAAAAAGCATTGTTTGGCTTCACTCCAAATAGGAGAAACCCATAAATAATTTTATTGAGAGATTTGTTGAATGGAGCAAATGTCAAAGGGGCATTTGTACGGTTATCCCCTAATGGGGCTCCCGGCCAAAATTGAGCCCAGTTTGCGTAAAATGCTGTAATATTCATCTTTAATCCTCGCTTGAATCCACACTAGTGACAGGT
>CAYZDL010000006.1:0-23944 GCA_964477345.1 uncultured bacterium
GGAGGGGTTGCTGCGTATATCGACGCAGAACACGCACTTGACCCTGGTTATGCGGCAAGAATCGGTGTTGATATTAACGAACTATTGATATCACAACCAGACAGTGGAGAAGAAGCCCTTAATATAGCTGAGATGTTAGCAAGATCAAATGCTGTTGATGTTATTGTCATTGATTCAGTAGCCGCTCTTGTTCCAAAAAGCGAGCTAGAAGGGGAAATTGGCGATACTCATGTGGGCCTACAAGCAAGACTAATGTCACAAGCTCTTAGAAAACTTACTTCGACTCTTTCGAAGTCAAACACCTGTGCGATCTTTATCAACCAAATTCGTGAAAAGATCGGCGTGATGTTTGGCAACCCTGAAACAACAACGGGGGGACGAGCTCTAAAATTTTATGCTTCTGTCAGACTAGATATAAGACGTGTAGCCGGCATTAAAGACAGCGAAGGAACCGATTGCGGCAACAGAGTAAAAGTGAAAGTTGTTAAAAATAAGATGGCACCTCCGTTCCGTTCTGCCGAATTTGATATCCTCTTTAATGAAGGAATTTCTCGCGCTGGCTCTCTAATTGACTTGGGAATAGACACCGGAATCATCGATAAAAAGGGGACATGGCTCAGCTACAAATCCCACCGGTATCAAGGTCGCGAAGCGGCAAGAAAAGAACTCAAAGAAAATGCCGTTCTGCTCGATGAGCTAGAGGGAGTTATATTGGCTAAGTGCAAAGAAAAATTTGGATCTGTAGGTTACGCTCCTTCAAAACAAGAAGCGGAAAAAGCCGAAGCCTTAGCCGAGTAAAGGCCCCTTTATTAAATTAAATGCCCCTTTCTAGTATCTCTAAAAGAGCGTTGAAAGGGGCACTCATTATCCTTAGCGTGGTAGCCTTATCACGAAACGCTTCTGTCTCTTTATAGAATCGGAAAATCGCCTCCTCCCTGCCCAACATAACGGCAAAGTTGGAGGTGCATCCACGCGCCTCATCCTCCGCGAAGTCCAAAAGATCATCGCGAACTTGGAAGGCCATCCCCAAATGATAGGCCGATTCCCTCACTTCGTTTATGTGCGTTAATTCTCCCCCGCCAAACATCCATCCAAAAATCATCGCCATTTCGAAGAACGTAATCGTCTTCAGATAGATCAGGTTCTCTAGCGCCTCAATACTGTCTGGTTTTTCAAATAGATCGAGTTGTTGACCAAGAGTCGCCCCACTACATCCGGATGCCTTAGAAGAAAGGGAAATGGTGTTTTCAAGCACTGTAAAGGCACCATCTCCTTTCACCTTGTAGAGCTCTCGTCCATTTTCAGCAATCTTTCCGTAAGCGGCGGTGATTAAACCGTAACTCGCCAATATGGCGGTCGCTTGATCGAATTCAATATGGACGCAGCTTCTGCCTCTACGATTTTTTTCATCGTCCATGCAAGGTAAATCATCTGCAATAATCGAAGCGGTGTGGGAAAATTCAACTGCCAAAGCACTTGGCATCACGTTTAAATCAAATCCAAGCCCTTCTGCGACCATCAACGTGATCATAGGCCGGACTCTTTTTCCTCCAGAGAGTAATGCATACCGCATCGCTCTTTCTAGGGTGTTTGAAGAGGTAAATTCCTCTTCCAATGCAAAATCAATTCTCTCTTTGTACCCTTTTAGTAAGAGAAGACTCACCGAACGATCCCCCCAACATTCTTACAAGGCAACACAAACTTTCTCGGAAAAATTACAGAACCGGGATTAAGAACAGCATTACATCCAATCGATGCATCATCGCCAATAAATGCTCCCAGTTTTTTTCTTTGTGTCTTCACACCACCGATCGAAATTTCCCCCTTATCGAAGCGCATGTTCGCACAAACACTCCCTGCCCCCATATTGACCCTAGAACCAACGATAGAGTCTCCTACGTAATTTAAATGGGGAATTTTGGCCCCATCAAGAATGAGCGATCTGACAATTTCTACCCCATGTCCGATAAGACACCCTTCGCCAATGACAACAGGCCCCCGAAAATACGCCCCTTTGCGGATTATGGTCCCTTTTCCTATAAAAACTTTTCCCTCTACTTGCACATCAGGACCTAAATCGGAAGTGCCGTGTGTTTCAACAAACGCCTCTAAATCATCCAAGAGCAACCACAGCGGGCGATCGAGATGAAACAAATTTTTTAGTGAAAGGCCATCTATTTCAAAGAGTTTCGTTGTGAGTTCTTTGTTGATTTCTAGTTCCATTATTCCTCTTTTCCACACAAGGAGTGAATATATATATTATATTCTTATATTATATTCTTCTTCTTATTTCGCTGTGGAAATGTTGATAAATTTTCACCAAGGGTTAAGTTAACAACGAGATTGGGCAAAAATCGTTGTGTAAAACATGTCGGCAGATTGTGCAAAAAGGAGCGTTTTTCAACAGCCATTTTTTTTCAACGATCTAGCGAACATCGTGTGAACAAGTTATAAACAGTCTTTCCCACACAAGTTTTTGGGTGTCGCGGGGTGGGAGTGGAATCTCTTAAAAAGGTGAAATTTTCAGGGTGGAGAGATTTGAACTCTCGACCTCAAGCCCCCCAGACTTGCACGCTAACCAGGCTGCGCTACACCCTGAAACAAGTGAATACTTTATTAGAAAGTGATGAAATGATAAGCTCGAAAAGAGAAAATGTCAAGGGTAGCTATGACAATGATGCTAGAAAAGAGTTGGCGCTCACTTTTGGATCAGGAGGTCAACAAGCCCTACATTGCCCAATTGAAGCACTATCTTGAAAGAGAAATTGAGGAGGGGAAGGTTGTCTATCCTCCAATGGAAGAGGTTTTTGCTGCGTTTCGGTATGCCCCTTTTGAGAAAGTAAAAGTAGTCATTATTGGGCAAGATCCTTATCACGGCCCTCAGCAAGCAGAAGGGCTTTCTTTTAGTGTCAAACCTGGGGTCAAGATCCCCCCTTCGTTAAAAAACATTTATCGTGAGCTCGTCGATGATGTGGGCATTTCGATGCCTACCCATGGATCATTAATGAAGTGGGCTGAGCAAGGTGTGCTGTTGTTAAACGCTACTCTAACGGTGCGTCAAGGTGAGCCAAAATCACACTACGGACGTGGGTGGGAGGTTTTCACCGATAAGGTGGTCGAAGAGCTTTGCAAGCGGAAAGATCCCTTAGTATTTCTTCTTTGGGGTCGTTCGGCGGCTGAAAAATGTGAAACGATTCTAGGTGCGGGTGAGCACCCCCATGTGGTCCTTAAAGCGGCCCACCCCTCTCCTTATTCGGTTACAGGTTTTTTTGGTTGTCGCCATTTTTCGAAAGCAAATGAATGTTTAAAAAAATGGGGTAAAGAACCTATTAACTGGCAGGTTTGAAAGTGAAAAAGCATGTAAGAAGACGATCAATGATTGCGGTAATGTTGACCTTTGCCATTGCCTCTTTAAGCGCAACGATCATTTTTCCGATTTTAGCCCCGTTGTTTTTAGATCCAGAGCAATCGATCATCAAAACCTCTGTTCCTGCCAATATACGCTCGATTTTGCTCGGATTTTTCCTTGCTTCATTTCCCCTGGCGCAATTTATCTTCTCTCCTATATGCGGAGAGTTTGCCGATCGAAGAGGAAGAAAGCCTGTATTTATTGTTACCCTCGCCTTTGAAACAATTGGGTACACTTTATGCGCCTTGGCAATTTGGTGGCACTATTTAAGCCTATTTTTTTTGGGCCGCTTCCTTACAGGATTGGCAGCTGGGAACATGTCGGTTTGTTTGGCTACCCTTGCCGATTTGGCAGAAACTGAAAAGAAAAGAGCCCAGTATTTTAGCTATGGTGCAGCCCTTGCGGGGGTCATGTTTGTTTTAGGTCCTTTCATCGGGGGAAAGCTTGCCGATGGGAAGATTTCGCTCTTCTTTAATCCCGCATTTCCGATGTGGATCGGAGCCTTTTTAGGGGTATGTAACTTGCTAGTGATGGTTTTTCTTTTTAAAGAAACTCTTAAACAAAAATGTAAAAAAGCTTTTGACCCGATCGCTTCAATTCACAATGTCCAGATGGCCCTCAAGACAGGAGCTGTTCGAGAGCTTTATGTTATTTATTTTTTCTTCCTCTTTGGTTGGAATATGCTCTATCAATTTCTTCCAGCTCTTATGGTGCAAGAATTTCAATCGACGATCTCTGAAATTGGAAATATTAGTGCACTAGCAGGAGGCGTCTGGATTATGGGAACAATTTTGATCCATCTTATCGCAAGGACAAGATTGGAAAATAAATACATAGTATTCATTTCTTTGTTGATTTTTTCCTTTACAACCGTTTTCATCCCAGTTCCTCTCACAATGACAGGCTTTGTCGTTTTAACAGGCGTGGCTGTTTTCTTTGCTGGAGGCATTTGGCCGCTCTTTACATCAGCAATCTCCAATGCAGCAGCTGATGGAATGCAAGGAAAAGTTTTAGGGATTAGTCAGTCAATTCAATCTTTATCGATGATGTTAGCCCCATTTTTAGGGGGCTTTTTTCTCCAGGCCCATAGTCAAGTTCCTTTTGTGGTGGGAGCGATTTCGACTCTTCTTGCAGCCGGGCTCCTCACAAAAACCCACCGGATCCACTTTAAAACATAACCTGTTATTTAGGTTTAACCGAAGAGGAAGTATAATAAGCGTGATGAATTATCGCCTCTATACTTATATCCTCACCGAACTAGCAACAAGAAAATTTGTTGTAATCCCCCTTGGGACAAATCAAATTATTTTTCGCATTGAAGAGCATCAGGGTAAATGGAAATTTTCCTTGAAACTAACTTCTCTTGAATTAAAAAAGTATTCTCTTCAAGCCCAAGAATGCTTTGCGGCCAGGTCTCGTGTCAGCTTTTATCAGGGCACCGATCTTGTCATCGATAATGTCGAAGGACCAGGGATTTACCTCGTTAAAACCTACCCTTCAATTCAACAATATTCGCCCCTAAAACAACTCATCGAACAATTGAGTAAAGAAGCAGATGACTTCAAACAGCTCTTTAGTTTAGCATGAGGTTATGAAGTTTCAAGGAAGTATAGTCGCTCTTGTTACACCATTTACCGATGGTGGGGAGACGATCGATTATTCGGTCGTAGAACAACTTATCCGAATGCACATCGCAGAAGGAACCGACGGTTTATTGATTGGCGGGACGACAGGAGAGGGGCCTACTCTTTCAGATCAAGAATTTGAGTTCTTCGTCAAGCATGCTATCGACATCTCTGACGGTTCCATCGATATTATGGCCAATTGCGGAACTAACTGCACAAAGAAAAGCATTACACGGACAATCATTGCCCAAAAGGCAGGGGCAAAAGGTTCTCTAGCTCCTGTTCCTTATTACAACAAACCATCCTTTAGGGGCTTAATTGGCCATTTCTCTGCATTAGGGGAGGTGGGGCTGCCTGTTGTCATCTATCATCATCCGGGACGCACAGGGATCTCTTTAAATGCAGAAGAGCTTGTAACGTTACACAAAATAAAGGGGATGGTCGCAATAAAAGATTGCTCAATAACTCCTGAATTAACGAGAGCCATCTGCCGATTGATGCCTGAGGCGAAGATTTTATCAGGAAATGATGATTTGACCCTTCCTGTCATCAAAGAAGGGGGGGTCGGGTGCATTTCCGTCATTGCCAACCTAGTTCCAGGCTTCTGGAAAAAGATCATTTCTCTTGCTCAAGAAGGAAGATATGTTGAGGCAGATGAGTGTTACAAAGAGGTAGAAGAGTTGATTTCTGCAGTCAATCTTGAAATCAATCCCCAAGCAATCAAATCTGCCATGGCTCTTTCTGGTCTTATAGAAAACGTTTTACGTCTCCCGATGGTACCCGTCAGTCCAGAAACCGAAAATACGATTACAAGGGCGATAAATAAATATCGAGCAACGGCAATGAAACGTTAGTCTGTATGAATCCGTTTTAGTTCCTGAGAAGAGAGAGCGTGTGTGAGGGCCGGGGTTACGTCGTTCTCTTCGAAGGTACGTGTGATTCTTGAGGCTTGGTAGTGGGCGATGACGGCGTCACTCGGATTCTCGCGATCTTCTCTTGTTCTTACAATGCGGATGTACTTTTCTGGAAGGCGCTTCATCTCTACGATTGTCGGATAGTGAAGGACAACTCTTCTCAACGCAACTTGATCTAAGACAACTCCTTTAAAGGTGTCTAGCATGCGTTCACATTCTTTTTGCCAAAGAGTGAGAAGCTTTTTTGCAGAGGCAGTGTTGGCGATAAAAAAAGTTCCTGATAAAATCTTGGCCTCGTGGTTCGGCTCAACATGATCATTCACATAAAATGAGCAATCGGCCGTACAATCATCGAAAAAATCTGGCTTCTTGAGCAGGATGCTATCAGCATCTGTCCAAATCAGAGGAGCCTTATGTTCCTCGAGTTTTTTGAGCAAAAACTCAGGTTTGTAACAACAGTTTTTGCTCCAAGAACCCCGATCTTCTATCCCAGATACATCGTATTTAAGACCGAATTTCTTCAGTGATTGGATCAAATCTTGTGCCTCTTTTTCATAGAGGGTATTTTTTGTGTAGTAGCTGACAAAAATAGGCTTCTGAAAACTCATGACTCGCTCCCTTTGAGAAATATGTCCTCTTCATCGCTGAAAAGTGTTGTTGCATAAGACACTTCTATTATAGCACTTATAACACCTAAAAAGGTCATAAAGCAACCTGTAATTAATAAAATAACAATAATATACATTAAAGAAGATGCAATTGTCGAGAGAATGATGAAAAATGCAGCTAAAGAGAAGAAAGCAACAGAGGCATACTCGCATAAAATGGCCACTTGCAAGAGACGGATTCGTTTGAAAAAAATTGTTTTGATTTTGTGATTGGATTTGATGTGATGACTTTTTAGTTCTCTTAAGTAGTGTAAAAGTGATGAGAGGCGATTATTTTGCGTTAAAATCAGCAGACATGCTGCAATGATCATAGTAATCGATAACACACCTAAAGAGATCATGAAGCCTCATCAAAAGAAGATTGAAGGGATCTTGTTTTAGCTTCCTGGTAAATGGTATTAAAGAAGTGTTCAATTGAGAGATCTTGGTGTTTCGCTCCGTGCCTTGTTCTAATCGAAAGGGTCTTTTTCTCACACTCTTCATCGCCCAAAGTAACCATGTAGTTGACTTGTTCGATTTGAGCTTGCCTGATTTTTTTGCTCACCGATTCATTGGTTGAATCGATTTCACAAAGAAGTCCACGACTTTCACACGCCTCTTTGATCACTTCAGCAAAAGGTTGATGCCTGTCGGCAACGGTGATGATTCGAACTTGTCTTGGGCTAAGCCAGAGAGGAAATCTCCCTGCAAAATGTTCGATGATGATTGCCAAAAAACGCTCCAAAGAGCCATAGAGTGCCCGGTGGATCATGATCGGACGTTTAGGGGTTCCATCAGAGGAGGTGTATTCGAGCTTGAATCGTTCAGGAAGAGACATGTCAAGTTGGATCGTACCACACTGCCAAGATCTTCCAATGGTGTCTCGCACGTGGATGTCTATTTTAGGGCCATAAAAAGCGCCATCGCCTTCGTTGATTCGGTATTCTCTTCCCCAGCTGTCGAGAGCGGCTTTTAAAGCCTTAGTCGTCATTTCCCAATCTTCATCGGATCCAATGGTGTCTTTCTCGGGTCTAGTCGATAATTCGAGGTTGAAATGAAGGCCGTAGGGGGCATAAAGCTCTGTTACGAGACGGAGGACACCCAAGATCTCTGATTCGATGTCTTCAGGTTTCATAAAAATATGGGCATCGTCTTGGTGGAAGCACCGAACGCGGAGCAAGCCCGATAGAGAGCCAGACAATTCATGCCGGTGGACGTTTCCAATTTCTGCGACTCGCATAGGCAAATCGCGGTAGCTGTGTTTGCTGGAGGCAAAGTAGAGCATGCATGCAGGACAATTCATTGGCTTAATCGCGTAGGTCCGCTCATCGATTTCGCTTAGATACATATTTTGTCGGTAATTGGCCCAGTGACCCGATTGCTCCCAAAGGGAACGGTCCATCATGATCGGTGATTTTATTTCTGTGTAATCGGCCTTGCGATGAAGTTCGCGCCAATAATCGAGCATCTTATTCCAAATGATCATCCCATGAGGCTCAATGAGAGGCATTCCTGGGGCGACATCGAAGAATCGAAAGAGGCCTAATTTTTGTCCCAAGATGCGGTGATCGCGCTTTTTTGCCTCTTCGAGAAGATCGAGATACTCTTTTAACAATTTTCGATCAGGAAAGGAGATTGCATAGACGCGTGTCAATGATTCGCGCTCTTGGTCACCACGCCAATAAGCGGCTGATGTCTTCATACACTTGAAGGCTTTAATTTTTCCAAGATTGCTCAAATGAGGACCACGACAAAGATCGAAAAACTCTCCCTGTTGATACCCTGTGATAGGGGAGGCATCATCAAACTCTCTGATTAATTCGAGTTTAAAAGGGTTGTTTGCAAAAGTTTTTTCCGCTTCTTTTTTAGAGGTAAATGCCTTTCTGTGTGGTTTGTAGTTTTCTTTGATGATTGCTTGAACTTCTTTTTCAATCTTCTCAAAATCGTCTTCACTCAAAGAAAGGTTGGCAAAATCGTAGTAAAAGCCATGATCAATGGCAGGACCGATCGTAGGTTTTGCATCAGGAAAGAGCCTCAAAATGGCTTGAGCCAATACGTGGGCTGAGGTGTGCCAAAAAACGTGTTTTCCTTCTGTGTCGTTAAATGAGTGGATTTTGATTTTATCTCCCGCTTTAAGGGGGGTAGAAAAATCCTTTGCTTCTCCATTGACAAAGAAGGCGCAAGCCTCATCTGGAGCGCGCAAATTTAATTTTTCAATCAAATCGAATCCCGACATTTCTTCAGAGATTTCGACTTCTTTTTCATTGCATGTTATTATCATCTTAAAAAGCGAGAAAGTTAAAAGTTTATGGACTTTTTTAGGATAGCAGAAGAGGAGATGGTTTGCAAGCAAACCCTTGAGGCGGGTATTTCAGACCCTGATCAAGTGATTTGTATGCGACGAGCTAGGTTAATTGCAGGCCATTTGATCGATGAAAATGGGGAGTTCGATCTTGAAAAGGGAAGACAATTCAAAAAAATGCTTAATATTTCTACGCCGACCTACTTGCAGACTTGGTTTTCTCTTCATGCTAAACATGTTCTCGATCTCTTTATCGAAAGCCCCCACGCTCGCTTACGCTTAAAACAACTCTCTCTCCCCCTGGCTAACCGATACATCGAAAATCTTATTGGAAGCAATAACGATAAGCGAGAGGTTTCTCTTGCCCTTTTCATTGCTTTATTAAGCCCCTTGAGGCAAAGCGTTGGATCGTGCTTTGCCACAGCGCCCTTGATGATGGTCCAATACGAACAGCCCTACTTTCTTTTTGAAGAGCTCTATAACCTTGTTACACGAGGACATCTTAAGAGAATCATCGAGGGGAAAGAGGTGAGGGTGCCGATGAGCATCAAGACGGGGCCAGGCAATCTTCTTCATCCGATGGGGCCCTATAGCCACCTTGATCCCTCTTTGGTCGAAGCGATTGGCAGAAAGGGACCGCCACCCATCCCAGGTGAAACTGTGAAACGTTACATATCTCGAAACGCCGAAAATCCTTCCGTTGCCGAAGAGAATTTCAAAGGACAAGCACAGTCGCTTTTGCTTAAGGCCTACGAGTTTACAGTAGCTTCTCTCTCTGATTGGAAAACAGATTTTTCTAAGTGGAACATGTACACTTCACTCGGTCTTGATCCGAAAGAGGAAGGGGGGCTTGGAGAGGTAATTTTTCAGTTTCTTGAAGAATTAATTGGAAAGATCAATCAAAAAATCGATCAGTTTCAAGAAGAAATCATGATCGCTGATGAGCAAATTAGAGCCCTCGAGCTCATTTTATCTAATACCACCGAGCCAGACAGGATTAGGCGTCTACGAGGAGAGATTCAGGTTAAAGCCCACCATCTCTACGTGAACCAAGAAATGACCAGTGAAGAGGTTCAGCGGGCAAAGAAAATTAATGACTTTTATAAGTTTATGAATGATGAATTAATGCGACTGATTCTCGATTATTTTCAAGAGGTCTACGACCCAGAAATGATCTCAGAAGAAGGGGAAATACTACAAGATCGACCCGCAGGGTTTCGACTACTTTATAAATATGGTCGATCAGAGCCGTCAGTCTGGAAGATGATTTACTCCAAGGAAGAGTACAGTGAAAAGTTGGCGGCCTTTTTTCAAGCGATAGAACAAATGGTTGCACAAGGAAGTGAGATCGATGAAATCAGAGAACTGATCGAACGGCTCATCGCTAAAGTTCAAGAAGAGGCGTTCATTCAAAAAGCCATTCAACGAACCCGCCAAATGCATTTTAAGACCCTCAATGAAACAAAAGATCGTACCCCCTGGGCCTACGAATCGGGTGGATCGGTAGAAGATCTCATTTCGTGTTACTTTCGGATGGTCAATCTCCCCAAAAAATTTGAGATGAAACCAAAAAACCCTCACGATCTACTCTGTCACCTTCTTGAATGGATCAAAGATGCCCCTTATCGATTTACCAATCGATTCGATGCCGATCCGATGCAAGGAATGTTGATGACAAGCCCAGTCCACGCGTTTCTCTTCAAACCAGGACTTCAACAATTTCGTAAAGCTTGGAGCTCGAACACTAACACCTATACCTATGTCCGCGATCAAATTGAAGGGAAATTTCAACAAACCTATTATCAAAATCCGTTAACTTTCGAAGAGCTCTCGCAAATAACCCAGCTCTTTGGCCCTTTTGGCATGCCAAGGCTCCATCATTTTGATGAAATGCGCCATTGGGCAGAAAAAAAGCCGCCCCAGATTCAAACTCTCTTTTCCGAAATTGTCATCAATCTCTTCAAGACAAAATCGATTGAGATCGATTTGCCGTTTGGTGACACAAATTGGGAATCAGATCTATTTACCTTTGTGATGAACCCGATTTACGGAAAGCTAGAGCTGTGGCGAAAAAATGGAAATCTTTTTCGGGCACTTCCTTCCTGGCAAGACCATTTTCAAGAGAAGAAATGGAATCTCTTCACCGAGCAATTCTTAGGTCAGTAGCGTAGCCAAAAATCAGGGGGTAAGCTTAACGCAAGGGAGATTTTAGTACCTACTCCAACATCTTCTGCGTGCATCATATGAATAAACAGCAGGATCGAAGTGGTAAATTTTCCTTCAAAAAGTTAATGGATAGTAAATTTCACTTGGAGCCGAGGCATTACAAATTATTTGTTGACTACGAGTGGTGAAAAGTGTTCTATCCTCTAGGAAATTACCTACCAATGCTTTATAATTTGTTAATAAAATCGAGAGATGTCTATGCAAGGAATCAGTCGGAGAAATGACATGGGTTTTACGTTTAGTGAGACGGTTAAAGAAATAAGTAATGCGATAGTTGATGATAGCTCTTGCTCAAAAAAATTATTGCGAACTAGTTACGGCGGTAGATAAGGGTGGATTTTCTAGCTTTTCCTAAGGTAGGAAAGGGTCAAGAGTACGAAGGAACTGGACCCTTTTTTGAAGAACATTGGAGCTATTGTGGGGCAATGGAGGCGTATGCGGTACAATGGACCCCCAATTTTAAAAATTTAGCTATATATTCATTGCCACTCATTGGGACCCTTGTAAAGTTGATCGATGGGGTGTTTGGCAACTTAAGTTTTACGATCCCTTGTAGGGCCATTCAATCCGAATTGAATATAAATAAAGAATTTGAAGAGTTGCAAGATCGCGTCGCAGAGCTTAGGGTCAATGACTTTATTTTTCTTATTTCCCGAGCAATTCACATGATCGCATTTCTGGTTTTGGGTCTGTTTACCCTAGAGGCGGCCATGACTATTTTTTGGATGGAGCTTGTTTTCACGGCCATCATTTTTGCCTCTAGAGGGGAAGTTGCAAGAGCCATTCTCGATCAGCTTTTTAAAATGCAGATCAAGGAAGATGAACGTTGTTGCAAGATCCTTTTTGCCTATTTTTTGGAATTAGACGGGCAGATTGTCTTGGAGGATTTAAGGAGTATGTTCGGTGAGATAAAAAAAATATTATTAACCCATGAATCTCCTGATAATGAACTACTAGGTAAGATTTCGCCGATTCTGGACCGTTTAAGAAGTGTGCTCACACAATTCGAGCGTTTTAGGTCAGGTCCTGAAGTAATAAAATCTTTAAAATATATTATTAATAGAATTGAAAAAATTTAATAACCTAATTAATTACATAATTAATATCTTCTGTTATAATCTCATTATTAATTGAGGGTGGTATGGGATTAGGCAGCGTTACAGAGTCAGGGGTAGTTTCCTTCTCGTGTTCCGTTTGGGAGGGTAGTGAAATTGTCTCTGAACTTCGAGAAGAGTTTTCCGAAAATTTCGAACCCCATTTACTTCAATTTGCGATCTTTTTGATCCCTATTGTAGGGATGTTAGTGAAGACCGAAGAGGTGATTCTTTCTGCTGAGAGTATCAAAGATGAGGCTCGGAAAGCGACAACTCTTAGCGAAGCGAACAGTCGTGTTAAAAAAAGGGTGAGACACCTTCAGGTGAGTGATATCCTTTTTGGGATTGCGTCAGGAGGGGAAATGTTCTTAGCTCTTGGAATGGGTCTCGTATCGATGCAGTTTCTTCCTTTTGTTTTACTTTCCTTAGTAGCTAAGACCGCTTTATTCATGTTCAAAGAATCGGGACTTTATG
Organism: uncultured bacterium; assembly: GCA_964477345.1. Lineage (GTDB taxonomy): Bacteria > Chlamydiota > Chlamydiia > Chlamydiales > 2-12-FULL-49-11 > JAJZEO01. The sequence goes on from CAYZDL010000006.1 coordinate 12,692, forward strand.
CTGGGTATGAAGATTATGTGCAGAGAAATAGAGTGATTGAGCCTCCGGAGAAGGTGCGTGAATCGACAGGTGAGCTTACACGAGATGATTGGGTTGAGGGGCTTATAGGCGGCTTTTTGTACTTGATTCCTTATCTGGGAGCCAAAGTAAAATATGACAATACTTTGATTACACGGGCTGAATACATTCATCCTGATTGTTCTAAAGAAAGACGAAAGCAGCTAGAAAAAATTCGAGAGGTTCACCGAATCGTTTCTATGGTAGCTAGGGCAATTTCATTGACGATCATTTTCGGTATTTGCAGCGCAGCTAGGGGGCATCCTCTTTTTCTTGGAATCGTCGTTGTGGCCATCGTTGCTGCTTCTTATTTCTCAGGCAAGGTCGATATGTTAGAGGCCTATGACAACGATCTTAACGATTGGAAGAAACTTGCTCGCGAGAGAGCGCTTGTTAGGGTTTCGGGTGAGCAGTAAACTGTCAGAGTTTTTCTTGCCCGTGTAGCTGCAGTGTAGATCATTTCTCGAGTGTAGGCTTCTTCACTAGGAGGCAAAAAAAGATGGACGTGATCAAATTCGCTTCCTTGGCTTTTGTGTATCGAAATAGCAAATGCAAGGGTGTAATTTGAAAGAAGGGCGATTGGGTAGGCCTTATCAAAGGTTGCAATCCCGTCTTGATAGAGTCCCATGTCTCCATTCATTAATCCGAGTTTATAGTCGTTTTGAGTGATCATGATCGGTGAGGGGGTGATCCCTTTATGGAGTTCATTGATGGCATCGGTTCCAAAGGGACCGCTCTTAAAGGGAGTTATGATGATGCTGTTGGCTTCTCTCATTAGGGGTGGTGATTTGGGTAGATCAATTCGTTTGACCGGTAAATGAGGCGTCGAAAGAAGTTCTAAAGCTGATTTAGCATCTCCTTCACGAAAATAACTTGCGAGCTGCTTTATAGAAGAGATATCGGTTCTTTTAGTTTCATTGAGATTGATGGTAAGGAGGTTTTCATTTTGGCAAAGGTCCCGGAAAATCGCCCCTGCTTGGATTGGGGGGAGTTGATCGGGATCTCCCATAAGAAGAATGTGGGTGTGTGGAAGAATCGATTCAAAGAGGAGCTTAAAGAGACGAATGTCGATCATAGAGCACTCATCGACAACTAGAAGATCACAAATAATCGGGCGTCTTGATTTTGAAAACGATTCTCCTTGCCGAATCTGTAAAAGCGAGTGGAGAGTTTTTGTTATCGCTTTTGGATGTTTAAGACGAAGGGCAGCCTTTCCTGTTGGGGCTGTTGCGATGATCTGTTTTGCGGGAAACGCTTCGATGATTTTGCTCGCAAGATAGGTTTTTCCGCAACCAGGCCCTCCTGTGACAATGACGAGTCTGTGATCGAAAATCGCTTCAAAAGCGCGTTTTTGGGCGGGGTAGAGCTCGATTGGAATGGGTGGTGCACGATGTGTAAGGGGAGTTTGATGAGTGATTTTATCTAGATGTAAGGTAAACCCCTTTTCAAGATCGTAATTTCTTCTCAAATAACAACGAGCTCCTTCGATGACGATGGGGGAGTCTTCTTCATGAGCGAGTGCGATCAATTCATCAGGGAGCGTCTCAAAAAGTAGATACGGTTTTCCCTGTCGGCTTTGATTGAATAGTTGGGAAAGAAAGTGGAACGCGTCTTGAGATCCTGAAGGGAGAAGGGCTTTTGCAAAAAGAAGGTCGATGGTGTGGGTCATAAGCAGTAAACTCCTTGCTCTCTTCCCCGGAGAAAGAAATAGATCGATCCTCCGAAGAGCTCCTCAAAAGATGAATCAGGGTAGATTATCGATGTGTAACGTTTCAATGCATCTTTATAGATAGCCGCCTGTCTCTTATAATCGTGATTTTGCATCGCTTGATCGATCGACTCTATTGAGTAGTTGGGTAGGAGGTTGAGTTTCCAGTCGAGAATGTAGTACTTTCCTTGGTGACGAAAGACAAGATCGGCAAATCCTTTAAGATCGAGCTCATCAGTTACGGTGAAAAGGAAGGGGGTCTCTTGGAGCATCATTTGCGGATCGACGTCGGCTAAACAAAAGTCGATCAGAGGTGTGTGAAAGGCAGCAAAGATTAAATCTTTCACGTCACTCATCCAGTTACACAAATGGGTAGTGGAGAGATCTTTTTCAATAAGTTGTTCTATTTTAGTTGAATCCCAAGGTTGATAAAGACCGATCTCGATGATTTTTTCGAAGAGCAGGTGGAAAAGGTTCCCTGTAATAGGGCCAGGAGGTAGGGTGTTTTCGTCAATTTCTACTACAACTTCAGAGTGTATGGGGGTTGCAAGGGAGGAGAAAGAGGCGATACGAGGTCTTGATTCATGCAAAGTGATAGGAGGAGGCGTTTTTGATTGTTTTGATGAAGAAGTGGGAAGTGAATGGATGAGAGGTTCATGGTCTACGAGGATGGTTTTAAGATTTAATGATTGTTTTAGAGTTTCTACCGAAAGATCGCACATTTGTTCGTAGGTTTGGGTGAGAGACAAGGGTTCATCGGCAATCACTCTTGAAAGAAAGAGATCGGCAGGAGAGGCACTTCCCCACTTGGGCACTGTCCGATTTTCTTCAACTAGGAAGGGGAGATAGAGATGAGTTTTCGCTCGTGTCAGAGCAACATAAAAGAGGCGCATTTTTTCTCGATCGAGGTCAGCGATTTGTTTCATCGAGTCGGGATCTTCAAAAGAAAATCTCTTGGTCTCTTCTTTTGTATGGGTAAATTCTTGTTTGTTCTTTGTGGGAGTAATGATTCCAATCGGGAAGACAATCTCAAATTCGAGACCTTTACTCATATGCATTGTCATCAATTGAATCGCATCAGTATCACTTAAGGGGCGTCTTTTTGGTGGAGCCAAGCTCGATTTAAGGGCTTCTATCGCCAGTAATGGGTCACTGCGGTTGAGAGAAAAGATGATTTCGATCGATTGAAGAAGATCGGTGTAATGACCAACATTTTGTAAAATGGTGTCGATGATGGGTCTTTCTTCGAAAGTTTGTTCCAAAAGATCGCGGAGAAAAGCAGGTTTGTCATCAGGTTGCCGTAGTTGAGTGAACTGTGTAAGAGCGTCTGCAAAGGGGGGATGCATCAAATCGGTTGTTAAATTTTCAAAAGGTCTGCCGACAAAAGGGTGGGAGAGGAATTGATTGAAGAGGGATAGGTCGCGTGGTTTTTCAAGGAGGCTCAGTGAGAGTTCGATGAAACGGAATGCTTCTGAATCAATCAGACTCGATGTAGCTGAAGAGAGTACTGGGATCTTTTTTTCAGAGAGAATAGTAATCATCCTTTCTGCCTGGAATCGATCTTTCACTAATATTGCCATTGTACTGAGTGGGTGCCCATCGATGACCAAACGGCAAATCTCATCGGCGATATAGTGCATTAAATTTTCTTCGCTCTTACATGAGATGAGGGCTGTTACTTCTCCCTCTTCCCCTTCATCTTCCTTGTTTCCGGCGACAACAGCTTCGTGGTTAAGAAAGAGATTCTCATCTTCGAAGAGGCGATTGAGTGTTTTGATGATTGTTTTGGTGCTTCGGTAATTGGTCTTAAGGCAATAGTGATGCTCAAAGGAAGACTTTGCCTTCAGATAGGTGGCTAAATCGGCTCCACGAAAGGCATAGATCGATTGTTTAGGATCTCCTACCACGACAAAAGGATCGACTGTTGAGAGAAAAAGGGAGGAAAAAATATTCCATTGTTTCGGATCGGTATCTTGGAATTCATCAATAATCAGAACAGAGTAGCGGCTTTGAACTAGTTTTACAAAAGGGGGGTAGTCGAGTCGTGATTCCATAGCATCGAGAAGAGTATTGGGGTTTTTCATCGCGACAAGGTCGACCCGTTCTTTTGCTTTGTGAGCAAGACGCATAAAGGTAATCAGAGGGTCTTGCCCTTCCAAAACAAGCGGCCTTAGCGATTCAAATGCTTTTGCGAATCTGATCGTAGGATTTTTCCCTTTTTTTAGATTTGAAGGGGTGAAAATTTCGAAAATAGAAGGGGTCATTGTGATCAATTTTTCAAAGTCATTGCATGACTCGATTTGTTCTGAAATGAACGGGAAAACCTCTCCACTCCGATCGGCACATTTTTTATGGGCATCGGCAAAGACCCAGAGATCTTCTTTGAATTGATCGAGAGGGAGTGATTCAATCACCTGATCGAATTGCTTCTTAAGATCTAAATAGGGTCGATAGGGGATCATTTTCGGATCAGATTCCAAGAAAGTGGCAATTTTTTGTGCCAATTTCAAACTGTTACGTTGAAAGTGGGCCATCAAGCGCAAAAGCTGTCCTGGACTAAACTCGGTATCGTCAAGTGTAGTTCTAAGAGTGTCGAAAATGGCTCTGAGCACATCTTGTCTTTTCTCTTCACTCTCTGGATCTCCACTAGAAAGGGAAATTCCCGATTCTAGAGCAAACTCATTGAGACATCTGTAGCAAAACGAATGGATCGTGTGAATCTCGGCATTTTCGATTTGCCCCCTTTGATTCTCGAGGATGAGAAGAGCTTCTCTTCGATTGGTAATGGAGGAGAGGTAATCTTTTAAAGGGCAATCTTCTTTCAATTGAGCGATCGTTGTTTTTAGATTTTCAAAAATGCGCCTTCTCAAATCACGCACCCCTTTTTTCGTGAAGGTGGTAATTAAGATTTTCTCGAGGGGGATTCCTTGCAAAAGTAAACGGCAGACAATGTGCTCAATTGCGAAAGTCTTTCCTGTGCCAGCAGAGGCTTCAAGAAAGATTTTTCCTTGGATCGATTGGTTTGGATCAAGACAGTTAAAGGATTTCATCTACCTCCTTAAAGTAACGGTTCCAATCGATCGAAAGGTCTGGTTCAATCATCTCAAGATAAGGGTCATAAAAGAAGCTTTTGCTCCTAAGAGGAGAGGGTCTTTCAAGCGCTTGTCGTGTATACTCGACAAAAAGTTTTAATGAAGCAAGTGGGTCTTTGATCTGAAGATTGAAGATTTCGCACCCTTTTGTGAAGAGAATGGTCGTAGGGAAGGAAAATTCTCTGAGTTGAGTTAACAAAAGAAGCTTGGGCCACATTTTCCAGAGAGATTCAGACGATTTTTCTCCAAAACAGAGAAGGCCGCGCTTAGTGACAAGCCCCAGATCTCCATAGATGAAAAGATCATCGACTATAATAGGGGGATGAAGAAATTCATTTTCCGAACGTTGGGTCGCTTTTTCAACGGCAGGATCAAGGATAATGGTTACAATATCGTCCCTAGTTAAACCAAATCCTTTCAAGTGTCGATCAGCCTCTTCAATCTGATCATTGACCTCCTTTCTTGCTGCAGTCGAAAAGAGGGTCGTAGGAAGCTCGCCACGCAGTTCAATTTCTTTGAGCAATTTTTCTTTCGGCTCAAGATAGGCCTTTTGTCGAATCTGAGCTCTTGTTTGATAAGAAAGGAGAAATTCTCCGGTCTCTTCTTCTTCGGTTTCTAAATAAATGCCACACCTTATTTGAAGATAAAATCGGAGAGGATGGGTAGCGACTCTTGTTAAATGAGAGAGGTCTAAGCTTTCTAAAGGGGGAAGAGGGACCGGGCTACTCATGTGTAACGTTTCAATTTCTTTTGTATGGGGGAGGTGAAGGGGGATGAAGGTCGGTTGTAGTTCGAGATCTTCTAAGAGTAGAGAGGGGGAAAGTTGTTTTCCATCAGCATCACTTTTGTCGGTGTAACTAAAGATAATTTTCGAGGTGGTGTACGCAAGCGCTTCAAAGAAGAAGAGTTTATCTTTTTGGGTGATAGAGGGATGGAAATCAGAACCTGGTTTTCCTCGCAATTGGTCGATTGAACGGCGCATTTCTGTTCGCGGGAAAGCCTCTTCATCCATAGACATCATGATGGTTACTTTGGGGGCAGTAAGCTTTCCTTCCCCTAGGGAAGAGAAGAATAGAGGAGGTTTTTGGGTATTGGCAATCACCCCCTCTCTTTTAGCGGTAATCTCCTCAATCACCTTGAGAATAGGGGAAAATGGAATCTCGTCGAGAACAATTGGGATCAGCGCGGAGAGCTTGGCCAATTGTTTAAGGAAGATGGTCACCTCATCAGATTCAGGTAAATATTGGAGCGTTAAGTCAGAAATCGTCTCTACCCATTCGCCGATCTTTTTATTTCCATTTTTTAAAGCACGGATGTCGATAGCCATTTTTTCGATGAAAAGGATAAAATCGCCTAATTCTTCGGCTAGGGAAAGATCGACCGATGAGGAAAGATAGGCGAGAGAGTAGAGGATTTTGTCGAAAGCATCTTTGAATGTTCCTTGGGCAAAGACGTTATCACTTCCTAAAATCTCCTGCCTCATTTCACGATCATAGCCCCATCGAACATGGTAGGTTTCTAAGAGATCGAAAAACGGTTTCATATTTTTCCCTTCACAAATTGAAGAGAGCGGTTTGAGTTCAAATCGACCTTGTGTGAGTTGAAAAAATGAGCGGATTGTTGAAGGGGCTTCTGGAACCTCTGAAATGATGTATCCAAAAGGGGAGCATTTTTGTCCAAAGACGTACTCTATTGCGGCTACATAAGGTTCTATGTCGGGGGCAAATATTTGTACATCTTCTGTTTTTAAAGTGGGATCATTATGGAAGAGGGTGAGAAGCTTGTGATAAATGGCTTCGACTTCACCGATACGATTGGGTGCTGCCAAAAGCTCCATAGAAAAGTTGTGAGGTCCTTGGGGTAATGGTTCGAGATCATAAAACGATCGTTGAAATTGATTGTGTGGAGGAAAAAAGAAAGAGTGGTTCTCCTGTTCTTGAAGCCAATTCGAATAAGGAATGGAGGCTTGGGCATAGTTTGCAAAGATCCGGTTGGGCTCTTTTCCTAGTTGAGAAAAAGCCTCTCTTTCGTCGAGGGAGATCTTTTTCTTCTCTAATTTAGTATCGATCCTTGAAAGAGAAGCGTCGGAGAGTAGATCGCCTACATAGTGAGGTGTTGCCATTCTATGATAGATGGTAGCCCCTATTTGGGAAAACAACTGTCGATAGACTAGAGGGAGCGTAGGAAGACAAAAGAGATGGAAATGGGTCTCAATTTTGAGGACGATTTTTTTTTGCATCAAGGTATAGGGGAAATCCCAATGTTGTTTGGCTTGAGAAAAGAGGTGTTGTTGCCAATCAGGTTTTTTTTCCCATTCATCGAGAGCCTCGAGGCCATAAAGACCATAAAAGAGGAAAACGTGGCTCAATTGTTCTGCAAGAGAGAGTCTAGTTTCAGGGCTTTTGTGAATGTATCTAGTCAAGGAGGGGAACTTTTCGGGCGATTTCGTGCACAACTCTTCTAATGCATGGTCGAGAAAAATCATCAGGTGGTGGTGATGAGGGAAGAAAGGGTTCTCTGATAAAGAAAGTTTAATCGCATGTTCGACTGCTTGAGGTAATGATAAAAAACGGGTGGCGAAGTAAACACCCCATTTTTTTTTCAAAGATTGTATTAAAAGGTTTTTTATGACATTGCTGGGTACGATGACGATTTGTCTTAGAGAGTCTTGTTGTAGCAAAAATTTTAGGTTAGACGTGAAAAGGTCTATTAAACAATCTAATCTATTGCTTGTGAAGATATTGAGATCGCCAACCTCAATCTCAGAGTTAGGCTTGCTCAAATCTTTAGACTTCGTTAAACTCTCTTCATTATACATTGATTATTTAATGAGGGCTTTTTATGTCTGTTTCTTGCTTGGTTCGCCGAGGGTTAAAAATGTCATTATCAAGGCCTTCTAGTTTTTCTGATCGGCATCCTTTTGCGTTTCTTAACATATCGCAATTTTGTACCGCCTTTAACGACAACCTATTTAAATTTCTCACCATCTTTATGTTAATCGATATTAAAGGTGTAGCCTCTTCTAATGATGTTCTCTTCTTTATTGGGGTGGCTTTCGTATTGCCATTCCTGATGTTCTCTTCTTGTGGGGGAGTTTTAGCCGATCGGTTCAGTAAGCAAAAGATGATTGTCTACACCAAAGTTCTCGAGGTTATGATCCTCTCTTTGGCTTTTTTTGTCTACGCACATAAGATGGTTTTTGGGTGTTATGGACTGGTTTTTCTCCTATCACTTCAAAGTGCTTTGCTGGGACCATCAAAATACAGCATAGTTCCCGAGCTTGTAAGAAGAGAACACATTCCCAAAGCCAATGGCCTTTTAACGAGCTTCACCTACTTGGCGATCATTTCAGGGACCTTTTTAGCCACTTTTTTAACGGATGTTACCCACAAAAACTTTCAACTCTGTCTTTCCGTTTGCCTAGTCTCTGCAGTGATCGGTCTAGTTACTGCTCTTTATATCCCTCATACAGAATCGGCAAAGTCAAAGGGGAAAATTTTCAATCCTAACGTCCTCACTCAAGTTTACAACACAATGAAGTACTGTAAAAAGACCCCACGCTTGAGGCTAGCAGTTTTAGGTTCGGCCTTTTTTCTCTTTGTAGGTGGCTACTTACAATTGAATATCATCCCTTACGCGATAGAGTTTCTTTCAATGACAGAGACAGGGGGAGGGTATTTGTTTTTCGGAACAGCGGTTGGAATTGCCTTGGGGTCACTCGTGGGTGGAAAAGCATGCCGAAAAGAGGTCGATTTGGGTCTTGCCTGCTCAGCCCTCTTCTTACTAAGTATCATGATCTTTGGTCTTGTTCTCTCCTCCCATCACCTAATTCCTGCTGTTTTATCTTTAGTGGGTCTTGGTTTTTTTGGGGGGATGTTTGTTGTGCCTTTAGACTCTTACATTCAGACTTATAGCCCATCTGAGATCAGAGGACAAGTGATTGCGGCATCGAATTTCTTAAGCTTCTTTTGTCTTCTTCTTGCTCCTTTGGCACTCTTTTTATTTGGAAGCGTCCTTAATCTCTCCTCCCGTACTGGATTTGTCTTTATTGGGATGATCGTCCTTGGTGTCTTCTTATTCCTCGTCAAACATTTGACGGCCCCCTTTATCCATTTTATTTCTAGACGACTTGTCCAACCTTTCTATGATCTCCATTTTATCGGTTACCCTTTTATGGCTGGGCACCAAGATGATAAGGTTGCAATTGTTATTAGGAAGGCCTCATGGCTAGACCTAGTCGTCTTGATGGGAGAGAGCTCAAAGTGTCACCTTTTTTATGTTAAGCATCAAAAGTCTAGGATGGATAAGTTCTTGAAATTTTTCATGTCGATACAGTTTGTTTACTCTCACGAAGAGAAGAAGGTAGAGCCACAGATCGTGCATCAAAAGAATCAAGCTCTAAGGTTGCCGATGAAACCTATCTTTATGTTTGACTCACCGAAAGCTTATCAACAATTTCTCGATCAGCGATTTTTTGAAAATCTCCACGAAGAGTATGGCTATTCGGTAAAACGGTTCATCTTGAAAAACAAGTCTCATTTTAAACCTGATTGGAACAAGCCACTGCAATATACTCAAATGACTTTCCAATTTGAAAATTGGACCTCATCGGTCAAAAAAGTCCCCGTCATGCGGAAAGAGACGGCAAACGTTTAGAGTAATTGTAAATGTTAGAACTTAATGCAAAGATCTGATCCTATGGCGTATTCAGCAAGCAACCTTGCTTCCACGTTAAAGGAGAAGTAGTTGTGACTCGATATCGTAAGACCGAGTACAAAGCCATTTTTGGTCGGATTGATAAAATTAATCCGAGGTCTATTATCAAATTGGTAGGGGAGTTTTGTAAGCTCGGCGCTGTAGTGGGCGTAGTACCATCCAATATAGGGAACAAGATAATTCAAAGTGTAGGCGATTTGAAATCCCCCTTGGATTTCAGAAGAGAAGAATCTTGAGTTACCAGGGACTTTGATACTCACATTATTCTTTGTTAAAATCCCCAAGCGATCGATTTCGTGCATATACTGCCCAAACAACGATAAAGTGAAATTTTCACGATCAAAAACGATCAATTGTCCACCGACTATGTAGGCGTATGAGTTTTTGATTTTGAAATAGAGTTGATCGTTGTTATATCCTGGAAAGGTGCAGTTAGTTGAGTTAGCCATGTAAAATCCATTGATATTGAGAAGATGGAAAAAATCAATCGTGAAACCTGCACCGGTTGCATTTCGATTGAAGCTATTAACATCGCTAGCATTAACTACTTGAAGTGATTTCCCCGTTGTCCAGTCATCGAGCAAGACAAATTTAACAGCACACACTGAATCGGATGTTGTGAAGAGTCCCTGCCTAATAATATTTGGATCAGCACTGTTTCCGACATAAAATGCAGCAATTGGAATCCAAAAAGCGGCAAAAAAAGGTGCAAAAACTTTCGTATACCCAAGTCGATTCAAAAAAATCCTATATTTACTCTCTTTTTCTATTATAAAATTGTACAAATGTTTTATCTAGTAAAAAGAGAGGGTACTTTATGAATAAACTGTTGTCTGTTTCTCTTTTACTTTGTTTTTCTGCTTTTCCCCTATTTGCTGATAGCGCCACCGATTCAATAAAGAAAGACAAAGTTGCTGATAAGCGAGTCGTCACGCCTAATTTAACAGCGATTATTATCAATGGGGAGACAAGTAATCTTCCTCCTCCCCATGTGACTCAAACCACGAAGGGCGCCGATTTTTATAGAGTATCGCAAACGGTACGACAAAGTGATCGAAACAAGTTTAAAAGAGAACTCGAAAAAAAATATGTAGGGAAGGCAATCACTTTTGATCAACTCAAGCAGATCAAAGTCGATGTTCAGAATTTTTTTCGTGATAATGGGCAGGCACTTGTTATTGTTTCAATTCCAGAGCAAGAAGTTAAAAATGGGGTCATTGTCGTTAATGTTCTAGAATCTAAAGCGGGTACGGTTGAGGTCAAAGGAAACCAGCACTTTTCTAAGGAGCAAATAGAGGCGTATATTACTGTACAGCCGGGTGATACCATCCAGAATACGCATGTTGAACGCGACGCTTTTTTTCTGAGCTTAAATCCCTACAGAAAAGTTGAGGTACACTACTCCCCTGGAACGAATCCTGGAACAACCGATATTACTTACAATGTTCACGATGAAAGGACTTTTAAATTCTACGCAGGAGCTGATGATACTGGATTTAAAGTCACCGATTATAATCGTGTGTTTTTCGGTTTTAACTGGGGAAATTTTCTCGATCTTGATCAAATCATCACATTTCAGTACACAGCCTCACCCGATTTTAGTAAATTTCAAGCCTTTACGGGCAACTATACAATTCCATTGCCGAATCAGAACCAAATCGTCTTCTTTGGAGGCTATTC
>CAYZDL010000006.1:23954-44358 GCA_964477345.1 uncultured bacterium
CAATCAAGGACAAAGTTTGCAGGCAAGCGGAAGATACGTTTATCCGTTTTATCCACGCGAAACCTGGTCCCAGGAAGTCAAGGCAGGGATTGACTATAAGAGAACGAATAACGACCTAATCGTTGGTGAGCAACTTTTATCAAGCGCTTTTGCAACTATTTTCCAATACATGGCTGGTTATACTACCAATTTTAGCTGGGATACACAATCGATTGAGGGTGTCATCGAAGGCTTCATTCAGCCATTAACGTTTGGTGCGAGCATGTCATCGGAAAATTATGACCGATTAAGACCTGGTTCCAGCATAAGATATGCTTACGTAAAGGGGACAATGAAGTACCATTGGACCGAAGCTAAGACAGGGATGGGAGTGAACGTCCGCTCTGTTTTGCAAGTAGCGACAGGAACGCTACTTCCTCTTGAAGAACTCGGTCTAGGAGGCTTTTATAGTGTCCGCGGTTACCCAGAAAGAGCCGTCAACGTCGATGATGGTTTGATTGTCAACGTCGAACTCGTCTCTCCCTCTACATCTCTCTTCCACAGAAAAGACCCCCACCCGATTGACAGTTTGAAAGCAGTCGGATTTTTCGACTTTGCTGTCGGAGGTCTTGCTAGGAAAGTGCCAAATGAACCAGGAGTCTGGGGCCTTGCCGGAATAGGACCAGCCATTCGCTACGACTATGGAAGCTACTTCCACGCCCGTGGTGACATGGGAATCCGTCTTCCCTCAGTCCCATTTGGTTCCCCTTCTAACGATCGCATCTGGTGGTATTTCAGCGTCATCGGATCCTACTAATGATGAAATTTTTATCATAGGTTGCCCTTATTGCCTTGGTTTTATCCCTGTACTATAGCCGCAGTTGCATCTACCCATTCATGGATTGTCTGTAGCGACGATGTGACTATTTACCAGAGTTGGCCTGATCAAGAAAATGTGACTATCATACAGACAAACGATTCTGAATGGCCTTATCGTCTTTGTTATGATGATGGTTATTGTGTCAGAGTAAAGCCTGGAGACTAGTTTATCCGAACAATGTATGGCTGATGACAATGGGGACCACTGCTATCGAGTTGTTCATCATGTGCTCTGCAATAGAGCATTCGAGTCCCCCAGCCTCCATAAGAGGATGCATAATGCGGACCCCTGACCAACCACAATAGAGGGCCTGGGCAAACGATAATAGGTGATCATTTTGAAAATGAAGAGCTCCAAAAATCACCGAACAAAAAATCGTATTCGTTTTTTTGATAAACCACTCGACCTCTTTTGTACAATCGTCGTTTGTGATCGATGTAACTATGTAACCAATTCCAGTGACACCGATTTCATAAGCCCAGGGGATCACTCCACGAAATAGGAGCTCTTCAATGATTGGAATTGTTACCGTTGCCGAAAAGATCATCCCCAATATTGTTGAGTTGTAAGAATCGGCCACCACGGGATTTGAATTCTCAAGGCTAAATCGTTTGGGATTAAAGACCAGCCCGAAGAAAAAAGCGCAGGTTTTCTCTATGACCAAATCTGTGGAAACCATAGAAAGACACCCGACAGCCGCTCCCGTTGCAAATTTGTGAAGGGAAAAGATCCCTGCTACCAAAGTTCCGACCCCTGCGGCCAATTGGACGATCGGGGCACCAGTTGTCGTTAAATAGTTGATCCCTGGAAGGAGTGTAAAAATCTTTTGAATAGATTGATGAAGCCAACTGACGGGTTGAAGTATGAAGGAAGAGACGGTGGTCAAAGCACCGGGAAAGAACCAACAAATGAGGGCAATTAATGCAATTGTGATGGCAATCTTTACCCAAGGATTCTCTAGTTGAACCGAGAGATCTTCAAATCCTTTTGGGGCATACTGCAAGCTTGCAATGTTATCGAGCGCAGAGTCGATCTTTTCAGTCTCAAAATCATTGAATTTTAAGCCATACAGCCTCTTTTCGGGAAGGCCGATCTCTAAAGCGCTTAGGAAAGAATCAGATGGGTTTGGGCAAGTAAGAGGCGAAACTCCCATAGGGCTCCAAAAAATAGTAACGTTACACTATGGAAGCAGAATAAAGGGAAAACTAAGCCTTTGCGTGCAACCTGGATTTCAAACGATTAGCTTTGTTTTTCTTAAATACACCCTTTTTAGCCGCTTTGTCAATGAGGCTAAACAGTGTGCTCAAGAGGGTCTTTTTCCCTTCGTTGTCTGTTTGACCAGCAAATTTATTACGCGCTGTGTGGATTTTTGATTTAACAATCTTGTTATTCAAAGCTTTTTTGATATCTTGTTTTCTTCTCTTAAGAGGGGTGGGAAGCTTTACTTTCTTCTTCTTCTCACCTGATTTAGCATCTGCCATGTCGGAGTCTCGCCTTTTCGTTGTTGTGTTAAAAAAACTAGCGAGGCAAATTATAGGTTAAACAGGTCCATTTCGTCAAGAAAGTATGTAGATGAAAAATTATTCAAAACATTTATTCACTATCCTTCTAATTTTAACCGCTATGGTTTCGATTTGGATGAGTGCTTTATTTTTTACAAAACTGACGATTTTTTTTAGATTTTCTGACTATGCACGGGGACAGGCAATCGAGTGGGGGGTGACTTCTCGAGATGAAACCCATCACCACGTCTGTGTCGACTATTCCTTTGTGCTCAAATCAAAGAACTATAGGGCACGACATGAGTTTTTCAAGCCTAACTACCCGAATCGTGAAGCGGCTGAATATGGTAAAGAGGCTATGGAAAGCGAAATTGTCGATGTTTGGATCAACTGGCCATCAAAGTCAGAAAACCCTCGATCCATTCTCGAGAGAGCGTTTCCCTATAATGAGCTCTTCAGAATGTTGATTACCTTAGCAATCTTTTCCTATTTTCTTTTCCTGCGCCACTATTTTTCCCACTTTTCAGTACAAGAAGGTGGAAAATTTTCAGGAACCAGGCGATGATTTTTACAGGAGCCCACTCACTAGCTTCATATTTTCGATAGAGGGGATCGACCCTATTTTTGATGTATAGCCACTTTAAAAGGTTTTTTAGATCTTTTTGACGACGATCTCCCTTAAAACCGATCGAACTTTTCCCCACTCTCCATAAAGCATCGATCATCATTTGCTTTCTGCATTTAGTTAGTAAAGAGAGTTTCTCTGGCATGGTGATGTCAATTGGGTAGGGAGATGAGCGAAAGAGTCTCCGATGACCCGCAATCACCTCATCTTGATCGTAGATAATCCCGGTATTGTTTGTGAAAATATTAGTATAAAGGGCATTTCGACTTCTCAGATAGAGCTCTGTCGGGGTCAACGTTGCTTTATTAAAGCTCTTTTGATGCAAAATCCAGACTACATCAAAGCCTAAATTCTCATAGTCAAGGGTTCGTCTAATCGCTTCATGAAGAGAGATTGGTGTGCATTGGATTTCGATGATTATTTTTTTCTCAGGCCAATAGAGATCAGCAAAATGACGAGGAAACGGGTGCTCGATCTTTATTTTATCGCGGCCGATCTCATCTGCTATTTTCAGTTGAATCGTTCTATGCAAATCCAAAGGTGACATGAATGAGTATTATATCCATAAATCGCTTTCAAAAAAATCAAAAAGATGTTTGAATGTGGACATTATTGGGTAGAGGTGTTACCCTCTGTGGCAATCGTTTTAGAACTGGCGGAGTATGGCTAAATCGCAAAGTAATCAGACGTTTGACCCGCAATATCAGCAGAAAATTGAAGAAATTGTTGCGATTTCCAAAGATCAAGGGTACATCACCTACGAGGAAATCAACGACATTCTCCCGATGAGTTTTGACTCAGCCGATCAGATCGATCAAATTCTGATCTTTCTCTCGGGGATGGATATTCAAATTTTCAACCAAGCTGAGGTTGAACGACAGAAAGAAAAGAAAAAAGAGGCTAAAGAGGTAGAATCGCTTCCCAAACGAAGTGATGCCGCTGCGGACGACCCCGTCAGGATGTACTTAAAAGAGATGGGCTCTGTCCCTCTCCTTTCGCGCGAAGAAGAAGTCGAGATCTCCAAAAGAATCGAAAAAGCTCAGATGCAGATTGAGAAAACAATCATGCGTTTTCGGTATTCGACAAGTGAAACGGTTGCTATCATTGGCTATTTGATCTCAGGTAAAGAGCGTTTTGATAAAATTGTTTCTGAAAAAGAGATCGAGGATAAACAAAAATTTCTCAATCTTCTTCCCAAATTAAGTGAACTTCTCAAAGAAGAAGATGTCCAGCTCGAGCGGTATTTACTGGAGCTTCACAAGGAAGAGATTTCAAAGGTCGATCGGGTGAAGATCTTTGAAGAGATCGAAAAAAGCCGAATCCGGACCCAAGCCTATCTACGCAGAATGCATTTTCGCTACTCCCAGATCGAAGATTTTGGCGAAGTGATCATGTCTAGCTACGAGCGTTTCCTTGCCTTAGAGAAAGAGATTCAAGAACTCTCCCCACGTGCTGAAAAGAACCGATTTGCAATGGCGAAACTGCTAGCAGCTAAAAGAAAACTTTATAAGCGAGAATTGGCTGCAGGCCGTGTGCTTGAAGAATTTAAGAAAGACGTCCGCATGCTCCAACGATGGATGGATAAGAGCCAGGAAGCTAAGCGAGAAATGGTCGAATCAAACCTCCGTCTTGTTATATCGATCGCCAAAAAATATACCAACCGTGGCCTTTCCTTCCTCGATTTGATCCAAGAAGGAAACATGGGATTGATGAAGGCTGTCGAAAAATTTGAATACCGTCGTGGATATAAGTTTTCAACTTATGCAACATGGTGGATTCGTCAGGCAGTGACTCGTGCAATTGCTGATCAGGCACGGACAATCCGTATTCCCGTTCACATGATCGAAACGATCAATAAAGTGCTTCGTGGAGCGAAAAAATTGATGATGGAGACGGGTAAAGAGCCGACTCCCGAAGAACTTGCCGAAGAGCTTGGTCTCACCCCAGAAAGAATTCGTGAGATTTACAAGATTGCTCAACACCCGATTTCGTTGCAGGCTGAAGTTGGCGACAGTGGTGAAAGTCAGTTTGGAGATTTTCTTGAAGATACGACGACAGAATCACCTGCCGATGCCACTGGGTATTCGATTTTAAAAGACCGGATTAACGAAGTATTATCGACACTTACGGAACGTGAAAAGACGGTGCTCATTGAACGTTTTGGCCTTCTAGATGGGAAGCCCAAGACCCTTGAAGAGGTCGGCGTTTACTTTAAAGTCACAAGAGAGCGTGTAAGACAAATTGAGGCAAAAGCACTGCGCAAAATGAGGCATCCGACAAGGGCTAAGCAACTAATGGCCTTCTTGGAAGCTGTCGAGAAAGGGGATGGAGCATAACGGACTTGAACCGTTGGCCTCTACAATGCCATTGTAGCGCTCTACCAACTGAGCTAATACCCCGATAAAGAAAAGAGAAGTCTACCTCTGGAGGGATTTTGTATCAAGAAGAAACACTTTTTAAAGAAACACTTTTTAGCCAAGTTGAATTTGAGCCGCAAGATCCGATCTTTAGCACGAATGCCCAATATAACGAAGACCCACGCTCCGGTAAGATTAATTTCACCATAGGATACGTCGCATCACCTGCCGGCTCTTTCCCTGTCATTCTCCCTTCGGTTCGCGAAGCGGTCAAGGAAATTGCTGAGAAAGAGACGACAAAAAACTACTTTCCGATCAGTGGTGATAAAGGGTATGTTGAAGCAGTAAGAAAACTCGTCTTTCATGATTTGGCTCACGATACGACTGTTGGCTTTGGTACAGCTGGAGGAACAGCTGCTGTTCGCTTGATCGCTGAATTTATTTATGGGCAAATTTCTACTCGAGTCTGTTTTTCAAACCCTACTTGGGCCAATCACCATCAAATATTTCAACGTGTAGGGTACGAAATTGACCATTTCCCCTATGAAGTAGAAAAGGGGTTTGATTTTGCTCGTGTTGTTGATCATCTATCCCATTTGCCCAAAAGAACAGTGATTTTGTTTCAGCCGATGTGCCACAATCCGACAGGATACGATTTTTCTTTAGATGAATGGCAGGTGCTTTCCGACTTATGTAGAACTAAAGGATTGATCCCTTTCTTTGATTCCGCCTACCAAGGGCTTGGTATTGGGCTCACCAAAGATGTTGAACCGATTCGTCTCTTTGTAAGAGAGGGACACGAAGTTTTTGTTGCCAATTCGTTTTCCAAGTCGATGGGGGTCTATGGAGAGAGAGTAGGAGCTGCCTTTGTGAGTATGCATTCAAACAAATACAAAGAAAATGTCGTCAATCGCATGCAGATTATCACCAGGACCCAGTATTCGAACCCACCAAGACATGGAGAATCGATAGTTTTGGCCGTTTTATCGAATACAGAAAGGCGCGCCAAGTGGGAGAAAGAGGTAGAGGAGATGAGAAATCGAGTAATCTATTTCCGAAAAAAACTTGTCGAAGGTTTGACGCCAATCAGTGATAAGGATTATCAATACATTTCAAACGGACACGGTTTTTTCTGCCGTTTGGGCCTTAATCCTGATCAAGTAGCTCAGATACGAGACAAATACGCGATCTATATGACAAAAGATTCACGAATCAACATTGCGGCGATCAACGATGGGAACATTCCCAAGCTGCTTAAAGCTCTTGAAGGAGTTTTTCAAGGGTGAGAGGGGTGAAAAAGGAAGTCTTCAGCTATTTTGCTCTAGGTGTTGTTCTCTTTTTCCTTCTCAATTTGTCTGATGCGGCGATGCAGAACCTACGTGGGGTCTTTATCTTTGGCTCAAAATTGTATGCAGCGCGTGGGGTTTCGGATGAAGAGCTCGAGTTGATGCAGCTCCGCATTGAAAATGAAGCCCTCAAGTCTCAAATTACCCAGGTAAGAGAGTGGCTCAAAGGTGAAGAAAGAATCGACACCTACCTAAAGCGCCTTACTGAATGGCGCGACGACAAAGGGTTTGAAGGGTATTACAAAAGACGCATCCGTGACCTGACCGAAATGCTTGCTCTTGAGCTCCACTCGATTGAAGCTAAAGTGATCTTTCGCGATCCTGCATTTTGGAGTAGCGGCATTTGGATTAACCGGGGAGAGTCTGAAAATCGGCGCCTCGGAAGACGTATCATTGCAAAGAATAGCCCCGTCATCGTAGGCGATTCTCTCGTGGGTATTGTCGAAGAGGTTGAAGAGAATCGATCCTACGTACGTCTTATTACCGATTCCCAACTAACGCCCGCCGTGCGCGCTGTCAGAGGTTTAGAAGCTAACAATCATCTCTATGACTTAGCTCAAGAACTTACCGAAGAGATCGAGCTTAGAGAAGATCTTGAAAAGAAAGAGATGGTTCTCACGACTTTAAAAATCTTCAAGGATCATTTGCTTGAAGGAAGAGAGACTCGTTATCTTGCTAAAGGGGAGTTACGTGGCTCAAGTTATCCTGTTTGGAGAGAAAGGAGCAATGTCCTCAAAGGAATCGGCTTCAACTACGAATTTGCCGATGAAGAGGGACACCCAATGCGTCTTCATGAACAGTCTAGCAAGATGATTCTCAAAAAAGGGGATCTTCTTATGACCTCTGGTCTTGATGGAATTTTCCCCCGAGGTCTCTCGGTTGCTGTCGTCAAAAAAATCACCCCTTTAAAAGAAGGGAGTTTTTTTTACGAGCTAGAAGCTGCGGCGACATGCCCGACCCTCTCTGAGCTTAGCGTTGTCAGAATTTGTCCACCTTTATCATCATAAAAAGGATTTTCACATGGCATTTGTAAAGTTAAAAAATGAGGATTCTTTTTAACGAGGGTTAACAAATCTAAAGCACTTTGGGCATTTAGAGTGCAAATATGAGGGGCAAGGAATTCAAACACCTCTTTTTCTGATAAGAGCGTGTTATCGGGGTGCTTTAATAAGAGAGAAATCGGTGATTCCAAAGGTGATCTATTCTCCTTGCCTTGGGCTATTTTAAGAAGAGCTTCAAGAGGCGTCCCTTCAAAAGCTACAATTTTACTTGTAACAACTACAGGAACGATTTTTCGTTTTCCATTCGTTGAGACAACAGCAAAATTTAGATTCCCTTCTTTGAAAATGAGTCTTGGGTAGAAGTAATAGGTTTTCCCCCCTTCTACTCTAATCCCCTGTTTCTCTAGCGGGAATAGCAAACCGAATACTCTTATTGGTCTTGGAGAATAACTGTCGCGTTTTTTCGAAGATAAGAGCTAGACCAAGGGTACAGACAACGAGGACCATCCCCAATAAACCCCTTAATCCCCGTTCACAGCATGAGAAAGGAGCCTCCCATTTTTTAATGATCCGATAAGTAGGCCCGTTATAGTCAGATATAGGTGCGCTTTCTCCATACCTATTGACTAGCCGGCCCTCACTATTAAATTTCTTTGCGGGGGTCCAATCATTTCCAATAGAGATATCGTTCATGTTATTAATAATTTGAACTGAAGGCATAGCGTTCCTTATTATTATAGTTTTAACAATTATGAACTAACTATTTAATAATGTCAAATTCCAGGCTAGGGAAGCCCGCTCTGTTCTCAAAATAGATAGGGAGGGTTGGGGCGAAGAAATTAATTCAATTAATTTTTTGACGCTTGGGGCCTTTACTCCACATTCATAGAGGGGGAGGTCATCGTCAGTGAGGAAGAACATCGGCTTATCAAAATTGAGAAAATCATAGCCGATTGCTGATTCATCCCCAATGTAGCCGTCGACCTTTGAAAGGAGGGGATAAATGATAGGGAAGGTGTCAATCACCCGGATGTTCCTTCGAACTTGATCGAGGCTTTGAAAGTAGAGTGCGTGAGCCGGATGGATTTTTTCAATGAGGGGGTGAAGTTTGATAATCAGATTGATTTCATCTGGGATCGAGTTGATCAGAGATTTTGTATGTTTAAGGAACGAGTTATTGGACCAGGTTGGTGCATATAGGTAGGTTGGGTAGCTTTGGCTGAGGGGAGCAAAAATCTCTTCTTGGGTGATTGCGTCTTGAAAAGGGCGGTGGGCTTCGTAATATTTCCTTCTGAAGTTGCCTACAAATTCAATCTGGCCAATAGTGGCGATCGAACCAAACTCTCTGATCCTTTCGTATTGAAGACGGCCATATAAATAGGCAATGTCAGCGTGTTCGATGGAGCGCATTAGTGGATCGGTGAGTCCCTTGTCTGATTGTCCATGAGGGAGGAAGGCAAATTTTAGATGCGTCAATCCAAGCGATTGGGCAATGGCTCTAAGTTCGGCGGGGGCAGCTTTTGTAGAGAGGACGATTGTGTCTGTTATGGTGGCAGCTTCGACCAGGTCAAACGGTTTTTGGATGATAGGAACATCGGGGTAGTACCGCTTAGCCATCTCACCGATGATTCGATCTTCGATCCAAAGAGGGGATTTTTTCAACCAGGCAAAGGGGGCTAGGTGGTCAAGGTGATGGGGCATTAGACCGCTGAGGACGGGAAGAGGGAGATTAATCGAGGACATGCGGCTCGTTCTCAAAATATTGATCGATGGTGCGCTCTACGAGGCTGGGGATGGCGTCAAGTAAAGGGGTTGGCTCAAATGCGTAATCGTTAAGAGATTGCCTTGCCTCAGAGAATAAATCAACGGTGTTTTCGATATGTTCGAAAAGATCTTGAGGATCGATGGCGAGCCCTGTGTGGTGGATGGGTGTCTTATTTTTCGCAAAAAAATAGAGAGGCAAATTGTAGGATAAAAAATCGTAGGCGATTGAAGAGTGGTCTCCAATGTAGATTTCGGCATGATTTAGAATCGGATAGATCGACGGAAAATCGTCAACAAATTTGACATTTTCTTTGTCGTGAAATGCTTCCTTGAGGGCAACTGCAAAGCCTGTGTAGAGGGTATTAGGATGAAATTTCACCATCAAGTTGTAATCATCGGGCAAAAGATTGATCAGTGTGTAGGTATTATCAGGAAGGTAAGGATCGCCCCAGCTAGGAGCGTATAAGAGAGTCATTTTAGCCGATCTTTTGAAAGTCGTGAATGGAGCGGCAACCTTGTCTAGAGCTCGTTTGTTACTTACATAATAGAGTTTTCTAAAATTCCCTAGAGTAGTTGTGTAACGGACCTTATCTAACACCCCATTTTTTTGAAGGGTATCTTTCATTTGCTTTCCGTAAATCAACAAATGTTTTTCGGCAATGAGGACAGCTAAGTTGTCTTTGTCAGAATTTCCGTGCGGAAGCCATGAGAAAAGAAGTTTTTTCTTAGTTTGGTGTTCAACGATTGAAAAAATTGGTTCAAGTAGTTGAGTCGGCAAGCAGGAAAAAATCACTTCTACATCGGGGATTAAGGTCTCGGGGAGATCATTTAGGGATATCCGCTTTGTTTCAAGTTTAGGGTAAATTTGATTGGCCAAAGATTGAATATCGATATCAGTAAAGACAAGGGGGATTCCCAAAATTGAGCAAAAGGGGGCAATATGGTCTAAGTGATGAAGATCAGAGCCATAGAGAAGACCACATGCACGGTACTTAAACATAGTTAAGACTCACTATCCCCCTCCAATAAAACCCTTTTTTGAGGCTTTGCCGGTTCAGGCATCAGTGAGGGGAAAGAGGGAGATTGAAAAAGTTGCCTGTTGGTTTTACTCAGTTCTCTGATTTTTCTCTCAAGACTTTCTTGCTGTTCTAAAAGAGTGGCTTGTTGCACCTCATCGTCGTCTTCGTTACAAACCTCTTTTTTCATTTTTATCTTCAAGGAGCGGATTTTTTTCTTCAAATCGCCCTGAGTGATTTGAAACGAGTAGGCAAGTTTCGTATCTCCTGATAGGAGAACCTTTTCCTCTAAAATAAGAGTTGCTAAAAGCTCTCTCAAGATGAAAACGAGCTCAGTTAATAGGCTTTCTACATGACTCATATGATTACTAATATCTCCCCTTCGGAATAAAGAGAAAGGATAAAAAGGGGATGGGTAAAAAGTGGTTGATTTTCAGGCCTTCCCTTGGCACAATTTTTTCTTATGATTGAAATTGCTCAATGGTTTGAAAAAAACAGAAAGATTTACCCGTGGAGGCTTAACCGAACTCCCTATTCTACCTGGGTTTCTGAAGTGATGCTACAACAAACGCGCGCTGAAGTAGTCATTCCTTACTTTGAGCGTTGGATGCGAAGGTTTTCTACAGTCTCCTTACTAAGTCAGGCTAGCCTGGAAGAGGTGATCTCTTTGTGGGAAGGGCTCGGGTATTATTCGAGAGCTAGAAATCTTCTTTCTGGTGCAAAACAAGTGGTGGAACAATTTGGGGGAAATCTCCCCAACACCTTTGAACCTCTCTTAAAAATTAAAGGGATAGGAAGATACACCGCGGGGGCGATACTCTCGTTTGGTTTTAATCAACGCTCCGCATTTGTCGATGGGAACATTGCTCGCGTAATAGCAAGGGTGACAGTTTTCGAGGAGTGTATCATCAAATCACAAAGAAAGATCGAAGCATTGGTCGACGAGAAACTCCCTGTTACAAATGCCCCTCTGATCATGGAAGGGTTGATCGAGCTGGGGCAAACGATTTGTAAAAAAAAGCCCCGTTGCGAAATATGTCCGATCCAACAAGATTGCCTTGCCTTTCACCAAGGGAGGCAAGATGAGCTTCCCCTTCGACTTAAAAAGGAACAAATCACCCCCCTTCAACGGCAGGTTGCTGTGATCATGTGTAACGGTTACACACTTCTCAGAAAGAACGGAAAAGGGAAAATCATGGCCGATCTTTGGGAGTTTCCCTTTGTCGAGTGTAACGAGGATTCAACGATTGCGAATCTGATTGCCTATTTTCCACTCAAGTTAAAATTGGAAACGATTTTTCCCGTTGTGGTGCATCACTTTACAAGGTATAAGGCGACACTGACCCCCTATCTGTTTCGAACCGGGCAAAAAAAGGATCTAGAAGGGCTTCAGTGGGTTTCTGATGAAGAAATACGGCGACTACCCTTTTCCTCCGGCCATAGAAAAATCAAAGACCGCCTTATAGATCTTTCTTCTTCGCGTCTTGACGTCTTGGCCCCTTTGCGTTAAAGCTTTTTTGCAACTTAAGATTGATATGAAACTAACTTCTGATGGCGGTAACTGGTTTTTTTAAATCTGATGTTGCTGAAAAGGGCTCCCATCCGTATGGTGAGCTTATGACGATAGAAAACTTTTGGCAAAGCGAAGGGTTAGAGCACATTCATCCTCAAGGATTTGGTCAATTTCCCGAAGGGTTTGACGTGTGCGATCAAATCAAAGAAATTGTAAGGGAGATTCCCCATACGAGAGTGATTGATTTTGGCTGTGGATACGGAAGGTTATGTGAAGGCTTTGAAGCTGAAAAGTACTTAGGGATAGATATTAACACAGCTGCGATCGAAGAGGCTAAGAAAAAATTTTCGGGATACCAATTCGAAATTGCTAAAGAAGGAGTTAAAGGGGCAGACCTTTTTTTTGCCTACACTGTCTTTTTACATCTGAATGATTCTGAAGTCGATGAAGTTTTAAGGAGGATGCGATGCAAATGGTTAGTTGTTGCCGAAATCCTTGGAAGAGAGTGGCGGCGTGACGGTTTACCGCCCGTCTATAATCGTGATTTAGAGGAATATGTCAAACTGATGCGTGCTCACGATTTGATCCTCCATCGTCATACGAGAAAACCTTATATGAGGTATGCTACATCCCCTTGGTATCAAGGGAAAAACACCGATATTTCATTCCTGGTTTTTAAAAAATGTCTGAGAAATCCACTCGTTTAGTCATCGAGAACATCAGTTGCTCAAGTTGCAAGGAGCATATTGAAGGGGTATTGAAAAAAATGCCTGGGGTGATTTCTATTCAAGTGAATGTGATTACTTCTGAAGCTTTACTAGTCTACGATCCCAACGATATTTCAATAAAGGAGATATTGGCCCGCCTAAAACAGATTCGGTATCCGAGCACGGAAAAGAAGGTGGAGCAGGAATCGACGGTGAATCTCCTATTTTTATATCTCAAAGTTTTGATTTGTACACTTTTAGCTTCGACTCTGTTTGTCGTCGATATGTCACACATGTTATGGGGCAGTCAGATGATGCCTCCTCTTTACCAATGGATTTTGGCCTCGGTTGTCCAGATTTATGGAGGGTGGGGTTTTTATCATCAAACAATCAAATCATTATATAGTCGAGTCATTGGGATGGATGCTTTGGTTGTCTTGGGGACAACAGCAGCCTATCTATTTAGTACGATCTCTTGGTTAGTTGATTTTGACGCAGAACTTTACTTTGAAACAGGAAGTGTGATCATCGCTCTAGTTTTGTGGGGAAGATTGCTTGAAATGAAGGCAAAATCAAGGGCTAAAAAAGGGATGAGGGCTCTTGTTTCACTTCAATCTACGACAGCGCGCAGAATTGAAAATGGAGCTGATCAATTAGTACCTATCGATAAAATTGCTGTTAACGATCTGGTTGCAGTCAGTCCTGGTGAAAGAATCCCTGTCGATGGGACGATCATACAGGGCCATACGAGTATTGATGAATCGATGATCACCGGAGAGTCGCTTCTTGTTCACAAGCAGGTGGGGGATCAGGTAGTAGGGGGGAGTCTGAACTATGAAGGGGCTCTTTTAATCAAGTGTAGTAAAGTAGGCACAGAGGCCTTATTAGGAAGGATGATCGCCCTCGTTGAAAAAGCGCAATCTTCTAAACCCAAGATTCAAAGAATCGTCGATAAAATTGCTGCAATTTTTGTTCCGATTGTGATGGCCATTGCTGTTTGTGCATTTATTCTTGGTTGGTATCACCATTCATTCCAAACCGCTATGATCAATATGGTCTCTACCCTAGTCATTGCTTGCCCATGTGCCTTTGGTTTAGCAGTTCCTGCAGTAGTTGTAGTTTGCGCAGCAAGAGCTGCAAAAAAAGGAATTATCATTAAAGATTTCAAAGATCTTGAGCTTGTGGGGAAAGTCAAAACGATCATTTTCGATAAGACAGGGACGATCACAGAAGGGAAGATGAAAATCGTAGAAACCCCTCAAGATCCGCGAGTTGTAGAGATTGCAAAGTGTTTGGCTAGATACTCATCTCACCCCCTCTCAAAAGCGATAGGAAAGAACAACATTCCGGCAAAAGAAGCCAAAGAAGAGTTTGGTCGAGGTGTCGTTGGAAAGATCAATGATAAGAGGGTCTACCTTGGATCTGAGGTTTTTTTAAGAGAGATGGGAGTTAAGATCGATAGGGAAATCCCGTGTAAAACGGTCGTCCTTATCGGAGAAGAAGACCAATTAATTGGTCTTTATGCATTTGAAGATACTGTGCGGGATGATGCCGAATTTGCAATCTTTGAATTACGAAAACGGAATATTAAGTTAACTCTGCTAAGTGGTGATAAAAAAGAGGTAGTTGAGTCATTAGGTTCGGCTCTTCACTTTGATGAATCGTTAGGTGGAGTCTCCCCCGAAGGGAAGGCAAATTATGTCGAAGAGACCAAAGAATTATGTGCTGTGGTGGGTGATGGAGTCAATGATGCCCTAGCTTTAGCAAAAGCCGATGTTTCTATTGCTATGGGATCAGGTAGTGATGTGGCGATGGAAACGGCGAATATTGGGATTATGCAGACAAGGATGGCCTCAATTGTTGATTTAGTTGATCTTGGGCGAACTGTAAGGAAAAGGATCATGCAAAATATCTTTTTTTCGTTTGCCTACAATATTGGGGCACTCCCCCTGGCGGCCTTTGGTTTAATCAATCCAATGATCGCAGCTTTAGCGATGTCAGCAAGCTCGATCCTCGTCGTATCGAATGCTCTAAGAAAATATTGATTCAATTTTCGAATGACTATACAATTGCCTACAACCCAATGTAATCCCGAGGCAATCATATGCAGATCAAGTTTCCTACAGAGGAAGAAGTTGTCGCCGATGAGGCATTCATCCAAAAGGTGTTACGCAACAAATTTTCGGTTTTTGGAGGTATAGTCTTTTTTCTTGCATTGGCATTGGCTGTGTCAGGAGGAGGAAGCAAAAGGATGAAAAGGGAGAGGGATTTCTTCTCTTTGTCTCATTCGCAAGCCCTCCTGAAAAAGGGGAGTGAAGATTTCAATGAATCTAAACTGCTTAAGCTGCTGAAGGAGCACCCTGAAGCCGAGGGAGACTTTTCCTATTTATTGAGAGACGACAAAGTTGTAGAGGGAAAACTCGAGGAAGCGGGGCTGTATGAGGAAGGAATTATTTCAAGACTCTCTTACATTCACCCCTATTACTTAGAGTTTATGAGGGTAGCTCATCTCATGGAAGAGGGAGAGCAGAATACAACATTTGAGGCTCTCGGTCAGCTAAAAAGTAAGATAGAAAAAGAAGGGATCGACCAATTTCCGAGGCTTTATTCCTTTGTGCTTTCTCGCTACTGTTACCTTTTAGAACAAAAAGGGCAGAGGGAAGAGAAAACAGTGATCCAACAACTCCTTACTGATCTATTGAATAAGGAAAACAGCTCTTTAGGAAGGAAAGGACAGGAGGATCTTCAAAAATACGTAGGGAAGGATCCTCTTTTTGCCAAAGTCTTCAATTAGATAATTTTAAAGATCTGAGTCAGGTTTATGTGAACGGGCATCTACAGCAATTGTTTTACCTGCAATCAAACCGACGAGCGCAAAAATAAAAGGGGGAATGAAAACTCCGATTAAGCAAGCAACGACCCCAACTAAGATCGCAGTGATCATCTCTTTACAGATAAATCTCATTGATTGTGAAGCGACTTTGTGTGTCGATTTGGGAACCAAGACCCCAACGATGGCAAAGATCATACAGAGTAAGACGGACCAAACCATCATCGCCCCACCCCAAACAAGAGCAAAGATTGCTGTTAGGATGAAAATTACGCACAGTGCTATTTCAAGACCGTATTTTTTCATCTTTCCCTCTAATTCACCCACGGTAAACCCCCCTTTGGATTTATCCTCTTGATCATTGCTCATAGTCACCCCTCTTCTTTAGCATTGCCCCTTGAAGATATACCTGAACTTATTCGTAGCAAGATTTTTTTTCAACTCTTTCTCTATCTATTTTTTTACATCGGATAACCATTTTACACACAGCGATTTGTAAGCTTTCTTCTAACTTATAATAAAACCCGTTCTTCATCCTTGCATTCATGATATTTTTTAAGGTATGATGCCCCTACCCTAATTGTTTCAAAATTTGGCTGGCAAGCGGGATTGAAAGTCGCCTAGTGGAGCAGTTTTGAAACAACTTCGGTATATTACAAAGGGTGTAGTTTGCTCGAGAATCGTCTAACATTACATCTGTGGAACAAGATCTTAGGTATAGGTGTTTGGTTTTTTGCCGCCATTGCGGTTACCATTCCTATTGCATCGTTGATATTTTTTGCCCTCTATTCTGAGGGGGTCGATTTTTGGCATGATGATAAATCGGTGCCAACGACTGCTGTGAGCCCAATAAAATCGAATCAGGGAAAATTCGATGAAGTCTCGTACCCGTCATTGGGGTCTCTCTGGATCCCTTTGCCCGAAATGGCTGATCACCTAGTCTTTTTGAAATGCAACGACCGTCCCGACTGCATAAAAGAAGAAAAAGTAGCGTTGATCGGATTAAAAGGAACCAATCAAGAAAAATTTGTCAAGGAAGGGGATAGGGTCTACCTTTCTTGCATTGATCAAGATACAATGGGTTTTTCTGAAAAACCGACTCCCTTTTCTCTCCAATTTTCTTTAAATGAGGAAGGTCAGATGGAGGTTAGCTTTGTAACAAAGTACATGGGCTTGAATGACCAAAACATATTTGAATCTGTCTCTCATTTCACCCTCGAACGGAATGAAAAACATCGCCAAATTGAACCAAAAGAGAAAGGATTAAAGAAGATGGCTGAGGCATTTGCCCTTGCAAAATGTTACTCTTCCGACCTGCTCTTTGATCTCTATGGGGGAGAAGAATATACCAAGATCAAGCAAAAATATCGCTTAAAAGTTCCCAAAGAGGAGGGCGACGATTACTTATTCATAGTTGCAGGCGACCTCATTACGTTTGAAGAAGGTAAATGGGTAGTGTCAAACGGAAAAACATTGGGAAAACCTTTGGCCTTTGTCAAAACAATTCAAGGGAAAAACTGCGAACTTATCCTTTGGGGTGAGAGTGGGATTTCGTCACTCGATATTTCAATTCCTCTCAGCTTAGGATCTCCTTTTTCTACGAATATGCATGAAGTCTTCTCTAAATTGCATAAACGAACTGAAACTTCAATCATGTGTGATTTGGCTGGTAAACACACGGTAGTTCAAAAGGGAGACTGGTTTATTAAAACCAACGGGAAATGGCGGAGCTTAAGGCATCTAAGGGATCTAAAAGATTTTTTAGGGTATGTTTTAAAGGGGGAACTGTTTATCTTTGACGGAATTGAAATGAGGGGGAGCAGCAACCATTTTATGGGTCACTACTTCAATGATGAGAGAACTCAAGTAGTTAAAATCGACATTCAACTTGGTGAAAAGGGGAATAAAGAAAAAAGTCAAATGAAGAAAAAGAAACATCCTTTGGGGATTAGTTCAAAAGAGGGAGTTCACAAAGAGTGAGAAGTCTACAAATCGCCTTTCTTCTATGTTCTTTTCTTTTGTGCGCAAGTGAAGAAGACCGTTTGACTCCCATGTCGATTGAAGAAAAGCTTTCAATGGTAGGGGCCAATCCTCCTCAGAACTCTCCTTCTGAAGATCAAGTAGGCTCTTCTTCCCAGATTTTACAAAGACTCTCCCAAGTACGTCATGATCTTAGAGAAAAGTATATCCGCTCTCAACAACTGATCGAAAAATCAGCTTCTGAGGATCAATCTTTAGAGCTTTTAGATGAGATCAATGAATTACGGTCAGAACTGATCGAATTAGAACAAATGTGGCGCTCTCTTCAGTCGCAAGAAATTCAAAAAGACTCGGAGGCTAGTGGCATCTGGCAAAATGAAGAGACTTCGATTTCTGAATTAGTGATGGAGTATGGATCCTCAGATTATCTTTACGTTATTCCTCCCGAAGTTGCTGTTCTGAAGCTTAATCTTCACTCTGCTTTGCTGATCCCTAGGGATTCATGGTCGTCCTTGATCGAAGCCATTTTTAAACATAACGGGATTGGGGTGAAAGAGATTAACCCGTATGTAAAGCAATTATACCTTCTCAAACAAGATTTTATCACTTTTTCTTCAATTATTGTGGAAAAGGAGCAGCTGGCTTTTTTCGAAAAACGGGAAAGAATCGCTTTTGTCTATTCTCCACCTATAGCACAGCTCAAGCAGGCATTCTACTTTATTGAGAGATTTCGCGATCCAAAAACCACCTTTGTCTACCAAGCAGGGGCGAAAATCGCCATCGTTGGTTTTCAAGAAGAGGTGAAGAGATTAGTCAATCTCTGCGACAACGTTTGGGAAAATGGAGGGGATAAAGTTGTCCGAGTTGTCACCTCATCGAAATTACAGTCAGAAGAAATGATCAAGGTCCTCAAATCTTATTTTGGAGGATTGTCAGATCCTAGTCGTTCAATCATTACGATGAAGGGGGGGCATGATCTAACAGCAACCCCCCTTGCAAGCGAAAGTGGGATTATTTTGATTGGTGAGAAGGCTCTTGTTGAAAAAGCAGAAGCAGTAGTAAGGGAGACCGAGTGTCAAGTAAGCGACCCCTCTGAATTGACAGTGTTTTGGCATACATGTAGTCACAGCAACCCCACGGATTTAGCCGATGTCCTTGATCGAGTTTATACTTCTTTGATTCATACAGCGATGGAAATTCCCTCTGAAGAAGGGATGGTGACCAAAGATCCTCACTTTGGAGAGGGGGTCACTGATTCAGGAGATGATGATATTGAACAAGGGTTGTACAATCCGCCATTAGAGAGGGTTAAGCCTTGGTCTACCCGCTTAGGTAGATCCAAAGAAAAGAAAAACGATACCGATGAACTCAAGATTAAGTCGGGAAATTTCATCCCTTACCCATCGACAGGGTCCATTTTGATGGTCATTCGTAAGGATATGGTCGGAAAGATTAAAGAGGTTATTAGACGTCTTGATATTCCGAAAAGAATGGTCGAGATCGAAGTTTTGATGGTTGAGCGGCGTTTGAAGAATACAGCCCGATCAGGAATCAACATTTTGAAATTAGGTTCAGCCGCTGACAATATTAATCAACTTGGGGCTGAATTTTACGGGGATGGGACAAAAGCGATGAAGGGGCTCTTTGAGTTTATCTACTCAGGAACGAAGAATGTCCATTTTCCTGCTATCGATTTGTCCTATAATTTTCTCCTTTCGCAAGAAGATATTCGTGTAACGGCAGCTCCATCGGTCATTACGATTAACCAATCTCCTGCTATCATTTCGATTACCGATCAAATTTCAATCAATAATGGTGCCTCACCAGTACAGACAAACAACGGTTTTGTATTCAAAGACTCATATGAGAGGGCTGATTTTGGTATTACCATCAAATTGACCCCGACTGTTCACGAGCCTGAAATTGGCGATGCCGACGGACAAATCTACGTCACCTTAGAAAACGACATTTCGTTTGAAACCATCAAGAGATTAGATGGTGGGGAAAATCACAAGCCCGATGTACACAAAAGACAAGTCAAGAACCAAGTAAGAATCCCCGATGGCCAAACAGTGATCTTAGGGGGATTGAAGAGCAAAAATCAGGAAGATAAAACTGACAAGATCCCCTTTTTAGGCGAGATTCCAGGTTTTGGTAAGTTGTTTGGGACTAATTTGCTTACCGACACTTCAGGGGAGATGTTTATTTTTATTAAGCCTCGAGTCGTCCATGATCCAAAGACCGATTTGATTCAACTGAGAGAAGAGAAGCTAAGGGCAAGGCCGGGAGATATTCAAGGTTATCTCGATCGGATTGCTGAATCGAGAAAGAAGTCTAGCGAAAGAACGTTCAAACGTAGTTGGAACATGTTTTTTGGGATGAGAGAAGATGGTACAGTCAAGCTCTAAGATCTTAGAACCAATCGAAATTTTGGCAAGACGTTCAGGCCTTGTTGTGGAATACGATATCGACTCGTTTGAATTTGTCAAAAATAAGCTCAGAGTTTTGCCCTATGCATTTGTGAAAAAGCATGTTCTTATCCCCCTAAAAAAAGAAGGGGGAGAGCTTTATGTCGCCCTTTCAGATCCATTTGATCTCACAGCTGTTGAAGAGATCCGTTATATGACAGGAACTCCTGTCATTGAGAGATTGGCTCCCCGGCATCTAATTGAAAAAGCAATAGAGAAAATTTATCAACAACATGATGAAGAGGCGACCGAATTCATCCAGGGACTTGACGAAACGCCAACAGATGAGATTAAATATGCTCATGAAAAAGAATACGATTTGCTCGACAATGACACAGATTCGGCGGTCATAAAATCACTCAACATGATTCTTGTCGAAGCTTTATCTCAGGGTGCCTCAGACATTCATTTTGAACCCTATGAAAGTGGTCTAACC
>CAYZDL010000006.1:44368-68146 GCA_964477345.1 uncultured bacterium
CGACGGGATTTTGCAATTACGCCATACCATGCCTCCTGAAATTGTCTCTCCTTTGGCGACACGTATCAAGGTTTTAGCTCAATTAGATATCGCAGAGCGTAGATTACCCCAAGACGGAAGAATCAAGTTGAGAATGGGGGGGAGGGAAATTGATTTTCGTGTCAGTACCATTCCGATTGTATTAGGAGAGAGAATCGTACTCAGGATTTTGGATAGGGCCCAGCTGATGGTCGGATTTGAAAAAATGGGAATGAGGCCCAATCTTCTCAAGAGACTCAGAGCCCATATCAAAAAAAATCAAGGGATGATCCTCGTGACAGGCCCTACAGGAAGTGGAAAATCGACAACCCTATACAGTGCGCTATCAGAAATTCTTTCCTCTGAAATCAATATTATGACCATTGAGGATCCTGTAGAATTCAAAATCGAGAGGATGGCCCAAATCAGCGTAAACTCTAAGATTGATCTTAGTTTTGCAAAGGGATTAAGACATATTTTAAGACAAGACCCTGATGTCATTATGGTGGGGGAGATTCGAGATAAGGAGACCGCCGAAATTGCAATACAAGCAGCTCTTACAGGACACCTGGTTTTGAGTACACTCCATACAAATGATGCCCCCTCAGCAATTGCAAGATTAGTCGATATGGGAATTGAGCCCTATTTAATTTCCTCATCAGTCCTCTCTATTATGGCGCAGCGGCTTGTAAGGACGATTTGCCAAGATTGCAAGAGAGACGATTTTATGACTAAGGAAGAGGCCTCACTGAATCATCTTAAACTCCCAGACAAATTGTTTGAAGCAGGACCCGTCAAGTTTTCTAAGGGACAAGGGTGTCCCCATTGCTTTGGTAGTGGATACAAGGGACGGTGTGGAATCTACGAATTGATGGATGTCACTTCAAAGATAAAAAGACAAATTCTTTTGAGCGCTGAGAGCACAGAAATCAAGCGAATTGCACAAGAAGAAGGAATGGAGAGTTTAGCGCAAGAAGGAATCAAACTTGCCCTCCAGGGAAAAACGACCATTGATGAGGTGCTTCGTATCACCTCCGGAGTGGGAGAGATTTAAATGGCCCTTTTTGAATACACAGAGCTACTAGAGGGTGGGAAGAAAAAAACAGGGGTGATTGACGCGGATACCCTTCTTTCTGCGAAGACAAAACTTCGGCAAATGCGGGTGATCGTTACTAAAATCTCTCTTGCAAAGAAGAAGCGACGAAGTTTTTTTAGTAAGACATTGCTCATTAATTTTACTCGAGAAGTGATGCAGCTACTCTCTTCAGGGCTTCCTCTCTATGAAAGTCTCTTGACGATTGAAGAGAAGTATAAAAATCACAAAGCACACGCCATATTCCTCGACTTGTGTGATAAAGTGAAGGGGGGAAGCAAGTTTTCAAAAGCGCTTGCTTCACACCCCATAATTTTTGATCAACTCTATGTTTCGATGGTAGAAGCAGGGGAAAACACAGGGCGCCTTGACAAAGCGTTTCTTCAACTTTTTCGAGTTCTTTCAAGGTCAGAAAAATTTAAAAGGCAGATACGTGCCGCCATGCTTTATCCTCTCTTTCTTGCCTCTTTCTGTGGTGTGGTGCTCGTAGGATTGTTTCTCTTCCTAATCCCTTCAATGAAAGAACTATTTGAAGGACGCTCGCTTCATCCTATGACAAAAGCTGTTCTTGCCATCAGTGATGCCATGAACACGCATGCTTTTTGGTTTTTCCCTATATTGGCTTTTTTGGGTCTAACCCTCGCCTGGCTTCTAAAACAGGACAAGACAAAAAAACAGTTTCAACTGATTTTTATTCACATTCCTCTATTGAAGCAGATGATCATGGAAGCGGTTTTGATGAGATTTTTTCGCGTAATGGCTGTTCTTCTTGAAAGTGGAGTTCCTATCTCGAAAGCACTCCGCTTGGCTCGCGGTGTGATGAATAACCCTGCCTATGAAAAGGTTATTTGTGAGACCGAAGAGGGAATTATTACTGGGTTAAAATTGTCGTATCTATTTAGACAATCCCCCTTAATACCCCCTCTAGTTGTCAGAATGATCGCAACGGCGGAGGAGACCGGATCACTTTCTGAGATGATGATGAATATTGCTGAAATTTATGAAGAAATGTTTGAAAGATCTATCTCCCAGTTTACAAATCTATTGCAACCTGTTATGCTACTCATTCTTGGGCTAATGGTCGGAACTGTTTTGTTGGCTGTATTGTTGCCGATGACCGATGTTTCGTCGATTACATGATAATGAGGGAGAATATTATTATGAATATTAAAAAGAGAGCAATTACCCTTTTAGAGATGATGATTGTCATTTTCATCATAGGAATCATAGGAAGCGTTGTCGGGTATAGCATGAAGGGATCTCTCAATGAGGGGCGAGCTTTTAAATCGGAACAAGGGTCAAAACAAGTTTACGATCTTTTGATGCTCAGCATTGCCAATGGAAGGAGCCTTAGTCAAGTGATAAAGGCCCCCGAGACATACTTGAGTGAAACAGGATTAGCGAGCAACCCCAAAAAAATGATCAAGGATGGGTGGAATCAAAAATTTGTGATTCGGAAAATTGGAGACAATGACATGATTATCTACTCATCTGAATGGCATAAATATCTGGTAGAAAAAAAGAAGATTGACGAATCAGAATTGCATGAAATGTACCCCTGGGCTTTCCCCGAGAATCTTGATGAAGTGCTCTAGTAAGCATTTCACTCTTTTTGAGGTCGTGATCTCGATGGTCCTCTTGAGTCTCATTTCCTCCTTTTTTGTCTTCAAAGGTTGGGAGCTGATCGCACAACATCGCTTTTTATCATCATGCCGTAGGATTCAAAACGAAGTCTATGGAGCTAAGTTAAACGCTCTCTCATTTGGTCGCGACTTTGTATGTAGATTTACACCTGAAGGATCGAAAACAAAACTCTATATAGAATGTTTTGATCCCCCCAAAATCCTAGGTAACCGTGTTAACCGTACCATTGACCTTCCCAATCTTAAATTAGAAGGTGAGATACTTTTTTATTCTAACGGCTTTGTCTCTCCTAGTGAGAGTTTAATTTGCCAACCGATCAAAGGGAATTGTAAGGCAAGAGAAATCCCTCTTGTGCAAATTGATCGCATGAAAGTCAAAGAAGATGTATCTTGAAAATTGTTTCAGTATAAAGCCCCCAAGGAGTTTTTCATGGACCGTTTTTTCGCACTACTCTGTTTTTCTCTTCTATCTTTTGCCTCCTGCTATGCTGAAGATGAACATCTACAAGAAACCCCGAACATCGCAATCATTCGAAATCACTTGTTAGGAATTGAACCAGAGTGGCAACCGAAGATTATGAAAAGTTATGAGACAGGGCAACCACTTGAAGTTAATTACTATAGTGATAACGAAAATGATGAATTGGTTTTGAGCAAAAGAATAGTCTATTATGAAAATGGTGCAAAATTAGAAGAAGTTGATTATGGTGTCGAAGGGGAAGAGAAAGGCTTATTACACGGTCTTTATGTCAAATGGTTCCCGAATGGAAAAGAGCAAGAGATTACCAACTATAAAAAAGGGCAACTGCATGGGCAAAGGATAGTCTTTCATTTGAATGGGACCTTTGCAATAAAAGAGAGTTATGAAGAGGGAAATCTGGTAGGTGTCAGAGATTCATTTTTCGAAGATAGCAAGAAAAAGACCGAGGATCATTATCTTATAGGTCTTCTTCATGGGGAAAGTTGGGAATATTACCCCAACGGAAAAAGGAAAGCTCTGACAACCTATAAAAACGGTCTTCGACAAGGGTACGCCTTTGAGTGGCATGAAAATGGTGTCATTTCTGCTAAAACGTTCTATAAAGATAATATCTGCACAAATGATGGGAAGAATTCAGCTCGCATTGAATATGACGAATATCATGCTCTTAAAGAGGTGGCTGATTATGAAAATAATGAGCGACACGGGATGACCATTGTTTACTACCTCTCTGGGCAGGAAAAGCAAAGAAGACCTTATGATCATGATCAGAAGCATGGATTGTGGATCTCTTATTTCGAAAACGGAGGTGTTCGAGGGGAAGAGTATTACCATCATGATGTTCCTGTGAAAAAGCACTGGATGAAACATGAAAATGGGAAGAATTACTGGGAGGCTGAATTTGATGACTTTGGGACAACAAAGAAGCCTATTCAAGTCTTTTCACCTGAGGGGGTTCTTTTAAAGGAATTTTCCTTAAAAGAAGGGAAATACCAGGGAAAGTTTCTCGATTGGTACCCAAGTGGTGTCTTGAAGTTTGATGGAAATCAAAAAATGGGTGAGCTTGACGGCGAGGTGTTACAATACTTTGAGAATGGGATGCCCTGGGTTTTTAGCAACTACAATGAAGGGAAACTTCATGGGAAAGTTCAACGTTGGTATGAAAATGGAATCATTGCATTCAAGGCTGAATACTGTGACAACGAGTTTTCGGGGGAGCTGATTGAATGGTTTGAAAATGGGGAAGTGAAACGGAGAGAATACTATGATCATGGCCTTCCCGACGGTCTTTTTCAACTTTACAATCAAAAAGGGACCCTTCTTTCGTCCAGCACATATTCTCACGGTGAGCTCAATGGGGGTGTAAGAGAATATGATGAACTTGGCAATTTGCGTTATGATGCCACTTACAAAAACAATCTCCTCTGTGGGACCATCTCCTCCTATTATACTAATGAAAATCCCCATTATGTTTATGAATACCGCGATGGTAAAAAGAGTGGCAAGGGGATCGAATATTGGGAATCGGGGCAAATCAAGTACAAGGGCTTTTTCCAAAATGATAAAAATGAAGGGTTAGCGCAAGGCTTCTATGAAGATGGAGCACTTCAATTTACCCGTTTTTATAAAGGAGGAAATCCGGTTGGAGAGCAAAAATACTACTTCCCGAGTCAGTTCAAAGGGGAAAATGGCGAAGCAGTAATAAATCGCCTTCTCAACTATGACGGGTCTGGAAGACTTCATAGTGAACAAAAGGTTTTCTACCCCTCAGGAGCGATTTCTTCGATAGTTACCTATGAAAACGGAGAACTGAATGGCCTAAAATCATTATGGTCCCCTGAAGGAGAGCTTCTTCAAGAGTGTTGGTATGAACATGATAAACTCGAAGGGAAGTTTTTCATGAAAGATCAAGGCAGCAGTGAAGTGATCTGTTATTATGAAAGGAACAAAAAACATGGTCCTTTCGAGCGATTTTTCCCGACTCATCCACGTTTTGGTAAGATAAAAGCTCTTGAAGCCAGTTATAACCGCGGATTTCTCGAAGGGGAAGTCACGGAATACAATGAAGCGGGGCTTAAAATGTCTACCTGCAATTTTGAACATGGAAAGAAAGAGGGGCCCGCCTACATTTTTGATACCCGGGGTCTTTTAATTTCAAAGATCTTGTTCTCAGGAGATAAGAAGAATGGTGAAACCCTTGAATACTATCCCAACGGCCGTGTGTCTCGAATGACTCCTTACGTTGAAGAGCTAATCCATGGTGAGCAATTGAGCTACTTTGTTGATGGCACCCCCTCAGCTCTATCTACGTACTCTAATGGTGCTCTCCATGGCGTTTGCAAATCTTGGAACGAAAAAGGGGTCCTTATCTTTGAAGGATTTTATAACGAAGGAAAGAAGCACGGAAAATTTAACAAATACTATGACAACGGATCACACCGTCTCTTGCAAGAATACAAAAATGACCAACTTATTTCTAAGAAATCATTCGATCCTGACGGTAATGAACTCTAGATGACCAGTAGTTCTTTACCGTTTTTTCATATAAAATAATCCTTTTGATGTGTAACATCCTGGAATAGAACTTGGTATAAAAGGAGGTTCGAATGAGACGGTTTATTGTTTTTGCATTTATGCTTCAAGCGCTCGCTTTGGCGGCGGTTGAAAAAGAAGGTTTTGAATTTAAGCCAGATCTAGCACAATACAAAGGTTCTAACTATTCTAATGTCGTTCAGGTGGAAAGAGGTATTACATTAGATGAAGCTTTCGAGATAGCAGAAAACAATCCTGAGATCGACTACTTTTTCTATACAAAGGGAGAGACCATGGTGTTAGAACTTCCTGCTGATACTGTATTTGCCCCTGAAGCAGATTTTTTTCATCTTATAAGATGGCATCAATTTATTTGGGATTCAGACTTACGAGGTGAAGGGTTTTGCCGGGTCTTCCGTCACGGTGATGCTGTCTTCTTTAGTGAAGATGGAAAATGGCTAGGAAGTGCTCCTGGTTTAGCTGACGTCTACTGTAAAGTGAAATAGATCTTAAAAAACTGGGGAGGCCCACAAAGCGTGCCTCCTCTATTCTCTTCCCGTGCCGATTTTATAATATTGTTATCGCCCCTATTATTTACAAAGTATGTACATTTTGATAAAATTCGTATCACTTAAAGGGTGAGGAAGCATGCCAAAATCTCTATGGAAATGTTACGTATCTATTCATTGGTTTTCGAGCCTAGTTATTTGTACTATTTTGCCCATTTAAATAAGGCTGTTGAAAATTATTTATGGGGGACAGCAGAAATTGCCGTAGGTGTAGCAGAAGCCGTAAGAGGAGATCCCTTAGGCGGAGCTCTATTGGTTGCAGAGGGAATTAGAAATTGCAAGGAAGCTTGGAACGAACTACAGGAAGCTATTGCAGAAAAAGAAGAAAAAACACCTAGAAAATAATAAAAATCCAAAATTGGGGTCATTTATGGTCACAGATCCTCATTATTATGCATGGCTAGGTTTTGTGGTTTCCTGGATAATTTTTCCATTAATTAGCTTGCAGGCTTTTTTACGCTATAGAAAAGAGAAAAAGCGATTAGATGCCATTATCGGTGTTGCTTGTATGGTCCTTCTAGCAATCCGCTTTTTTCGTTAATGGGGAGGGGATTTAAAGTTCTTTTTTAAGTCATCATAAAGTGAAAAAGAGCCCAAGTTGATCTACTTTTACACTTGATGATCTTGAAGGAGTTTTCAACCAAGGGGGCTATGGTTTTCTCAAGTTTCCCTGGGACTTCTAAAAAAAAGTGGGTGTTCTCAGAATAGAGGTTTTTCTTTGTAGTGATAAGGTCGATTAGCCGTGTATATCCGGCCAGGCCGATCGGATAAGGAGGATGTAGAAGGATCAAGTCGTAGGGATCTTTCTTTAGTCGCTCAAGGAGAGAAAAGGCATCGACCTTAAAAACTTCTCCGGCATCAACTCTATCGATGATTTTTAGATTTTGCCGAATAGTCTCGACACATTCTTGACTTAAATCATTGAATGTAACGAAAGAGGCTCCTCGGCTCAACGCTTCAATTCCCATCGCCCCTGATCCAGAAAATAGGTCGAGGACTCTTGCCCCTTCGGTGATTTCTTGACATGAGTCAAAAACCATTCCTCTTAAGAGAGAAGTTGCAGGCCGAGTTTCCCGTCTTTTGGGAGCAGCCAGTTTAAATCCTTTATACTTTCCACTTAATACATAGAGCGCCATAGCGAAGAGTATACCTTGGTATTGAGGATTTTGGGAAGAAGTTATCTCACTGGGGAGGGAAGATTATGCGAAACGAGAAGGTCTTTGGCCTGATTGAGGGCCTCTAGATCACCGGTCTTCAGATATTGATGAATATCAGAAAGGGCCTCATGTTGCGCAATGTCATGGCTCAGACGTGAGGGTGAGCTAATCGCTTTATCAAAGGTGATTTTTTTCGGGATGTTGAGCCAACGATCACCATTGAAGGCCTGGATTAAGAGAGTAAATTCCTGTTTTTCTTTAGTTTCTCCGTAAATTTTGAATACCTTATCGGCGTAAAGTTGCGCTGAGACTATCTCTGTGTCGTAGAGTTTAGTCGAATCAGTTCCATCAATTTGTGTCACTTTGACAGAGTAGCCTAGAGGATTATGGACCCGTTTTGTTAAGGCTGAGAGTTTTCTTCCAAAGGCTGAATGCGTCTTGGTATAGACAGTATCCCCATGGCACAGCCCAGTCAGAGTATTGAGCATCGCCATGTTGTTATTATCGCTTGTTGCTACAGCATAGAGAGAAAAATTATCAGGGATTTCTTCAACAATTTCGCGGATCGG
Organism: uncultured bacterium; assembly: GCA_964477345.1. Lineage (GTDB taxonomy): Bacteria > Chlamydiota > Chlamydiia > Chlamydiales > 2-12-FULL-49-11 > JAJZEO01. Next base: position 52,431 of record CAYZDL010000006.1, read on the forward strand.
GTACCTATGAATGCGGATATTTTTCATAAAGCGCCCATCTGAGAGGAGAATCAGCGTGTAAGCATCCGCACTATTTTCCGCTCTTGTCTTAAGCTCTCCTACAAGCTTGCAAAAGGTTTGGATATTTGATTTGCCACGTTGTGGTATACCTTTCAGATTTTTACGAAGGTGAGCACTCGTCGATTTCTTTGCAATGAGATCCTCATTTTCAAACCATTCACTCTCAGTGTCAAAGAAGACGATGTTAAAAGGTGTTCCTTCATCGAGATAATCGGCCGCTTGAACAACACCTTTTAAAAATGTGAAAAAACGGTGTTCTTCAATCGTAACAGACCGATCGATCAAAAAGTAGACGTGGTTAGTGATCTTATCAAGAGAGGCTTGTTGGTTAGGAGAAAGAAGGATAGAAAAGTCGTGACCTACCCCTGATTTTTTAGGCATTGTACGTATAACGACCTCGAAATCATTTTCCATCGAGTCGGTTTTTAAGTATTCTAGAGAAGGCATTGCAGCAAGATCCATCTGAGTAAAACGATTGGCTTGATTTTTTCTTTTTGCCATTTCAATAGTTGCCTGAGTCCCGGAGAGGGGGACTATTTCAATCAAGCCCACTTCATTTCCTGATAGAGCAAGGAAAGGGATTTCAGTGAGATCAAGTAAAGGCAAAAGATAGTAACCTTGGCAAAGGGGTTCATCAATCACCACTGGACATGATAAGAGAACTCCTTGTTGGTCAAAATTGGCCTCTCTTGTGAACTCCTCATAAACTATTTCATTAAGGACCAGAGCATTGCAGGTAAAAATCGATTCAAAAGAGTGATCTAGAGAAGAGATGTTATGGATCATTTCAACCGATTCTTGTCCAGAAATGCCACATCTCTTGATTAATGTTGTATATTGCTCTTTTTGAACTGATTCGGTGATTGCAAGATTAGCTAGTTCTCCTCTTTCATATTGTAAAGAGGCTTCTGAGAAAAGGTCTCTTTCAAAGGGCTCTACTTGGTAGTGCCATTTTTCACCAAGGGGCGCATATAATCCACTAACTTCATTTAAAGAGACCTTAAGAGAACTGGGAAGTTCTTTGGCGATGAATAATTCTAATCGAGAGATTGGTACAGCAGGAACGTAAAAAGGAATTTCTTCTGGAGAAGAGGTTGAATTCGTATTCATTGTAATAAAAATTGAGGTGAAGTGATTCCTGTCGTCAAAATTGAATAGAGTTGGTTGAGGTCTTTTTTGCTGTTGGATCAGTGGACTGAAAGCAATAGCCTTTCCATAATAGAATCTTTGTTCACTAATCTCTTTTGAGGGTTCTCTAAAATAAGGAAAACTCTCTTTTAAAAGGGCTAGTGGAGAAGCGACTGCAAGTTCATCGGAGAATTGTTTTCTGTAATGGAGCTTGATACAATAGAGTGGGGAATTCGCTGTTTCGAGAAATGAATCAATTGTTTCTATCTTTAGGGTCGTCAATGAATCAGTTGTATCAAAAATAGGGAAATTATCAGAAGCAACAATCCCCTCTAATGGAATATTAACAAGGTTTTTTACGGCAAATATAGAGGAGAAGTGTTGCTTTGAAGGAGAAGAGATACTTGGCGTTGCCAAGCTCTTGTCAAAAGAGATTAAAGCAACGGTTCCCTTTTTTGCATATCTATTTACGGGGATAAAGAAGAAATCTGTATAAATCCTTGCAAGAGTCATCGAATAGTCAAAAAACAAATCTGTTTGATGATGACGAAGGGCTCTATTTTCTTCTCTATCAAATTGAAAAGAGGGATTTGATGTTGAGTAATCATTTTCAAGAACAAGAAATTGGTATGCTTCAGGATTATAAGAGACGTTTAGAATAGGGGGAAATTCTGCTTCACAAAAGATTATCCTCTTCTCTTCTTCAACTGAGAGAGATAAAGAGCGGGCTTTTTCGAGATTGAAGGGTAAGAAAGAAAAATGTGAAAGGAAAGATCGATTTCCTTGGGGCTCTATTTTAGAGAGGAATTGATTGTGAAAAATTTGAAAATTCAAAGAAGTCAATAGAGGGGAGAAACTTATCAATGTCTTTTGGTCGATAGAATTTTCCTCAATCTTGCGACTTTCTAATAAATCCTCAAGAAGGATTGATGAATTAGAGGATAAACCCCTCTCCGGAGAATGAGTAAGGAAAATAAATGCAGTCGAGCGATTTTCTAGTATCTGAAGAGATTGTCCAACTAAAGGCCCTTGAGAGAAAGTTGTCTGAAAACTTGTCGGTAAAGAGATGGTAGAGAGTATGTACTCATAGCAGGCGTTTGCCATGTTTCGATCGGTCTCTTTGTTAATAAGGGAGGTAAGAAGAGGAATATCAGCAAATTTCATTGTTTCAGTACAATCGACCCCCTTTTTCAAAGAAAAAGAGGAAGGAAGGAGAGGAAGCTCCCTAAAAGAGGAGTTGATGACCGGTTTTTCTTCCTTTGAAGTGATCTGCAAAGAGGCATTGAGTAAGGTTGTATCTAATTCTCTTTCCATGCGGGAAAGGCTTGAGAGGAGAAATAGATTTAAAACAGACTCCTCAACTGACCATTCTTTGGGTCTAATCATCGATGAGGTGACGATTTGCTCTTTAAAAAACCCAAAATTCCCTAGAGGGTCTTTTAGCCACCATTGACCAAATGGGGTAAAATCAGGGTAAGAGTCACTTTGAGCGATCATTTTTTTGCCTAAAGCAGGAGGATGAAGTTCAATAGGTTGAAATGTCACCACAGGGAGCTCTGCACCATAGGAGAAGGCAAAAAAGGGCTTTTCTCCCGATAATAAAATTGGAGAGGATAATTTTAATGAGAAACTAAACTGTTTCTCACCGAATAAATCGGGTACTTTATTTTCCGGGAAATTTATTTGAGGCCATCGATTTTTCAGAGAAAGTATTTCAAAAGGTTCTCCGACCGGGTTCCAAAGTTGCTCAAAAGGCATCTCAGAAACTGGTAGTAGAGAGGCAGAAAGTGGCATAGTGGCAACTAGACTTGCCACCTGGTATATTAGCCATTTTCGATTCAACGAGTATCCTCCCAAGGTAGTAACCTGAGTTTTGGGTTTGTCAGGTTACTAGCAAACTTTCGATTTTTTCATTGCTTCGAGGCTCATTTTTGAACGGATTTTCAAGTAAAAAGAGGAGCTTGATTCTGCAATGTTACTAAGATCCGTCTTTGCCTTATTCATCAATGTGACCCCCTCTGGTCCTCGGCTATCCTGCTGTGCTAGGAGGGCTTCACATCTGGCTATCTCTGCCTCTAAAAAGGTCATATAAATTGCATAGATTTCACTCTTTCTTGGATCGCTTTTCAAATTCTTATGATATTCGATCACCATAGGATCTTCGGTGTTTTGAAAGTCTTCTTTGATTCGATTGAGGAAAAAGAGGTATCGCATCGGACGATCATTTTCAGGGGCAATCTGTGCACGAATCCAAGCATACTCGAGAGCTGCTTCAAGATGTAAGGGCTCGGACGCTACACTCTTTCTGATCTGGAGTTCTTTCATTTCATTTAAGATCTTAAAGACATCAGCATTCTCTTCAATCTTTAGATCGGGTTTCATCATAGCAAACTTTAGTCGTAATGAATGGAGTGCTGCATATTCAGAGACAAAGGTTGGCCTGTTACGGTAGTTATCAGCAATGAAACTAAAGGTCTCAAACGCATTCTCTTTTTTCCCCACTAAATCATACGTTTTTGCCAATTCGACCAACGATTCTTTTTGTAACTTCCAATTCCAATCGGCATGCTTTGTTTGTTGTTCAATCAATCCCCTTAGAAGGACAACTTTTTTCTCCGAATCATTTTGTCTACCGACCAAATTTGCCAATTTCAAAACTTCCCATTCGAGGAATGTCTGATTGCTTGAAAGATCGATCAATTCATAAGAATCTTTTTTGACGAGGATATTCTCAAAGAGTGCAAAAGCCTTTTCATAGGCGTCATGATGCTCTTGATCTGGAACATACCCATCGGCTGCAAATACTTGTGGGGATTCCATTGCCTTGTCATAGAAATGATTAGCAAGCCAGAGCTTGTTCTCTAGTTTGATCGGTAAATCTTGCAATTTCATGGCATCGTAAAGATGAGCTGCTGCAAGTTCATAGAGCTGCTTTTCTCCCCCTACCTGGGAAAGGGCTTCCTTATCCTTGCCTGTCCTTTGGATTAGAGAGAGGTAGACAGTGTAGAGTTCTAGATGGATGGAAGATTTTTGTCTTAGTTCGGAATCTCCTGATAGAGCAGCTTCTGCATGTTTGCAGAATAATTGAGGGTCACCCCCCATCTTATGATGGCAAAGGGCGATCAATAAGTGAGCTTCAGAGGCTGTAGAATCAGTAGGAAACGAAGAAACATAGCTAGTTAGACAGTTGATAGCACTATCATAGCTTTCTAGCTCATAGGCGATTTTTCCTTGTAGAAAGAGGCATTCTTTCCTTTCATTTTGTGTAAGAACATTGTCTTGTTTCATTACTTTTACAAGATCATCGAAAAAATCGTTCTTCGAATAGGCGACGGGGCGGCCTGCTTCCAATTCCTTTAATAAATTCAATGAAGTCGAAAGGTAGTATTTCCATGCAATTGGGGCATGATTGCTAGTAGGATATTTCTTTAAAAATGTCGTTAGTATGGCTCGACTCTCTTTCCAATTTTCATTGTTGTATGTGACCAAGCTATACTCGAGATAGAGAGTTTCTAAATCTTCAAAATCAGGATGTTCTAGTAAGAGAGAAGCCAATTTCTTCTCAGCCGCTGCATAATCTCCCGCCTCTTTTAGCATCATGGCATGAATGAATGTGGCCTGTGGCAACTCGCTATCTTTTGGAAATGCTTGCTGAAGTTTACTCATTGTCTCTTCATACAACTCTTCGGACTTTAAATTTTGAGCGCAATTCAATCGCATGAGAAGGGCATTTCTAATTTCGGGACGCATCTTATCAGCAAGTGCCAAATACTTAGTGAGCCATTGGTTTGCACTATCGTACTCTTCCAAAGCAAAGTAGCTTCGGCCAACGATGTAGTCGAGAGTTGTTTGTTTGCCCGTTTCGATTCCTGCGAGAACAGGTTCATAAGCATCGACAACCTCTCTAAATCGGTCTTCTTGGAATAGGAGTATTAAACGATTAAGCGCGGCGTCACCAGCTTTAATTCCCTTTTTTTCAATGATTTTAGAAAAGGTTTCAATCGCTAAAGCGCGATCAAATTCTGATTGAGCAAGAGCTGCGTGAAATGAGAGTTCTTCGTACTGATCTTGATGCCTATCAGCAAGCTCAGTGAATAGGGCAGCTGCTTTTTTGTGGTCGCTTCTTAAACGGTAAATTTCTGCTAAGGCAAACATCGTCGGATCGTTAAAGGAAGAGCCCATGACTTTTTCATAGAGAGGCTCTGCAGCCTTGAACATTTGCAATTTTTTCTGATTGTCTTCTTGTCTTGCACCAGTTCTAAAATAGGCTTCTGCCATAAGAAAGTGATATTCGTCAGCTCTAAGTTCGATTTCTTCTGTCTTCTTGATTAGAAAAGGAGATCCTTCACGGATCATCGACTCATATTCACCTAATTCGTAGTAACATTGGAGTTTGTTGAGGGCAATTTTTCCAGCGATCTCTGAATTGTTGATCATTCGATAAGTGGCAAGGGCGTCATCGTAGGCATTCTCTTGAAGGTATAAATCACCGAGAATTCCTCTCAAATGATCGTTGATCTTACTTTTGGGATAAGCGGCAAGGAAATCGGCAATTTGAGCCTTGACCACTTTATAGTCTTGGTCTTTCCAGTACTCGGCGATGCGGCGAACAAGAAAAGCCTCTTCTTTGTTTTCAGCATTGCAAGTAAAAGGTGAGAGCTCGGCCATGAGAGGCGAAACAACACAACTTACTGATAATCCGAAAAGAGAGAAAAGCTTCCAGATTTTACCAGACAAATGATCCATTCAGACACCTAAATTGTTTTTGACCGAATATACAACATTTGCGATAACTTACAAATCAAATTTTTGTTAAAAACTCAAGCACTGGCGGGGGCATGTTTAAAATGCATTGTAGTGCGAAATGAGGTGAGCCGCATCTTTTGCGTCGATATCCATGAGTGAGCGATAGATAGTTAGGCCTTTCGCATTTTTTCCAAGACGGAAATATAAGATTCCAAGCCTATAGAGAATCTCTTTGTCATGGGGGCGAATATTGATAAGAATTTCATATTCACGCGTCTCCTCTTCGAAGAGATTAAGGTGGTGGTAACAACTCGCAAGCTGAGCATGAACCCACGGATCGTTAGGAGCAAGATCATCGAGGATCTTTAGTTCTTCAATGGCACGATTCGTAGCTACTTTGAACTTCTCTTTAATCGATTCTTTGTCAAAGCGTTTATCGACTAAGGCGGTTTCATCAAAGGGTAGAGTTGTCGGTTTTTGATAAATTTTAGCAAGTGCAGTAAAGGCATTGGCAAGGGAGGTATGGACCGCAAGGTCAATCGGATTTTTTTTGATAAGTTCGACATGTTCTTCGATTGATCGATGCATTAAAAGTTCTTGCATTATCAGCAAGTCCTTGAAATGGAGATGGTAGCCAATTACGATAAAAATACCCTCAAGGAAGGTAAAAGGCTTGAATGAGAGGGAATAGACCTGTTTTTGCCCAATATAGGTAGCCAATTGAAACATGCTATGAGCTAATGAAAGGTGATAGTCATCTTCAGGAATATCGACAGGAATAGATCTGACACAAGCATGATAAAAATTTGTCTCAAGCTCACGGAATTGAATCGGTTTTTTCCCTTGAAAATAATAAGTGATAATTAGATGAGAACAAATCGTTAACAATAACGAGGCTGTCGAAATGGCAAAAATGGAGGAAGTTGGTGTTGTTAATAATAGTCCAATGACAAGGGCCAGCTGTGTTACTGCAAGGAGAGCAAATGTGAGATGAAATAGGGCATACGAAGTCAGGATTGACCTAAACTTGCCAAGCGCGACTCTACACTCAGATTCGACCAGATGAGCGAATTGATTGGTGTGTAAAGTCTCGCTAGATTCAGTCTGATAGTAAGTCGCCATCTTTCTTTACCGCGAACAAATTTCTATTGATGAGATATCTACTCTTTTTCACTACGAAAAAAAGCTGTTTTATATACAACTTTTCACATAATCTCAACTGAAATTTCAATTCGTCCTTGTAGTTGACCTGCTATTTTATCGCGTTTATAGGCTCTAAAGATCTCTGAATAATTCATCTTCAATACCAAAAAAATGTATTTCAGACTTTATTCACTCATCTTTTTGGGGCAATGTTTATCAAGTTCATTGAGGAATTTTTTATGTACGTGCAAGTCGTCTCTGAGGTGATTTCTCTGCTTTTCGCTTAGGCAGATTTCAGAACGAGACTCTTCAATCAATTTCAAAATCTCGGCTTCGGTTTTTTCATAGTTACTTAGCCAAGCCTCTATTTTTTTATAGGTAACCTTTTCAGGTTTTTTATTTTCTCTATTGCCTACCATTCCAGAACCTAACATAAGAAAGAATGTGCATATGATCGCAATTTTTTTCATAATTTTCTCCTAATTCTCTATGATTGAATCATGTGATTAATGACCTTAAAGGGAACTCCTTCCATTTGAAGACGAATCACATCGTTTGTATTTAGTTCAAATCTGGTCTTTGTGTAGTCAAGTATTTGAATCATTGAATCTGCAGAGACCCCAACTTCGTGCATGACGATGATGTCATCGATCGTCATCTTTTCACCTCGGTCGATCTTAGAAAGAATCATGGGGCTCTCTTGATTGAGATAAAATATATCTTCGGGAGATAAACAGAGCATATGAGCACGAGCACTTCCTGGAACGATCACCGTCTCCGAAGGAGTCGAAGAATTAAAACGACTGCAGGCTAAAAGGAGGAGGGAGGAAATTCCGACCATGATTAAGCGAAAATTACTCATATGTTACCATCAGATATAATTAATAACTTTATCTGATAGAAACCATATTTTAAATTATATTACAACTTAATTATGTGCGTAGTAAAAAAAGATGTCTAATTACTAAAGTAACATAGCTTCTTCAGGTTCTTCGTCATAAGAGGCTTCATCTAAAGAGGTTTTAAATCTGTATCCTATGCCTCTTACGGTCTCAATCCAATGGAAATTTGGACCCAGCTTTTTTCTTAGTGCTGCAATATGGACGTCGATGTTTCTGTCGACAACAAATGCATCATCATTGTGGATGTCATCAAGCAACTGGTTTCTTGTGAGGACTTTACCGCGATTCGATAGTAATCTTTTTAAGATTCCAAATTCAGAAAGGGTGAGAGGGATTACTTTTTCTTCTTTGCGGAGTAAATAGCGGTCCACCTCGAGAGTAAAAGGACCAAAAGAGAGTGTTTTTGGAGCTTTTTCGTTCTCTTTACCTCTTCTCAAAACAGCCTTGATGCGTGACATTAAAATCTTTGGAGAGAAAGGCTTTGCAACGTAATCATCAGCTCCAAGCTCTAGCCCGAGAAGTACATCTAATTCTTCATCCTTGGCTGATATGATCACGACTGGAATATTGCGCAACTCGGGGTTGGCCTTGATTTTTCGGCACACATCGTATCCATTCTGCCCTGGCAACATAATGTCGAGGAGTACCAGATCGGGTTTCTCTCTTTCGATAGCTCTATAACCATTAATGCCGTCAACTTCGACGTGCAATTTATAGCCAGAGAGTTCCGCTTGCAATTTGATAATTGCTGCGATATCTTCTTCGTCTTCAATTAGGAGGATTCTCTTCTTTTGACTCATACCATGTCCCAGACAGTTAATGTGGATAGGGGGACTATAAACTCTTTTGGAAAAAAGCGAAAGAAAAAGAATGCTTTAAGCTTAAAAGTATCGGGAAATTGACAAAGGCTTAGTTCTCAGACGTTCTCTAGGAAACTTTAGAGTGTGGAAAGGAATTTTTTCACTGGGCTAGGGCGCTCATGGGAACGAGGAGCTCTTGACCTGCAAGAAGGCGTTCATTTTCAAGGCGATTAATCTTAAGCAAGGTCTCAACAGAGGTGTGATAATTTTTTGCAATTGCCTCTATGGTATCTCCTGTTTTGACTCGGTATGACTCTACAATCAATTCTTTATGGCTTTGCTCGATCGCCTGACTGACCCGCTCTACATTTTTCTTAAGCCTTGCCACTTCCCCTACTGACTTGGATGCTTGTGCGATAGACTTCTCCATCTCATTAATTTTTTCCTTGCTTTGGGCAATAGCTCGGTGCATTTCCTGAGCTGTATTTGCCAGTCTTTGTTGACCTTGGAGGAGCTCATTTTGTTCTTTTTCAAGGGAAGTTAGTCGCTTTTCAATTACGTTCAATTGATGGGCGTTGTGGTCGAGTTTGGCTTGATGTTGGTCGTATGTTTCTTTTTTCAAGGCAGCCATGGTATCTTCTTGATTGAGCATTTTCCCTTCTAAGATGCTTGTTTCCATCTTATGAGAGTGTATATCATGCTTTAATTCCTCAAGATCAGCTCTGGTTTTGTGAAGTGTGATTTCCATTTGGTATTTATCAGACTTAGGAATGGGGGAGCTCGTGCAGTTGACAAATGTGATCGATAAGAAGGGTACAAGGAGAAGGTGTTTTAGGTTCATAATGTTGCCCTCTTTTCATAAATTTTAAATTCAACCCGGCGGTTTTTTGCCCAGTTATTTTCAGAATGGCCAGAAGAAATCGGGTGCTCCTTGCCATAAGAAACAGTGAAAAGCTGATCAGGGTGAACACCTTGTTTGATTAGGTAGTTTCTTACGTAGTTAGATCGCCTTGTTCCAAGAGAAAGATTGTAAGCTTCAGATGCTCTTTCATCGCAATGCCCTTCAACAAAGATGTATGAAGAGGGGTGTTTTTTTAGATAATTTGCAACGCGATTGAGTGAGTTGAAAGCTTCTTTTGATTTGGGAAGGTGCTGGTCAGTATTGAAGTAGATGACTGAAAAAATCGATGCTAAGGCTTTACCCGGTTTCTTAAAAGCGTCGATTCCAGGTATGGCGCCGCCAATCTCGCCTGGGACGTCCTTTGCTTGAGGCACAGCATAGTCGACATAACTTGATTGCATATCTGATAAGTTTAGGGGGATAAAATCGACTTCGGCCTCACCGTAAAAAGCCTGCTTTGAAGAGACGGCACGAGATTCATTGTCAGCATTGACGAGAGCTTTTCCGCTTTGTTTGAGATAGCGGGCTGCAGTTTTCGCATTTTCCCATGCATCGGATAGCATGAGTGTTTGGCATCCAGTCATAGATATCATTAGGCCGAACAAGATGGGAATATTCAAAAAAACTTTTTTCATAAGGTTCCTATTGTTCAAAGGTGGGGTAGTGTTTTTTTCCTGGCCCTTCGGTTAATTTGATCGGCTCCCGTTGATTGATGTTTAAAACAAAGATATCAAAAGTCGGAGAGGTGGTGTTGTAGGCTAAGTGAAAACTATCTGGGGCCCAGGTAGGATTTTCTTTATCGCCTAAGCCAACGGTTAATTGCCATTCTTCTTTAGTTTCTACATCATAAATCCAAATTTGGCGAACACCGTTGATCTTTGCACTATAAGCAATTTTCTTTCCATCAGCGGACCATGAAGGGGCTGTATTATCGCGATTTTTTTTCGAAATAAGCACTGCCTCAGGAATTTTTCTTGTCTTTGAGATTTCAGCAATGTCGATCATGTAGACTCTTGGTGTTCCGCTCTTATCGCAAACAAAGGCGAGCTTAGATCCATCGGAGCTAAACGAAGGAGAGGCTTGTACAGCTCCTGGAAATGAATAAACTTGCATCGGTTTTCCTAAAACACCTCTCTCAATGCTGAAGGACTGAACGAACAAATCGGCCTTTCCTCCTACATCAGAAATGAAGGCAATTTTGTCGCCTTTCCTTGCAAAACTAGGTAAGAGTTGGTTCCCTCTTAAGGGAACAAGGGGACGACCTTTAGGAGTTTTACGTGAGGCGAAGTAAATTCGAGGCTGTCCTTGTTTATAAGTGACGTACATAAAATGGTAATTGTTGCTGTCGGAGGAAGGAAGAGGGAAAACAGAGGGGGAAATTGTATAGTGGTTCTCTTCAGTGACTTGTCTTGCATTCCTTCCGTCGTAGTCCATTTCCCAAATTTCTGCATGCCAAATCTGACCTTCAGGATCTACTTTTGGCTGGTAAGAGTAAAGGATCCGTTTTGACGAAATTCCTGAATTTCCATACATAATCTCGTGGACTACATCACTCAATTTGTGAATTCCGCGAATGTCTTGCGTTAGATCGCCTGTCAATGTGTAGGAATTGAGTGTTTTCAGTGTTGATGTATTAACATCAAAGACTTTTATTTGAAGTTCACCCTTGACGATCTTGGGAACGACAACATAGCGGACGTTTGCCTCTTTCCATTTTTTTACTTTAAAGGCTTCGTCTGGATCTTCGAGATGAGCTTGATATTGTAGAGTTTCATTGATCGGAAGCAAGTTTGTACGGCCATTGTGGTTTAAGTCGTAGACGAGGGTCTCCTGAATAGTTTGATGAAGGGCTGATTCACAGGGACGCAGCTTTGCTAGATAAACAGAACTCGTTTTATCGTTATCGACGGGTAGGTGAACGACGATTTCCTCACCACGGAGAGGAGAAATCAAAAAAAGAGTTATCACCAATTGGAGTATAAGACTATTTCTCGTCACAAAACATGATGGTAAATGTAATTTCTTCATTCTTCTCATAGACTGGCAATTGTAGAGTTTCGAGTATGTGTTTGAGATACTCGAGGTTTTTTTCACTCTCAGTAGAGAGTGGCTTAATGTTAACAATCTTTCCATTTGGTTGTACAGTGATTGTTAGTTTTACTATACCTTTTTCTGGAAGAACCAGCCATTCTTGTAGTTGTGATGAGACAGTTGATAAATAATTGTACTTTTCTTCACCTTGTTCAACATCAGTTGGTGCAATGGGAGATGTTTGAATTAAGGTGGCTTTAGGTGAGGTATTAATAGAAGAGGAAGGCGATTTTTTTTGAATCTTTGCCACATTTTTTTCGAACTTGCCTCGTACCGATTTAACACTTTTGACAGGGGGCTTCGTTGTTTTGTTTTTTATGATTTTTTTAACAGGAGCTTTCTTTGGAGGAGAGGAAATTTTTTTGGGAAGTTGCGGTTTTATTGGATCGGTTTGTTCTTTTTGAGTCATGACAGAAGAAGGAGGAGAAGAGGATTGAACGAACTTCACAGGGAGGGTTTTCGGAGGGGTGATTTCCTTTGTGACAATCCGCAATTCATGTTTCTTTTTTGGGGGTTCTTTTAAATGTGTAGAGCTTGGAAAGGCAAAAAGAAACAAGGAGTGAACTCCCAGCGTAATTAGAACAATTTTACTCTCATTTCTCTTCATTCACGCTTCAAAATTACATCTAGTTGCTCAAAGCCGGCCTCTTCGATCGCATTTTTGATCCTTTGATAAGTGCCGAATGAACATTTCTCATCACAGTAGAGCTCGGGAATTTCATTGGGGTGAATTTTTCCCAATTCAATTAAAGTCGATTCTAATGCCTCTAGTGATAACAGATGCTTCCCTAGCCAAATTGAGTCGTCTCTGTGGACAAATATCTTTAAAGGACGGTTAGGATTGAGCTCAGCTAGCTCTTCTACTTGACTTCCTTTGGGGGCTAATTGCACGTGATCTAAATCGATAAGAGGTGCAATCAAGATGAACAAGATCAGCGTCACTAGAAGAACGTCAATCATGGGAGTCAGGTTGATCGAGTCTCCTATGTTTTCTACGCCACCTAAACTAAACCGCTTTCGCCGCATCATGGGATATCTACTCTTCTGTATTGAAGTTCGATGGAAGATAGAAGAATACTTGAAAAATCTTCCATTTCTGTGCAGACATCTTTGAGTTGATTTCTTAAGTAGTTGTAGGCAATCAGAGCAGGAATGGCAATTAAAAGACCAATGACTGTTGTGGCAAGTGCTGTAGTTAGGCCACTTAGTACAGCTGAGTTTGCATGTGTCGTCGCTTCTCTTTGCATTTCATTGAGAGAAATCAAAATCCCCCAGACAGTTCCTAGGAGGCCAACGAAAGGAGCCAGAGGAGCAATTGTTGAGAGAAGGTAGAGATTTTTCTCCAATCGTTTAGCTTCATTAGAAAGGGTGATTTGAGCTGTTGCTTCAAGGTGCTCTAAATCAGCTGTGGAGAGAAATACAGAATCATGTTTTCCTGTCGAATTTCTCGAAATGAAAAAGTGGTTCTTATCGAGAATTTCAACTGTTTTCTCTTTGATCGAATTGAAGATGGCAAGAAAAGGATTCAATCCCTCTTTTTCATTCTCTCCTGAATCGATTTTAGAGCTGTCAATCGAAAGGATATTGTTACCTGCTTTTACAACGAAGAGTTGCAACTTATTGGCTTCTTTGCGTACAGTCCTATATTGAAAAAACTTCTGTAGCAAGACGAGCCAAGTGATTACTGACAGGATCGACAATCCGATAAAGATCAATTTTCCAAAAAAGTCAGAAGTGATAAATGCTTGAAATAATACGTTCATAGGTTAGACACAAGTATATGGCACAGCCTCAATTTGTCAAGATCGATTCACATGCTCACCTCACATCAGATGAACTCTATCCAGAAGTAGATCAGATCATTCATAGAGCAAAGATGAGTGGTGTTGAAAAGATTATCAATATTGCAACATCTAAAACAACTCTTGAGAGGGGCCTTGTTCTTTCTGAGAAATATCCTGATCTGATTTTTAACGTAGCATCAACAACACCTCACGATGTCGAGCAAGAAGGGGAAACTTTTTTTCCTTTGGTTCAAAAAGCAGCTAGAGAGGGAAAACTATTTGCAATAGGGGAGACGGGTCTCGATTACTACTATGAACATTCAAGGCGCGATTTGCAGAGGATCTTTCTTCAGAAATACTTTGAACTTGCCAGGCATTCGGGTTTAAATGTTGTTATTCATTGTCGTGGAGATCAAGCGTTTACAGAATTATTCGAAATTGCTGAAGAGCAGGTAATCATTCCAAAGTGCCTACTCCATTGTTTTACTGGTAATAGTTCTCAAGCAAAGCAAGCGATCAAACATGGATGGCAGATTTCACTCAGTGGAATTTTGACATTTAAAAAATCGGAGCAGTTGCGTCAGGTAGTCAAGGAAATTCCCTTAGAATATTTACAAATTGAAACAGATTCACCCTATCTCGCACCTCAATCAAAGAGGGGAGAGACGAATGAACCAAGTTTTATTGGTGAAGTTGCAGAAGAAATTGCTAAAGTTAAAGGTGTTCCTCTTGAACAGGTTTGCGCCGAAACTTACAAAAATTCATGTTCATTTTTTCAACTTTCCTCTAAAATTTAAAAAAACTCATAGAGGATCTTGAATTGACAGCTTACGACAAAGTGCCGCCTATCCCCAGAGAATTCGTTTACAAACGGCTCCATTCGTTGATGGGTTTGTGGTTTTTGATTTTTTTAGTGGAGCATTTATTTACGAATTCTCAAATCGCGTTATTTTTTGGAAGTGATGGCTTCTGGTTTGTCAATTCTGTCGATTGGCTCCGTAATATCCCCTACTTGCAGGTAGTCGAAGTTGGTTTGTTGGGGGTTCCCATTTTTTATCATGCCTGTTTTGGAATCTATTACGCTTTTTCAGCTAAAACAAATTCTAGATGGTCAAAGGGGGCAAAGCCATCGTTGAAGTTTGGAAGGAATCATGCCTACACGTGGCAAAGAATTTCGGCTTGGATATTGCTTTTTGGGATTATTTTTCATGTTGTTCAGATGCGAATCATTGACTATCCTTACAAATTCAGTTGGGGTGACAAAGTCCGTTACTACGCAAGACTTAAGGTCGATTCTCAACTTTACCCGGTAGCAGATCGATTGAATGTGAAGCTATACGATCAAAACGCGATCGACAGAGAAAAAGATGAATATGCCAAATTAGGCCACAAAATCAGCCTTGTCGAAGCTAGAAAAAATGAACTGACTCAGGAAGTTAGGGAGCATAAGAGTGGCGAAGTCTATAATTCTGAGATGGACAATGTCTATCAAAGCTTGCAAAAATATGAGCTTTTGAAAGAGCACATAAGAGGACTCGAAAGTAGATCTCTCAAAGATAAGCAGGTCATTGCGGTTTCGCAAAGTTTTGGAGCTTTGGAGCTTTTGAATGTTCGAGAAGCTTTTCAAGGGATTGCCATGTGCCTCTTCTATACGGTGTTTGTACTGGCCGCTGTTTTTCATGGATTTAATGGATTATGGACTTTCTTAATTACTTGGGGTCTCATTTTATCGAGACAATCACAATCATCAATGAAGAATTTTTCTCTTGGTCTTATGTTTGTTTTTGGGTGCTTAGGGCTGATGGCCATTTGGGGAACTTTTTTTCTTTCATTTTGAATTTAACAGGGAAGGGTGGTTTTGGTTGATCAACGTCGTAGAGAGAGGGAAATCATCGTTGTAGGAGGAGGGCTTGCGGGGCTTTCTTGTGCAATGAAATGTGCTCAGCTAGGGTGCAAAGTAAAATTGATCTCTTTGACTAAAGTTAAAAGATCTCACTCTGTTTGCGCACAGGGGGGAATCAACATCGCTATTAACCTAATGGGTGAAGAGGATTCCACCGATATTCACGCTTACGATACGATTAAGGGTGGTGATTTTCTCGGTGATCAGCCTCCGATCGTTGAAATGTGTGCCAATGGCCCTGCGTTGATTATGATGCTT
>CAYZDL010000007.1:0-11037 GCA_964477345.1 uncultured bacterium
TGAGCAAGTAACTTCTTTTCCTTCAAGATCGACCACTACTTCTGTTGAGGATACAGAAAGAACGCGCCCACGTTTTCCTTCAATTGACAAAGTTTTGGAAGGTTTCTGTTTTGACCGATCCTTCTTAGAGAGCCGTTTTATCTCCTTCTTGCTCTCTTTATTATCTTTGGAAGACAAGAGCTCTTCGAAGTCCGAGTAATCTTTCATCGCTCTCCCCAATAACAACAGATGGCTGCCACTGCGGCAACATTGAGAGATTCTACCTGATTGTGGAGTGGGATGGCAACCAACTTCGATCGGAGTCGAATTTCAGGAGAAATACCACTCCCTTCATTGCCAAAAAAAAGAGCATACGGTTTTTCGAATTTGATTGTTGATAGGGGATCGCCCACCATATCGGTGGCATACCATTGATGAAGATCACCGATCAGATCAAGAGGACCTTGACTTAGGGGGAGGGTGAAAACAGATCCCTTAGAGGCACTAACAGTTTTTGGATGAAAAGGATCCGCACACCCGTCTAGTAAATGAGCCCCATTGAAGCCAAGCCCTTCTGCGGTACGCAATATCGTTCCGACATTTCCAGGATCTTGAATCCTATCGAGGACAATCAATCTCTCGGTTTTTTTTAAGTCTTGATTTTGAGGGAGAAAGATCTCAGCAATTCCATCAACAGGCTCTGGCTGTCCAGTGATTTTTTTAATTATTTCTGAGGTGACGCGCGTTGCTCGCAAAACAGAGGGAAGAGGGGTATCTATAAAAAGATAATTATCAATTTTCACGCGTGAGGAGAGTTGGCTAATGATTTTAGCCCCAAAGAGTAGGGTTTTGTTGCATGCAAAACGGTATTTGGCCGACGAGGCAAGCTTTACAAAATGCTTGACGAGGGGGTTGTGAAGGCTATTGATAAAGTTCATGGATGATCCTAAGCACGCAAAAGAAGAATCGCACACTCCTCAAAAAAAGGCAAGGACCAGCCCAGGACTATCCTTGGCCTTTAGGGTGCTCTTTATCAGCTTTCTATTTATTATTTTACCGATGATCATTTACTCCCTTCTCGTCTACTCAAGGGAATACCAAAGGCAACTGGGTGCCGTTTTTAATGAAATGAAACTGTTTCAAGAAGATCAGTTAACGATGATCAGTGATCTTGAGGATGATACAGCCAATTTCGTCGTGACGTTTGTGGCTTTAATGAATGCGTTTAAACATGAACAGAATAAGTTGACAGACTTTCATCTTGAGCCGATCTTACTGAAATATGCAGAAAAAAGCGCTATCTCAGCCATTCTTCTTATTGAAAATCAAGAAGATGGTAGATTTGTTTGCTCAAAAACTACGCTGCCACTTTATCAAGATATTGATTTTGCCCCTTTTTTTCCTAAAGGGATTTTTGAAAAGGAAGGACCACAAATCTTTCTCGCAAAAGACCCTGTGTTTGGGCATGCTCTCTTCGTTGCTTTGCGAATTCCTGATGAACTCGATGATAAAAGGGCGATGACAGTAGTTTGTTATTCTCTTGAAAATGTGATCGATCAACTCAATGAGAGAAAAACGATCTTTGAAATGAATATCACTATTACCGATCATCATCTTGCTGTTCTCTCTTCAACAGACCCTGATCTAGTTGATTTGCGTTTTCAATTGTTTGGTCTAGGGGTAAATGTTGACGATGAAGTGCTTAAAGATGGGTCGATCCCATTAAAGCAAACACCCACTGTTAAAAATGGGTACAAATTTTTCTTCATGGGGAAAAAACGATTTTGTGTGGTGGCCAATCTGCCAGGAACTGATGCTTATCTGGTTACGAGTGTTCCAGCTGAGGTCCTTTTGTCAAAGATGGTCGAGCAAATAATGCGTCTTGCTCTCTTGCTTGCTTGTGTATTGCTTGTAGGTGGGGTTGCTGCACTTTTTTTCACAAGAAGGCTTGGACGTCCTCTCAGACAGCTCGGCCATGTGATGGCCGAAGTAGGGGAGGGGAAGCTTCAGGCCAGGTATAGTCATGATAGGATTGGCTTTGAAATTAATTACATTGGGCAAGAATTTAATCAGATGGTCATTTCGTTGATCTCATACATCGAAGAAGTTAACAAGGAAAGGGCTTATAAAGAGACGTATGCTAAAGAATTGCAAATTGGGCATGAAATTCAGCAATCAATACTTCCTCATCGGGAAGCCGAATTTCCTGGGGTCGATATCTCTGTCTACTTTAATCCCGCCAAGGAAGTTGCGGGAGACTTTTTCGATTGGCTCATAAAGGGACACGAGCTTTTAGTCACGATTGCCGATGGGGTTGGGAAAGGGATTTCAGGGGCCCTCTATGCGTTTGATTTACGGTCGATTTTACGTAGTTTTGCTACGACCCATAACGAACTTAAAGACATGGTTCTACAGACCAACCAACTTTTTTGTTACGATACGAAGGATACGGGAAATTTTGTTACAGCATTTCTTGCACTCTATGACAGTAAGAAAAGGAAATTACAATATGTCAATTGTGGCCACAATTACCCCTTTATTAAGCGCGCCACAGGAGAATTGATACGCTTGTCGACGAAAGGGATTGCCTTTGGCGTTGAAGAGATTAAGGAAGTCGATGTAAAAGAGATCGACCTTTTTCCAGACGATTTTCTAATTTTGTATACTGATGGGATCACAGATGCTCAAAACGTGGCTCAGGAACTTTATGGGGAACATCGGTTCATGAAAGTATTGACGGCTTCACAACACATCTTTCCCGATGCCCTTCTCAATGAAATCATCGGTGGTATACAGGCCTTTACTGGTGGCGCCGATCAATACGACGACATGACCCTCATCATTATGAAAGTTAAATAAATCTCAAAGTAGCCGCTTTAGGATCGCTTCTGGGGTGTTGAGACGTTCTTGGATGGCGAGACGCTCTGCTTGTGTGAGGAGCTCACCCATGCGGACGCCAGGTTCGATCCCTTGTCCTTTAAGGTGCGCAGAAGTGACGATCGTCCTGCCTGCCTTTCTTCGTTCAATCGCTTCCTGCAAAAGAGCGATCTTTTCTTCATGAAATGAGCGAAAAAGAGGATCCTTAGCATGGATGGTTGCAATTGTAAAACAGATGGTTGCATTCGGTTTTGCATAGAGTTCTACAAGCTGGTAGTCGGCGCGTTTGATCGAAAAATTGAGCCAATCATCGAGCTCTTCGACAAATCGGCGCTCTTCTTTGGATAACTTGAGATATTCGCATATCTGCATCTTTTCATTAAGAGAGATGGGGCCGAACATTTCGAGTAGTTTTACAATGAGGGGGGTCTCTTTTGGGAAGTGGGCAAGGTGCTTGAGACGATCGGTTAATTCCTGATCAGTCAAAGAATGAAGTTGGGGAAAAATTTGGTCGAGAAGTTGGTATTTATGGAGAGTAACAAGGGCGAGGGGAAAGTTGGCAAAGAGGGACATTTTCTTAAATTCTTGAACGATTCTTTCGATGGCTACTGCAGGAAATAGATTTTCAGCATGAGCAATGATAGCATCGATTGTGAGAGGATCGATCGTAAAATGAAAGCGGGCTGCATATCGAACGGCGCGGATCATTCTTAAACGGTCTTCCAAAAATCTCTCATTAGGATCGCCAATCGCCCGGATCACTTTTTTTTGTAGGTCTTCTTTCCCACCTACGTAGTCAAATACTTTTTCAGATAGAGGATCAAAAAACATGCCATTTATGGTGAAGTCCCGCCTTTGGGCATCTTCTTCTGCGGTTGCAGATTCAATGTGATCGGGTCTGCGCCCATCTTTGTATCCAGTCTCCTTACGAAACGAGGCAACTTCAAAATGAGCCCCCTCCATGACAACAATCACGATCCCATAATTGACACCGACGGGAATTGTTTTCGGAAAAATTTTAATGATCGCTTCGATGGGGGCATTTGTTGCAATATCAATATCATCAGAGGGATGATTGAGTAAACGATCGCGCACATATCCACCGGCAAAGTAGGCCGTGTAACCAGAATGCACGATTTTCTGTACAACTTTTTTTGCTGTGTTATAAAGAACCATATGAAAAGAAGTTCGCTCTACACGATTTTTGCTCTCTTCATTCTACTGCTTGCGGGTGGTTGCAGGCAAGATGAAACGGGTCTTTCTGGTAAAAATTTTTGCTATCTCAATATGGAGAAAGAGGATTTCTCCGAGCAGAGCCTTGTAAATGCTAATTTTTCCCATGCAGTTTTAATTGGCGCACAATTTGTTGAGGCAGACCTCCGGGGTGCAAATTTTGAAGGGGCCGATCTTCAAAAAGCCAATCTTAGAGGGGCCGATTTGAGACGAGCCAACTTCACTGGTTGCGATCTGAAGGGGGCGGATCTTTCCGGCGCCGATGCAGAAGAGGCAAATTTTGATGGGGCGTCATTGATTGAAGCGAAAGTCAGAGGAGCTGATTTTACCAATGCCAAAGGCCTATCGGGAGAGCTCCTCGTCGATCTCAATAATCAAGGTGCCATCACCGACTAATTCTTCACTAGATGAGTGACAAAAGCTTCCCAATTCTGCTTCTCGGCATGCATACTTAGAGTGCTTACATCAGCATTTACAATCTTAGCAAAGCCAGGAAGCTTTTCAAAGAACTCTTTGGAAGAGGCTTCGCGAGCAAGTCCTGGTTTGATACCATTCATGAAACCATCCCATTTAAGAGAACTGCTATGAATAGAAACCATGTGTTTTTTTAAGTTGGGCTGCGAAAAAATGTAGCCTAAAAATTGTAGGGTAGCTAATCCATCTAGTTGTTTACCTAGAGAACGGAGGTGGTTTTTCTTAAAACCAAGACCAAGTGTGCTGCTTGTTCCCATCGTAGTAATAATTTCCTCAATGATGGCCCCCTTTTTTTGATCGACATTGAGGACAAACTCAAAAGCAGCGATTTTAGGAGGTTCGATATTGATGGCGACGGGTGCCTCAATTTTTTGAGGCGCGGGCTCTACTGCGGCTTCTTCACAGTAAAGAGGAGAGGTAACGGCAATAAGAGCCAAAATAATTTTGTTTTTCATCGGGTTCCTTACAAAAGGGCTTTGACAAATTCTTCCCATTTTTGGCACTCACATAACCGCCTGAGCTGTTCGTAATCACCTCCCACCAATTTAGCAAAATCAGGTAAATCAGAAAAGAGGCTTCCGTTGTAATACTCTTTTTCCATTGTATCTTGTACCCCCTCGAGAAAAAACGGCCATTTGAAATAACTATGCGAAATGCTACGTATACAATTCTTTAGGCGGGGAGTTGACATGATGTAGCCCAAAAATTGAAGGGGGGGAACGTGTTGAATTTTGTCTCCCAAACGAGTTAAGCGAAAGCCCTCAAAGAGAAGAGAGGGGACACTTTTTTCAGCCATCGTTAAAAAAATGTCGTTGATTGTCTCTTTTTCCCACTCCTGTAGTTTCTTTGGGTCCCATTCTGCATAAAGTGGTGAAACAAATAGGGGGGCGAGGAACGCAATGCACGTTGCGATCATATGCCTCATCATGACTTCATGCTCCCTTTAAATGAGTAAAGAAAAAAGCGCCCCCAATCACTTTTATCAACAAATGACCTCATCACTTCAGGTTTTAAATTGAATGTGGAGCAAAATTCAGAAAGTTGATCTTGAAAATCTGGTTTCCCCACTTCTTGCATCATTCGAAATCCAAAACCTTGGTTGAATAAATTGGCTTTGATGGGATCACGTAACCCAGTACTCATGCTTTTCGTCAAGGTAGGATTGGTTAGGATAAATCCCATTAGCTGAAAAGGGGAAACTTGCATGAGAGAAACGGCCTGAGCAAGTAGCGTATCTGCATCATTTGTCAACTCCTTTACCGATTGACTCGAAAATAGAGTCACAAATTTGACGACAGATTCCTCTTGATCTTGGGTAAGACCAAAAGAGGGGGTTGATCCAAAACAGAGTAATGGGAATGTCAGCCAGACAAACAACCAATTTCTCTTCATAACCTCTCCTTGCAAGTATAACAATAGATTTTTAAAGAGTTTACGAAAAAGCCATTATTTAGACGAGAGAAAAATAGATGACTACACCTGTGGGCCCTGAAAAAATCCTAAATTTCCTGCATAAGTGGCTTGTTGATAGAAGGCGAAGTCACCTGGACTGCCACCGCGAAGGGCCTTCTCAAGAAGTTTTTTCATTGGACCAGTGTGTTTGAGTACGCCTGGTATTTCGGTTGAAGGAGGTCTATCGGGGTTTACAGGAGAAGGTGTTAAACCCGAATGATGTGTTGCAGTAAGGTCTCTAAAAGGAGAATGTCCTTGGTCACCGCGGTCACCTTCTAAAAGAGAGAGATTTACTGGTAGAGTCTCGCTCGAAAAAGAAAAAGTATTCTCTTTTCGGACTTGTGGGACTGCCGTGCTGGGTAGACTAGGTAATTTCAGCGAAGCTTTGAAAGGAGAGGCGGTGATGTGTGGTTTGGTAGGCGATATTTCCGCAAAAAGAGGTCTTGATAATCTGGCATCTTTGTTTAGTGTTCTGGGGAGACATCCGCCCTGCTCAACATATTCGGTGAAAGTTCCAGAACAAATCAGGCAAAGGTGATGGTCTTTCCCTAGCATGGTAACCACTCTTCCTTTAATGCACTCGTTACAGAGGCTTTTCTTGGGATGTAGAGGACGTGACTTACTAGAGTCCCAATGCTGAAACAAAGATTGAGAGTACACGCTACATGATGAGCATCTTTCCATAACCATCCTTTTTTGCCTGGAAGTATCGCCCACGGGAGGGTTTTCTTTCAAGAGGATAGATCGATCTAGTCGAAGTATTTCTTGCAGACATCTCTGAAAGTTGCTGGAGTGATAAACTGGGCCCCTTTTCTTGCGATCAAATAATCAGCGTTACCACGCTCCCAAGGAGGCATTCCTTCTTTGATTGTCTTGATATTGAGAAAAATTCGAGGCAGAAACTTTGGTCCAGTGCCCCGATGGATCCAAACATGTCCTTTGCAAGCAGTCAGAATTTCCATCGAAGTAATTCCTCCCGACCTTGTAAAAGTGGCATCACTGCGATGAAAAAGAGGGGCTACGACGCTATCATTTTGAAAAGCAAGAGGAATAATCGTGAGAGATTTTGGAAAATTCTCGTACGATTCGATCAGAGAGATAATCCGTTTCATTAAGGAATGTTTTCTATCAGGAGTTTCATTGCAAAAAATGAACAGGAGATCTTTTCGTTGAGATAGTTTTCTTTGTAGAGTCAAATCGATGAAGAGTTTGGTATAGTCAAGAATGGCTTCTTCGTGAGGATTGCTTCCTAACATAAGGATCGAGACCTTCGCTTCAGGAGGGATCACAATTTTAAACGAATTTTCTTCGATCTGAGGGTTGATGCAACCCTTAGCGGCGGCTCTCAACATGAGAAGGGTTTCCTCACTCTTGCCGATTTGAAAATCAAGAGAGAGAGGCTTACCTTTTTCAAAGGTTAAATATTGTTTGAATGTGGATCGCAAGGGGAGATCATCGTATTTTATTCGAGAGAGGGGGAGTCGGCAGGTTTTTTTCCAAAATTCTTTTTCGTTTTCACCTTTAGCCAATAGGGGCTTTGTTGTGATTAGGGTAATAAAAGCACGATCTTTTTTGGTAAGCCGCTTGATGGGGTTAAAGAAGTGAGTCGCCTTTTTTGTCGGAAGATCGGTAATCACTTTCTCGTAATAAATTTCTCTTCCTGTCAAAAATTGGATTAGTCTAGCTGCTTTGACAATGGGTGCCATCGCCAAATTCTGCGTGTCGATGATCCAATTAATTTTTTGGGTATAAAGGGCGTGAAAGGCGCAAAAAAAAATGGGAAGCCACATTAGGGCATCGCAAACCCGTTGGTTAAGGGCGTAAAAGGCCAGAGAGAGTAGATCCCCCCGTTTTTGCGCAGAATTCCACCTAGTTGCGATAAACTTTCCCGCCACAGATCCCAACCAATCGAACAAAATATCTACTGTGTAGACTTTTACCTCCGGACTATTTTTAGCCAGTCCGGTTTCTTTTGCATGTGCGGCTTGAAGATGCCCTCCTCCTCCTCTAGAGGTGAGGATTAAACAAACATTTTTTGAGGTTCGATCGGCCTTTTGTGAAGAAAAGGCAAAATTCTTCATCATTGCAAGGAACCTTGTAGCTTAATCTTTCATTGAGAGCAAAAATTCTGTGTTGCTATTCGTTTTTTTTAGCCTAGCAAGGAGCAAATTCATCGCATCGAGTGGTGATAAATCAGCAATTGCTTGTCTTAAAGCATAAACTTTTTCAAGTTCGGCCTCGTGATAGAGAAGTTCCTCTTTTCTTGTTCCCGACTTGATCAAATCAATGGCAGGAAAGACGCGCCGATCGGCAAGTCTTCGATCGAGAACCAACTCCATATTTCCGGTTCCCTTGAACTCCTCATAGATCACTTCATCCATCTTTGATCCAGTGTCGATCAAAGCAGAAGCGATAATGGTGAGTGAGCCACCATGCTCTAGGTTACGGGCTGCTCCAAAGAATCTTTTAGGTTTGTGTAGAGCATTTGCATCGACACCACCTGTTAAGATCCTTCCTGAGTGAGGTTGGACTGTGTTGTAAGCGCGGGCAAGTCTTGTGATCGAATCGAGGATGATGATCACATCTTCACCCATTTCGACCATACGCTTTGCCTTTTCACAAGCCATTTCAGCAACGAGGCAGTGGCGTTCAGGCGGCTCGTCAAAGGTAGAAGCAAGAACCTCACCTTTCACGATACGTTGCATATCGGTGACCTCTTCTGGTCTTTCATCGATCAGAAGCATGATTAGCTTGGCTTTCGGCGCATTTATGGAAATCGCATTAGCAATTTTTTGTAGAAGGACCGTTTTTCCTGCTTTAGGAGGAGCTACGATTAGAGCTCGTTGGCCCAAGCCAATCGGAGCTGCTAAATCGAGAACCCGCGTTGAGTAATTGTCTTGAGCGGTCTCCATGAAGATACGTCGATTTGGATGGAGCGGCGTGAAGTTCTCAAAAGAAATTCTCTCCTTGAGTTGCTCAGGTGAAACTCCATTCACTTTTTCAACTTTCAAGAGGGCAAAATATTTTTCTTTTTCTTTAGGAGAACGGATTTCTCCATAAACCTCATCCCCCTTCTTCAATCCAAAGCGGCGAATTTGGGCAGGAGAAACATAAATATCCTCGGCAGAAGAGAGATAGTTGTAATTGCCTGAGCGTAAAAATCCGAATCCGTCAGGAAGAACTTCTAGTGTTCCTTCACCTACGAGCACTTCATGCGGGCTTGACGATTTGGCTTTGACAATTTCAAAAACGATTTGAGATTTGGAAAGAGATCCGAGGTTCATGATATTCATCGCATGAGCATATCGTGCTAATTCCTCAGCTCCCATGCGCTGTAAATCAGCGATTTTCGTGATTGATAGCGGTCCTGGGGGTCTTTCAATTGGAGTCTCTTCAGTGTGGTTCATGTGCTTCGCGTGGTATTCTTGATGAGCCGCTTGGTCATTTACACTAGGAGGACGATTATGAGAGTAGTCTTGATGCCCACCATGATCATTCGATCTTTGTCTTCTACCACCATTGGAAGGATAATTATTCGTTCTTCGTGGTTTATTTTGAGGTTTCGATTGTGGTGGTTTATCTCGGGGAAGTTCTCTATCTTCTGTCGGGGTAAAAGACATTTGGTTCTCTTTGTTTAAATTTCTTGGTTTTTTTTCTTCTTCTTCTTTATCCATAGGATCCTAACTAAATATTTTTTGCCTTTCGCTCAAGATCATCCAGGGAGCCATTATTTTCGATGATTAAATCGGCCAAGCGTTCTTTTTCTGATTGTGAAAACTGAAATGACATTCGTCGATCGAAAGCCCCTTTTCCGTGTATTTTGTCAAATCTTTGGCGGCACTCTTCTTCCGGAGACGATACTGTCACATTTAACTCAAACCAACTGTTGAGGCTCATTTCAAAAAGGAGTGGAAGCTCAACAACAAAGGCAGAATAATTTTGATCTTTCACTAAGTTATAGGTCTCTTTTATTGCATTTTTTACGTAAGGATGAACAATTCCTTCGAGTCGTTTTAAAGCATTTATATCGTGAAACACAATATTTCCCAATTTTTCCCGGTCAATCTCTCCCCGAGAAACAATTCCTTCACCAAATTCATCTATGACACGCGCTTGAAGTTCTTTGTTTTGAGAGTAGATTTGGTGAACAACCTCGTCGCTACTGATGACGTACGCACCCTTTTTTTTCAGAATACTGCAGAGAGCGCTTTTACCCGAGGCTATGATGCCCGTTATTGCAATTTTCTTAATATTAGCATTCTCCCCAATTTTTTCCAATCGAAATATCGACCTTAAGGGGCACCGAGAGCTTAATAGCCCCCTCCATAAGCAAGACAATATTCTTAGAAAATGAGTCGCACTCTGCATCCGGGCACTCAAAGATCAATTCATCATGAATTTGCAAAATACAAAAAGCATAGGAATTGTGATTCAAATAATAGCTATCTATATCGATCATCGCCTTCTTAATAATATCGGCTTGGGTCCCTTGGATCGGAGTGTTGACGGCAAATCTTAAAGCCTGCGAGCGGAGCATGGTATTGCGACTATTAATTTCAGGCAAAAGACGCTCTCTACCAAACATAGAGGTGGCCTTGCCCTCTTTTTTTGCTTTCTCTTTGCTAAACTCAAGAAATTCTTTAACATTTTGGTATTGAGCGAAGTACCGCTCAATGAAATGATTGGCTTCTGACATGCTAATGCCTAGTTCTTTTGCGAGACCAAAAGAGGATTGTCCGTAGATCAGACCGAAATTGACTGCTTTTGCTTGGTGACGCATTGCCGGGGTGACTTGTGTCTCTTTCACTCCGAAAACGAGGGCAGCTGTTGCGATATGTACGTCTTCACCATTCTTAAAGGCTTTTGTCAAATGAGGATCGGAGCTTAAGTGTGCTAAGATCCGAAGCTCGATTTGAGAATAGTCGGCGCTCACATAGCTCCAATTGGCCTTCTCGGGCCGAAATGCGGATCTAATTCTCTTTCCATCTTCATTCACATTATATTACAATGAGACGATTACAC
>CAYZDL010000007.1:11047-37132 GCA_964477345.1 uncultured bacterium
GATTAGTACAAGAAAGTCTTCCTGTGGCGGTCACCGATTGATTGAATGAGCAGTGAATTCTGTTGGTTGTTTTGTTGATCTGTGTTGCAAGGGAGTCAATGTAAGTGGATCTAAGTTTTTCAAGCGATCGATAGGTGAGGAGAAGTTCGATAATCGGATGGTCATTTCTTAACTCTTCTAACACATCGGCACTTGTCGAATAGCCTGTCTTGGTTTTTTTCCCCACAGATCTGATCCCCAACTTGACAAAGAGGAGCTCAGCCAATTGTTTGGGAGAGTTGGGATTGAAAGACTCATTGGCGAGGGCGAAAATTTTTTCTAGGAGGTGGTCGATTTTCAGGCGGAATTCCTTTGAAAGATGAGAGAGTTCTTTTTCATCAACGAATATCCCAGCGTGCTCCATTTTGAATAAGATCGGCAGAAGAGGCATCTCTAATTTTGCAAAGAGGTGAGTTAAACCTCTTTTTTTAAGTTCAGTTTCAAAGTGGTGTTTGAGCTGAAGAGTGTAGTTGACATCTTCGCAGCAATAGTGGGCAACTTTTTCAAGTTCGATCTCTACCAAAGGCCGCTTTCCTACCAATTCGTCGAAAGAAACCATCTTATGGTTGAAGACTTCTAAAACGAGTCGATCGAGACTGTGACGATTCTCTCCTGCATTCAATAGGTAGGAGGCGATCATTGTGTCGAAGCCGATAACCGGTAAATCAATACCATGTGTTTTGAGTACGTGCATATCGTACTTGATGTTGTGTCCTACGTAGCTACGGCCAGGTTTTTCGGTGAAGGTTTTGACCAGACGGAGCACTGTATGGGGATCAATTCCTCCATTAAGAGGAACGTAAAAAGAATCACCGATTGTCGCGCAAAATCCAATACCCACTAGTTTAGCACTCATCGGATCAGTAGAGGTAGTTTCTGTGTCGATGCTGATTTCTTTCGCTTTTTCGATTTTTTTCAATTCACGAATGAGCTCTTCTTCACTATTGACAAGATGCCAATTGTCATTTTTAGGTGCGGTAGAAGAAGCCGCTGCAGGCTTAACCTCTGCTAGGAGAGAATTAAAATTCATCTCTTCATAGAGAGAAATCAGTTTTTCTAGATTAGGTTTTCGCAGTGCATAGGCATCGATTTCATCGGGAATGTCTACACTGAGGTCAAGAGTCGCTAGTTTTTTACTCAAAAGAGCGTTTTCCTTCTCTTCGATGATCTTTTCTCGTCGTTTAGAACTTGTCTGTTTTTCTGGGTGATCGAGAATTTTTTTCAGAGTACCAAATTCGGAAAGGAGGTCAGTGGCTGTTTTAGCGCCAAATCCTTTTATTCCGGGGATGTTATCCGATGCATCTCCGACAATCGCTAGATAGTCCACGATTTGATCAGGACGGACACCAAATTTCTCAAAGACTCCTTTCTCATCAATGATCAGATTGTCCTTATAGGTTTGTAAAACGACGATCTGAGAGTTAACAAGCTGACACAAATCCTTGTCGCCTGAGCAAAGAAACACTTTTGCCTTTTTTGCCTCAGCCCATTTAGCAATGGCGCCCATCGTATCATCAGCTTCAACTCCATCGATTTCAATATGGGGTATGCCCTGTGCGTCGCAAAATCTTTTTGCCATATCGATTTGAGGGACTAAATCATCAGGCATTCCCTCTCGATTTCCCTTGTAATCGGCATAGATTTTAAGACGCGAGGCTTTGTTATTAGGGCCATCAAAGACACACACTAAGTGAGTTGGCGAAAAATCTTTTTGAAGTTTCAAAAGGGAGCGAATAAAACCAAAGAGGCCGTTTGTTGAAACGCCCTCTTTGTTTTTCATTTGTCTGATTGCATAGTAAGAACGAAAAAGGGTATGTATTGCATCAACTACATAAATCTCTTTCATTTCGTAATTAACCTTAATGTCCTGCTCGGTCTGCAAAGTCGCAGTGGTAGAGGAATTTTCCATCAAAAACTCCATCGTGTTTGAATCCATAGATCCACTCTTGTGCTCTCAATGTCCACATATTGCAACTATTCATGACAAGAGTTTGTAGTGCAGATCGTTTATGTCTGAAACGGACCACCTGGTACTTGGCTTTTGGATCGATCCCGCAAGCTTGAAGAAGATCATTTAGAACCCCTTCACGGTTGGCATCACCCATATCAATGTATCCTAATGCAGCTGCTTTAGGAGCTATATAGACCTGTGCTCCATACTGATTGATTAATTTGTCTTTGGTTAAACCAGCCTTGTTTCTTGCTGAGTCAACAAGTGTCGTAAATTGATCATATAACTCTTCTGTAATAGCAATTAAATCAGCGTAAGAGGCATCGCTCGGTTTTCCATTAGAGTCTTTTGCAGGTTCAGTGAAAGAGGGGTACTTGATTTTGTTTTTTCCTTCGGAAAGTTCTACTGCTTTTACCCCATATTTTTCCATCAAACCGTAATAGTTAAAGAATGGAACCGTTTTTACACCGACCGAACCTACGATCGTCGTCGGGGAAGCGTAGATTTTGTCTGCAGCGCAAGCAACCATATATCCGCCGGAAGCGCAAAGACCCGATGTATAGACGTAGACTGGCACTTTGTATTGTTCTTTGTAACGCTTTACCGCCTGATACATCTCTTCAGAATCGGTTGTAACGCCCCCTGGGGAGTTGATGTTCAGCAAAACACCTTTGATTCGGCCTTGCTTCAGAAGAGGCGTGTGTTGTGAAAGTCGAAGGCCTGTTTCAAAGAGTGCGCTTGTTGTATCGTCAAGACCAATAATCCCATCTATGTCGACCTGTAAGATGATAGGGACTGAGTCATCGATAAAAGCGGTATTTCCTTGGCTATCGGGAAGGATTTCCATAGCGAAATTTTCTGAAGGTGCAGTTTAAGGGGTGCCTCAAGAGATTCCCATGATGATAAAAAACAAAAAGATGAATCCTATATAGATAAATATCATCGCAAGAAAAGAATTTAAAAATTAACTAATTGAAGAAACAAAAATCGACTCTTTAACGATCTCCATGGACTATTCCTTGTAGGGGGATGTTTAAGGTTAATTTATATCTTTTCGACTTTCGTTTTCAAGGTGAAAAACAATTCGAAAAGGACGACGGGTCCCAAAATGAAGAAGATGACATAGACAATGCTGGGTAAAGTGTAATACATAGAAAGGGCAAAAATGACGCAAAACTGCAGTGCTGTCATCAACTTACCTGAGTAAACTGATTGGACGGTATAGCTTTTAAGTTCCCCTGAAAAAAAGAGCAGACCGCCAAAAAAGGCAATCGCAATATCTCTCGATAGCATCGCAATGACCTGCCAGTCTAAAATTCGCCCTTCGTGGTATAAAATGCCCAAAATAAAAAAAACAAAGAACTTATCCATCACTGGATCGAGGATTGCTCCAAGTTTTGTCGTATGTCTGTAACGTCTAGCCAAGTAACCATCTACCACATCAGTAAGAGCAGCCGCTAAAACTACAGCAAGACGAACATCAGGACGCCCTATGGCATACAGTAAAGCCAGAGGGGCTCTTAAGAGTGACAGGGCATTAGAGAATGTAAACATCAGTATGACTCGGTTAACTTCTACTTACCTTATAACAAAATAACTAAATTAGAGTCACACTGAAAGCAATAAAAACTAAAATATTTATCTACGAACCTAACTTTTCTCGGTGCACTCGGTGTGCTCAATGGTTAACATGCTTTACTCTAATATTCTAAAACAAGAAGGTTAACTACCGAGCACACTGAGAGAACGAGTTTAAATTTAGCACGTACGAGCGGTAGCGAGAGCTTCTCCTCTGATGTTTGTTTACGTAACAGAGCCTATTGAACAAAAGTCAGAAGAAGCAGATTAACCCAGGGCTGGGTTTTCCTTTAATGGAGGATTGCTCGACTCATCGGGAATCGTGATTTTTTCATCCCTGCTTGCTTGCTCGTTAAATTTCTGGCCTAATGACTTGACCGCCAACAACCAGGCAGCAATTACTAGGAGGAAAATACAGGCAACATAGGGTGTTGACAAGCTAATTGTCCCAAAGAAGATAAGCAAGCATTGGTAGATGAGGGAGCCCCCAGATTTTCCAAAACGGGAGCCGACTCCGTCGATCGCGGCCTTCCCCTTTAATTTGCTCTCTTTACTTAATGGGATGAATGCCATCTCTTTAGTTACGTCAAAGAAGGTGAATTTACTGGCCCTGGCAAAGCAGTTTTGCAACGATCCGAGGAGGGTAGCGAGAAGAACAGGTGTTGTTCCAAGCAGGGCTGATAGTGTTCCTACAAATCCAACATCCTTGAAAATGATAAACATAAAGAAGCAACCCCCTGTAATAAGCATTAAAAAGGGAGTTAAGTAGGCGCTTTTTGTCCAACCAAAACGGCGAATCACTTGTCCACAAATGAAGAGGGCAAATAGGGTTGAAAGAATTCCTATGTAAGTCATGACCTTGTTCATGTAGATGTTATAATCGGCCGCATAGTGGTAGACTTGGTGGACTTGATCTTTCCAGGCCACTTCGATCATATTCAATGAAAGGTTATAGGTAAAAACAATGACGGCTATACAGATGAGATACTTAGATTTGGCAAGATAGGCGAAATTTTTACGCATCCCCATCTTGATCACTTCTGGCTCTTCATCGAACGGTTTGCTTTCGTGGAGCTCTTTTTGGTAGACGGTGGTGGCTAATTTGCGGTAGAGCAAGACTGCAATTAGTCCCATTACTAGAATGATCGTAGTGGTTAACATTAAACTTTGTTCCCAGCGGTCGACACCAAAAGAAAATTTATTGAAAAGGTACTCCCCGGAAAGAAAAATCCCGGCTCTTGCAGCAAAAATGGTTCCTATGTTGGCCCCTACACCTAAGATTGCATAAAAACGTTTAGCTTCGTTTACAGAAGTCACCTCATTGGCAAATCCCCAAAACAAGACAGACATAATGATGGTGCCCCACAATTCACCCATGACATAAAACATGGTAAAGGTCCAATTTCGGAAAATCGCAATAAGTCCATGGAGACCTATAGGTAAATGGCTTTGCAACTGATCGGCTAGTGCGTGGGGGTGGAGAATCTCGCGAAGAGGGTAGAGGACAAACCCAAATAGAAAGAAAAAGCCTAAAAAGCCGGCCATCATGATGTAAAAAACTTTGTCTCTTGAATACTTGTTCGAAAGCCGGGTAAAAATCAATGTACTTAGAAAGGCCATCGGCAAAATCGCCCACACTTTAATGTAGGGAATAGCATTGGCGCCCGATCCAGGAGCGGTGATCAATAAGGCATCTTTGAGACCCTTCAATATGGAATAATTGAAGACTATTAAAGAATAAATTAAAAGCATTGGGATGAATTTGTGGTATTCATTCTTATAGATTGGCCAAAAAAGCTTACGTAAACGACCCCAGGTTGGTACGCTAGTGGCGGCAGTCATGAGATTTTCTCACTTAAGTAAAATTTTAATGATAGAAGATATTTTGCGTTTAGACTTACACCAGATCTTTGAGAACTGTCTTTCGAGGAATCGAAGATTGAAAAAAACGTCTGGCCCAAAGGTTAGGCTTCTTTCGCTCCCAATAAGTGACCCCCACTTTGATGTAGTGGGAAGTCGAATTTCACCACCATTATAGGGGATGTCTCATATTTTACAATCCCTTTCTCTTGTGGGACTGGGAAAGGTTCTTACATTTCTACAGATTGGAGAATTTCGATACAAGGTAAGGTGCCAAGCTCTATAAATTCAAGAGTAGCGCCCCCTCCTGTGGAGATTCGAGTAATTTTTTGACTTACCCCTGATTGGCGCACTGCAGCGGCAGAATCGCCACCTCCGACGATCGACATCGCATTCGAGTCGGCTAAAATTTTCGCGATTTCTAAGGTTCCGTGTGCAAATTCCTTGATTTCGAAAATGCCCATGGGGCCATTCCAAAAGACAGTTCCGGCATGATCAAGTGGCTCTTTCCAGGCTTTAATTGTTTCGGGGCCAATATCGACTCCGATCCATCCATCTTCGATCCCATCTTCAAAAGAGACTATCTGCGTTTCGGCATCATGAGTAATTGCATTGGCCACTACGAGATCTTTCGGAAGGTGGCATTCAATTCCTTTCGATCGCATTTTTTTCATCAAATATTTTGCCGTATCAATATGATCTTCATCTAAAAGCGAATTTCCCACTTTTAGATCTAGGGCTTTCATGAAGGTAAATACCATTGCCCCGCCTATAAAGAGGCCATCAATCTTAGGAAAAAGGGCCTCCAACACGCCAATCTTTGAAGAGATTTTGCTTCCCCCGATAATGGCATAGAAAGGAGATTCAGCGTGGGTTAGCAGGTTTGTTAAAACCAGAACTTCCTTTTCCATCAAGAAGCCAGCTACAGGAGACTCAAATTCTTTTGGTAGATCATAGGTCGAAGCATGTTTGCGATGGGCAGTTGCAAACGCATCATTGACATACAAATCACCCATTTTCGCAAGTTCCTTAACGAATGACTCTCTTCCTTCTTCCTCGATTTCTGGTTGGTGAAATCTGACATTTTCAAGAACTAGGATCTCCCCATTTTGCATCCGAGTTGTCATCTTTTCTGCGGCGTCCCCTATACAATCGGGGGCAAAAGCTACGTTCTTTTTTAGTAATTGAGAAAGTCGATGGGCGATAGGTGATAGGGATAAATTTTCTGATCTATGACCATCAGGACGCCCTCGGTGGGCTAAAATGACCACCTTCCCACCCTGGTCTGCGATATATTTTATCGATGGGATGGCCGCACGAATACGGGAATCATCTGTAATGTCCCCAGCATCATTACAAGGGACATCAAGGTCTGTCCTAAGGAGAACTCGTTTCCCTTTTAGATCAAGCTCGACGATCGTATGAAATTTACCCATAATTCTTTTTATAATTGATCTACTTTTTCTCTACAACAACAACTACGTTTCCGACTTTTTTCGCTTCACCTTCTGTAAAAATTTCCCCCTCAACGAAGAGGGAAGAGGAGTGGCCTCCACAGAGATTGAGAGCATGGACAACCCCCATTTCTTTAAGCCAATTTGCCCAATCAATCATAGAAAAACCGACAGCGCCTCTGCTGATACCTTCAGCCATAGCTAAGATAACCTGGCCTTGGTCATTCACTCCGATAGCAATTCTGGCATGGGGAAGTGTGAGAAAGCTCTCTAAAGTCTCTTCTACTCTAAAGTCTTGAATTTCTCCATCAAGAAGCAAAAGTGGCGCGCCCCCTAATACGTAGGGATACCCCTTCCATTCGTCAGTAATAGTCGCTGTTCGTCCAAATTTAACATGAAAATCTTCATCCCAAGCAATTGCACCTCGTAATTTCCCAGGAGCTGTCATGTCTTTAGTCGTCTCTGTATAAAAAACACCGGCAGGAGAGCCGTCAGCTCGATAAAAACCGCCATTAATCCCAATCAAGGCATCCGATTCTGTCGTCATTTCTTCTAATGCTTTCAATCCTTGGCAGTCGATAAGTTTAATCGAGTATTCGTCTGGATCAAAAGTGACGAGGTGGACCGAGTGGTCGTCAAAAGCATAGTGATCAAAGGAGTAACTTGCCTCAAGAGCAAAAGTAGCAGCAAATAGAGCAAAGCCTGTGATAATTTTTTTCATTACATTTTCTCCACTGTTTTAATACCTAAGATGTTCAATCCTTTTGCAAGGAACCGCCCTGTCAATTCACAGAGCAATAGACGAGAATTTTGAGCCTCGCTTTTTGTTACATGGCAGTCTCGAAAGAAGCCATGGAATTTTTCTGCCAAGATAAACAAATAATCGGTCAAGCGGTTAGGAAGTAGCTCATCATCCATGGCAGCAAGGGCTTCACCAAAACGTCTTAAGTGAAGAGCAAGAGCGATTTCGGAAGGGTGAGAAAGCTCGATTTTAGGGGAGCGTATGAGTTGTTCGAGATTAACTTCTGCATTCCGCTTGATGCTTTGAATTCGTACGTAGGCATAGAGAATGAAAGAGGCGGTGTTGCCTTCAAATTGAAGCATCCGTTCGTAACTGAATGTGTAATCTTTGATACGATTACCTGACAAATCGGCATATTTGATCGAGCCTATCCCGATGATAGGTGCCCTTTCATTGACATCCTCAGCATTTGGATCTCTCTCTAATAGAGTCTGCTTTGAACGATTTACAGCCTCATCGATCAGATCAGAGAGTTTTTCAGTTTCTCCCTCGCGGGTTTTAAATTTTTTGCCATTTGGGGCTAGAACAACGCCAAAGGCAACGTGGTCAAATCGTGTTTTTGTAGGATCGATATAACCGACTTTCAGTGCGGCTTGGTAGACCATTTGAAAATGGAGCGATTGCCCCGCATCGGTTACGATGATAATTCGATCAGCCTTCTCAAACTTGACTCGATGCTTGAATCCGGCCAAGTCTGTGGTAGCATAATTGTAGCCTCCATCGCCTTTTTGAATGATCAAGGGGAGGGGTTCTCCCTCCTTGTTGATAAAGCCTTCGAGAAATACGACTTTTGCCCCATCGTCAACTTGACAAAGCCCTTTCTCCTCAAAATCGCGGATTACCGTGGGCAAGAGATCGTTGTAGAAAGATTCACCTCTTTCGATAAGGCAAATATCGAGCCTTTCGTAAATTTCCTGAAATGCCCGTCTTGAAATTTCACAAATTTGCTCCCACGCCTTTCTTGCAACTGTGTCACCCGCTTGGAGCCGCACAACTTCTTCTTGACTTTGTTTTTTAAAAGCGGGGTCTTCATCAAATTTCACTTTTGAGGCTTTATACCAAGTCATCAAAGTCTCAAGATCCTGCGATGAGGCATCTTCGATCACATCGGGATGAAAATGTTTCAGGTAGGTAATCAACATCCCAAATTGGGTGCCCCAATTACCAATGTGATTCAGGCGGATTACGTCATGTCCTAAAAATTCAAAAAGCCTTGCAAGAGCATCTCCAATAATCGTCGACCTTAGATGGCCTACGTGCATTGCTTTGGCGACGTTGGGAGAGGAAAATTCGCAAACAATTCTTTTTTTTTGCTTCGGGAGAGGAACTCCAAGACGCTCATCTCCTACGATGAGGCATAATTGGTTTTCCAAGAAAGATGAATGGAGGTGGATATTGATGAATCCCGGACCTGCAATTTCGCAATGCTTTACAAGTCCTGAAGAATCATTAAGGCCCGAAATTAATTTTTCAGCAATCACTCTTGGAGGTAGTCCAAGTTGTTTAGCCATTTTTAAAGCGCTATTACACTGGTAATCGCCAAAATGATCCTTTGTGCTCTGAGTGATTTCAATTGATTCATCGAGGTTAAAGGCATTTATTGCCGCTTCTTTGAAAAGATCGTGGAGAGAATCGTTTATGTTACGAAGGGGTTGTTGCAAAAACCGGCCTCCTTTCCCAGCAATTCTTCAACACTAATTCGACAGCTTCATTAGGGGGGATATTGTTTGATTTGGCTATAGAAAAAATGTTTGCGAGCCGACTGCTGATTTTATTGATGCTGTCTCTTGCAAGGGTCGACTTGAAACCATCCTTTGCGAGCTCTCTTTGAACGTTAATAATTCCCCCTGCATTGACAATCACATCGGGAGCATAAAGAATACCACGATCAAAAAGACGTTGTCCGTCTTCAGGAGTGGCTAATTGGTTGTTGCTAGAACCGGCAACACCTTTGCATTTTAGGCGGGCGATCGTATTTTGATTGAGGATAGCACCCAGGGCGCAAGGAGAAAATATGTCGCAGGGGACATCATAGATAGCCTCAGGCTCTACGACGGTGGCATCAAATTGGGTAGAAATTTTCTCGACCTTTTTGGGGCAAATGTCGGTAATCACTAAGTCTGCCCCTTCCCAAAACAAAAGCTCTGCTAAGAGTTCACCTACAAATCCAACCCCTTGAAGGGCGATCACTTTTCCTTGTACTGAAGACGATCCTGTCAGTTCTTTCAATGTCGCTTGGATGCCACGCAAGGTTCCCCACGCGGTGCAAGGACAAGGGTTTCCGCTGCTTCCTTCAGACTCGAGTCCCAAGACGAAAGGGGTCTCTTGTTGAATGATCTGCAGCATTGCCTGTGTCATTCCACTATCTTCTGCAGTAAAATATCGACCTTCAAGTTGATTGATTGCGTTTGCATAAGACCGTAGCAACGATTCAGAAAGAGGTTTCTGTGGATCGCCAATAATAACCCCCTTGCCTCCTCCCAGGGAAAGATCTGCAAGCAGATTTTTTTCCGACATTCCCTTGGATAATCTCAAGGCGTCTGTAAGAGCCTTATCAAATGAGGGGTAAGGGAAAATTCGAGTCCCGCCGACTGCTGGGCCGGCTGCTGTGCTGTGGATCGCAATGACCGCCTCGAGCCCTACGGTCCTATCAGTTACCCGGTATACCTCTTCATATCCTGCAATATCTAATCTATCTAATTGAGGTCCCATACTTCTACCTGACTTTTTGAAGAAAAAAAAATAACATACTCCTAAGGAGAAAGTCGAGGTAATAATATTTTGCGTCTTCGCGTTCTCGCGCCTTTCTGTTAAAAGTAGAATTATTTTCGTCCATGATGTATAACTTTCATAATTAAATTTTTGGGTATTTATGGAAATCACAGCCTTCCAAGAACTTTGGAGACAGGGCAGCCAGAATTTAGAGTTTGAGAATGGCTATTAGGTTAATTTAAAATTGTTCCTTTAACAAGGCAGGTGGATCCCTTCATCGCTGGGGCCGATCACCTCAATGCAGAGGATTCACCACCTGAGCAGGCGAGGTTAAAGCTGTTTCATGAGGCGATCGCCTTGAGAGACGATGCTGTCGTTCTGATAGCAAAAGATTGAGAACACCTTTTGGGCTTGCAGTTAAAGGGGGAAGTAATATATTGTTTTGCCAATACTTTTCCGTATGAGGTTCATGATGTCGAAAGTGGTCATTCCTTCAAAGATGGTCTCTGACTTGGAGGATTTTCTCAAGAAAAATCGAAAAGCCGATTTGATTACGACTTATCTCTATTATTTAGAGAAAAAATTTAAGTTGCACCCTGTTGTTTTCATGAAAGAAAAAATGATCTATCAGAGCGAAGCGCATCTGGTCGAGACATTGGAAAAAGAGGGTAAACTTTGGCGTGAGACAGAGATCAAGATTCAGGTTGGCCAAAAGAACATCAACGAGGCGACAAAAAGAGTTTACATTTGTCCTTACTCTGGCAAGGTGTTTGGAGATAATACCCACCCTAATCCACAAGATGCGATTTATGACTGGGTCTCTAAATGTCCTGAAAATACAGAGCGAAAAGATGGGATGAGGGTAAAAAAGTTTTATGTTTCTGAGGACCCTGAGGTAATCAAAAATTATATTAAAAAGAACAAAGAGCCGATCAAAAAGATCGTTTACACCTCACTTGTTACCGGAAAACTCTACAACGACAAGAAGGGTGTCGTCGAGGATTTGAAGAAAAATCATATCCGCGAGATTTCTTTGAAAGAAGTTCCCACTCAAAATAGATTTGAAATACAACAAGATTTTCTAGGCTTTATCCAGGAACATCTCGAAGAGAGCAAAATTTCTCAGTTTGTCGAAACACTCTCCGGAGAGGAGGTGTTTGAAAAACACATCGCACGATGGATGGAAGAGGAATAGAAACCTGAAGTCGTCAAGTGTAGAGAAAACCATAGAGGCTGCCCGTCAGTTTGCTCGGAAATTGAAGCCGGGAGATCTGGTCTGCCTACATGGTGATTTGGGCGCAGGAAAGACGACATTTGCTAAAGGATTAGTAGAAGCTCTGACTGAGAATACCCACCGTGATGAAGTGACATCTCCGACTTTTGTCACCCTCAATCTTTATGAAAATGTGGCCCATTTTGATCTCTATCGAGTCGAAAAATTAGAAAACTTTATCGCATGCGGCTTTACCGAGTATTTAGAAGAGCCTTATATCGCAATCGTTGAGTGGCCTGAGATTATTCGCCCCTTGCTTTCTGGTTTTGTCTATCACGTAGAGATTGAGAGCGGTGAAGGAGATGAGAGGATTTATCATGGAATTTAAAAAATGTTTTTTTCAAGTATCTTCGGATGGAAGAATATCGATGCCAAGGCAGCACTTTCCTCATGTCGTCCTAGCTGGCCGTTCAAATGTAGGTAAATCTTCTTTCATCAACCACTTTTTTCAAAATAGACAGCTGGCAAAGATCTCTTCAAAACCTGGGAAGACCGGGTTGTTGAATTTTTTCAATGTGGATGACCGCCTCTTTTTTGTTGATATGCCGGGGTACGGGTATGCAAAACGATCTAAGGTAATGCGTGAGACTTGGAGGGAGATGATAGATCATTATCTTTCTACTCACCTTGAAAAAATTACTTTTCTTCACTTCATCGATGGAAGGCACCCTGCTTCAGAAAGTGACTGGGAATTTATCCATTGGGTTAGGGATCAAGGGAAAAATCTCTTATTCATAATTACTAAAATCGATAAAGTGGAAAAAAAGGAAAAAAAAGCTGCCATGGATCTATTGGCAAAAGATCTTGAACCTTATGGGGATTTGGTTTTTTACGACATTGAAGACAAAGCGATTAGAGAGCAGGTAAAAGAAAGGCTAAGAAAGGTTTTGGACTGTGGGTAATCTTAAGAAAGATACGTTTATTTGTCTCGACGTCGAGGCAACTGGTTTGTCGGTTGAAACTGACGAGATTGTCGAGCTTGCAATCGTTAAATTTACTTACGATGAAATACTTGCTACATTTGAGACGCTGATTTATCCTGGGATGCCGATTCCACAGGAGTCGATTGATGTCCACCACATTACGAATGAAATGGTGGCAGGTCAACCGACGATTGACGAAATTCTTCCAAAGGCCTTTGAATTGATCGGCAAACATATCGTTGTGGGGCACAATATTGGGTACGACCTTAACATGTTAATTCACGCGGCAAAAAAGAGGAAAATTTCTTGTTCAATTGATTTAAATCGATCGATCGATACACTGCGAATGGCCCGTCTTTATGCAGGATCCCCCACTAACTCCCTTGAGATGCTTCGTACCCATTTCAATATCCCTGAAGAAGGGGCTCATAGGGCGATGAATGACGTCATCGTTAACATCAAAGTGTTTAAATATCTAGCGATGGATTTCAAAACGACAGAGGAAATCATGGATAGGCTCAAGCAGCCGATCCTTCTAAAGTTATTCCCCTTGGGTAAGCATCGAGGAGTCCCATTTCGCGAGGTGCCTATCGATTATCTCAATTGGGCTGCCAACCAAGATTTCGATCAAGATCTTATGCATTCAATTACGGAAGAGAGGAAAAGGAGAAAGCGAAGAAAATCTTTCTCTGACTCGAACAATCCCTTCGCAGATTTGTAATAGTTTATCTAGATGTGGTTAGTATTGTTTCTTTGGAGCAAGAGCCAATGGGGTCTTTGACTTTTCCTTGGGGTATTCTGCGACAAACGTCGGAACTGCATAGCCGGGAACTAATTTCCGTAATTCTTCAATCAAGTGAATCCCTTTTTCTTCTTCAACTTCAAAATGAGTCGTTCCACGGACCTTATCGAGCTTGTGGAGGTAGTAGGGGATGATACCACGGCTAATAGAGGCAAGTGAGAGAGCTTTAAGGGCATTAACGGTATCATTAACCCCCTTGAGAAGAACTGATTGGGTTAGAACAGGGATTGAAAGGGCAGTCAATTTTCTCAAGGCGGTGGTGACCTGATCGTCATATTCGTAGGCACAATTGATGTGAATGACAAAAACAATCTGTTTTTTGAGTTGTTTCAAAATGGATAAAAGCTTTTCTTCAATCCTTTCAGGAATTCCTATGGGGAAGCGGGAGTGAAAACGGATGACTCGGAGATGATCAATTTGATCGAGCTGTGTAAGGAGGTTGTCGAGAAGTTCATCGGATAGAGAAAGGGGGTCGCCGCCCGAGAGGATCACTTCGTGAATAGAGGGGGTGTTTCGGATGTAGGCAATTTCTTGAATAAAGTGCTTGTTGTCACATTCGTAGGAAAAATATTGACGAAAGCAGTAGCGGCAATGCATGGCGCAGGCTCCTGTAGTGACCAAGAGTGCCCTTCCATCATATTTATGCAGTAGAGAAGGGGTGAGGCGGATGCCGCTTTGCTCGCAGAGCGGGTCATCGACGAAATCAGGGCTTTCCCACTTTTCGCTTTTAAGGGGAATGAATTGTCTTGCCATGGGGTGATCAAGGCAGTTTTTTGGGATTTTTTCTGCTAGCCTACGAGAAACAAGGCACGGAAAATGGGGAGCAAAATCGACCAAGTCTAGATTTTCATCGCTCAATTCTAAGAAAGAAGCTAGGTGAGATAGCTTTGTGAAGCTCTCCTTTTGGATTTGGCGCCAAGTTTTCATGGACAACAATCTACCATAAGTTCCAGACGGAGTCAACTAAAGTCTTTTAGTAGTGATCGTAATTTTACTAGCGTAAATCCTTCTTAAGAAGGATAGTGGCATCACTAAAGTTATCTTAGCTTTTGGAAAATCTTCAGTAGGATCTCAAGATTTAACCATAGAACCATTTCAGCAAAAATGATTTGTGTTAATTTTTAGGTCATTAAACTGCTTGTGGGGTGAGGAGCTCTTTTTTAGAGATTCGCTCGATGTTTGCGCCGAGTGCGGAGAGCTTTTCAGTAAGCTCTTCGTAACCTCGGTCTAGAAACTGAAGATTGTCGATCTCAGATTCTCCTTCAGCAATAAGGGCTGCCATCACGTAGGCAAAACCAGCTCTTAGGTCAGGGATTGCAATATTTTGTCCTATCAGCTTGGTCGCTCCTTTGACGACGATCGAGTGAGGAAAGTCACGTTTAGCAAAGCGGCAGACGTGGCCGCCTAGGCACTCGTTGAATGATTCGATGTCAGCGCCCATTTCACAAAGAGTTGAGGT
Source organism: uncultured bacterium (assembly GCA_964477345.1). GTDB lineage: Bacteria > Chlamydiota > Chlamydiia > Chlamydiales > 2-12-FULL-49-11 > JAJZEO01. The sequence goes on from CAYZDL010000007.1 coordinate 25,901, forward strand.
GTAGCCAAAGCGGTTTTCATAGACTGTTTCATGGATAACCGAGGTGCCTGTTGCTTGAGTCAGGAGGACAACAAAAGGTTGTTGCCAATCGGTCATAAATCCAGGGTGTACAGCTGTTTCTAAATGTAAATTCCCTGCAAGGGGCTTTCGATACCGAAACTCGATTCCTTCATTGTAGATACGGAAATCTCCTCCTATCTCTCTCAATTTATTGAGGAATGTGACGAGGTGTTCTTGTTTGGCATCGCGCACAAAGACAGAACCTTTTGTTGCAATGGCGGCCATCCCAAAAGAGGCTCCGACGATTCGATCGGGGATGACAGTATGTTCAACGTCGTGAAATTCTTTGGTTTCTTTTACGTAGATGGTTCGATTGACATCGACTTGGATCGAGACCCCCATCTTTTGCAAAAAGAGGATCAGATCCATCACTTCGCATTCCATGGCGGCATTTTTAATTACTGTTGTTCCCTTAGCGCGGCAAGCAGCCAAGATCGTATTTTCAGTCGCTCCGACAGATGGATAAGGAAGATCAATGATCGTGCCAGTTAGACCAGAATGTGATTGAGCAAAATAGGCTCCATCGCGTTTCATTTCTCGATATTCGATCTTGGCGCCGAGTGAGGTGAGTGCCTGTAAGTGAAAATCAATAGGGCGTTTGCCAATTTTACATCCCCCGACAGTGGGGACAACGATATCGGCATCGGTTCGGCCCAATAGGGCTCCAATCATTAAAATTGGGATCCGGTTAGCTCCTGAAAAGCGTTGAGGGATGTAGGTCGTTTTCAATTCTTCGGTGCAAACTTGCATCGTGTGTTCTTTTCTGTCCCAAGATACATTCATACCAATCTCTTGGCAAAGAGCCACCGTCATCTCTACTTCGCTAATGTTAGGAACATTCCTAAACAAACAAGTACGATTTGAAATTAATGAAGCGACAAGCATCTTAGTGATCGCATTTTTTGCGCCACCTGCACTCACTTCTCCCTCTAGTGGAGACCCACCTAAAATTCTTAACATGCCCATGAATTCACTATAGCTTAAAAATGATTTGTTGTGATTAAGGAAATGAGTTTTTTTATCGGTAATTTTGTTGGCATTGGTTTATTAATAATAAGTGCCACATGAAGTTCATCTTGTGGAACAAAAAAAACGACTCCGTGATCACAGGAAAATGAGTAAGTACACCTGCCAAAGAGAAATTCTCGATGAAGTGGACCTGTAACGGAGACCATTTCATTAGTTTTATGTGAGTGGAGTGTGACAAATTCTTTAGTCTGATCGAGAAGAGACTGTGTGCATTCCATTAGATCGACAACTGTAGTAGAGATGTCAGCAAAACCGCGACGAAATGAGAGGTGATCGAGCCTTTTTTTACTTCCATCCGATTCATAAAGAGTTGCGGTGTTAGTTTCTTGTTTGAGAAGAGTTTCTCCTAGGATTGCTGAGAGAAGTCGAAAATTTGCATTAGATTCAAATCGGTGCGTTCCCGGTTTAAAAAGAAGAGGGTGTTTGAAAATTTGGTCTAAAATCATCCTTGTTGAAAGATCATCCAAAATTGGTGATAAGCCCATTTCAAATTGAGTGAACCCTGAGGTGTGATGAAGCAGCATGGATAGGGTAATCTCCGACAAATAAGGAGATTTAACACAATAGGAGGGGAAAAAATAGTCGAGTGGATCGTCAAGGGAGAAGAGTCCCTCTTCAATTTTCGAATAGAAAAGACGGGTAGTGAAGAGTTCGCTTAAACGGCCGCAATGGTAATAAGTCGATTCGGTATTTCGTTTTTTTGTTTCGATGTCGAAAAAGCCATACCCTTTTCGTAAAAGAGTCTCTCCCTTTTTCCTGATGAGAATCGATCCATAGAGACCACTTTCGGTCAATAGGGTATCGATTTTTTCAATCGAGGGTGTCGACACGATTTCAATTTGAGAAAAGCCAAATTTCGAGAGGAGTTTTTCGATTCTAGTGACTGTCATAAAGCGGGTCGGAGAAATCAAATCCTTCAATTCCGACATCTCTTTTGGATTCGCTGTCTGAATTGAGGTAACGCGCCCTTCATCTACATCGAGCGTCCCCATTTGGCCATGATTGATAAATGTGAATCTCATTCTTTTGTATGATACTTAAGTAAATTTAAAAATTGGGAATTTTAGAAGCCGGCATCTGCATATTTTTACTCCGCTGTATAGCCCATGTTTCTTACAGGGGACGGCTTTGCGTTCAGCTAATGTCTGGTAAAAATCTGCAGTTCTATCATCGAAAATTGCCAATTTTTAAATTTACTTCCGTATAAATGAAATTGTATTATATGGAAATAGATTCGTTGAGAGGATTGGGTGAAATTAAAGACTCGGCTATTCATTTTCGTTGCAATTGTATTCATCGTGATGCAGGGGGCTTCTATTTTATGGACATATAGCTCAGTGACTAGGCATGTCGAAAAAGTACGGGTTAAAATCGAAAGAGAGATCAGGAGTACAAATGCCAAGCTAGTCGAAAATTATTTGGCATTCCTCTCTCTTGCGATCACTCAAGAAGAGCTTAGAATTAACACGCTATTTAGCAGAATTGAAGAATACAATTGGTTAAAGACCCGTTATGCTCCCACCGATTACAATTTTGAAACAAACCAGTGGGCCAGCTCAGTGACTCTTCTAACGACCAATAATTGGCTTGATTTTATCCAAACGACAGTTCGAGAAAAGTTGACATCGTGTTTGATGATGCGGCCGCCTTTTTTGCACGATGTTTTTCTCATTCCTCTAAATGAGGATATCAATTTAGTGGTTGAGCAAGAGAAAAATGGTAACTTGAATGTCTATATCGGTGTTCCTTTTTGGTCGAATGAAATTGGAAAATCTTTTCAGCTAGGACAGCACGATGTGTCTTTTAGTATTGAGACATTAAGGAACAATTGGTTGTTGTTCACTCCTCAACAACTCCTCGAATTGAATCTAGACGAGCTTAAGGGACGAAATTTTATCCCCCCCTCTGGCCCTTTTGCCCCTACGGTCAACGTCCAAAATCAAGAGATTTATAAAAATTTAGTCGATTCAACGATCAAATCGATTCTCACCGTCCGTAAAAAGTTACTTGATCAGTCCGAAATTTTGGAAAAAGCACGCGATTATGGGTGGATAAAGGGGAGTGTTGATAAGCAAATTGCCTCGGGGCAGGAGCGATTTACTCGTGGGATTGATTTATGCGATAGTTACTTGTGTAAGTATTTAAAAGGGAATGCTAGGGATCAATCCTGGGCCCAAATACACGATTGGCAGGAGAGGGATGATCAAAACCGATTGATTTGGGAACTGGGAGCTGTTACTGGTACAGGGGTCTGGTTTTTTGATCCTTTTAGTCGATTTGCTCCCAAAGGACTCGCTTCGTTTCCCAAATCGGAAACAGCTATAAAACGGCAAATTTCGAATGCTGTTGGATATGCAGTTTACACCAAGGATATCTTTTTCGATTCTCGCGTCTCAATTCAAGGGGATTGTAAGCCCGAAATAACCTCAGGTCAGGTCAACACTTGTCTTCCCTCTACTTTCAAAATTATCCAGCCTTTGAAAGATACCTCCGCGATCTTCATTGTCAATACTCTTATGTATGGATACATGGAGTCGGATAAAAAACTTCCGAATTATGGAACGTTAAGCTTGGGGGTCAATATTGCTACTATTCTCGAACAGTTAGCTCTTATTTGTCCCGATAACGTTCTATTTCTCCCCGAAAATGGCGATCCAATCATGTTTGATACGAATGGGAGGAAGATTGATCTGACTCATGATGAGAAGATGATTTTGCAAAAATTGTCAGATAAAAAGGAAGGGATCGTTACCGATACCGATGGTAAAGAGTATTACTACTATCATGTCATCGATATCATAAGAGATGACGGGCATGTTTTCATCATTCAATACAGAGACAGTGTCTACAAACAAATTACCCAACTCGAGCAACAAGCTCACAATTTCCTCTATGCGGTAACGGTACAAGTATTATTGTCTGGGATTCTTTTTCTTGCTGTGGTTCTTTTCGCTGTCAATTTCTTCATTAAACGAATGATAAGGCCGATTGTCGATCTTGTCGGTTTCACTGACGCAGTCGCTTTAGGAGATCTTGAGAAAGTTCAGGTTTCTCAAAAAGATAAGCTAAGAAAAGATGAGATAGGGGCTCTTGTCGGCTCTTTTGAGCAGATGGTCGAGAAGATGAAAGAGGGGAATCAAGTTCGTGCCCTCCTCCATAAAATCGTCAATAAAGAAGTGGCCGATAAAATTCTTTCTCAAGGGGTTGTGCTGGGGGGAGAAGTCAGAAAAGTTGCGATCCTTTTTTCAGATATTCGTCATTTTACCCACATTTCAGAGAACATGGCTCCACAAGATGTTTTAGCGATGCTCAACGATTGTTTGAATATTCTATCAGGAGTGATCGACGACCACAAAGGGGTGATCGACAAATATGTTGGAGATGAGATCATGGCCTTCTTTGGGGCTCCTGTTGAGATGGAAAATCCCACCTTGCAAGCGGTTCTTTGTGCTATGACGATGATGCGCGTCCTTCGAGAATGGAACCGACATCGCGAATCAATCAATTATTGCCAACTTAAAATCGGTATTGGTATCCACGTAGGGGATGTGATCGCTGGAAATATGGGGGCTGAAAATCATCTAAATTACACTGTGCTTGGTCACAACGTCAATTTAGCCTCTAGGCTTTGTGATCATGCCGGGGAGATGGAAATTTTGATCACACAGCAAGTGCTCGATTATCCTGGGGTCAGAGCAAATATTGAGTTTGAAGCGGTGCCAGAGGCAATATTCAAAGGGATCTCGCAACCCATTCCCATCTTCAAAGTTAAGTACTAAATCATTGCCTTTGCCCCTGCCCGATTTTCCCCTGGAAAGAAAATCGGCCTCAGGCTCATGATAGTTGTCTATGTTTGTCGAATTGGGAATGGCTGTTAGTTTGATTGGTTTTGGGGGGTGGCTATATCTGCGTCCTCTCAAGAAAAGCTTAGGGGAAATCTCTGACCGTGCCAAACTCTTTTCCCTCAGGGGAGAGATCTTATTTGCCGAAAAGAAAGCCATCTTAGAGAATATCGATGAGGGGATTATCACTTGCGATCGAGAAGGGAGAATCTCTTTTCTCAATACCCGCGCACAACTTCTCCTCGGCTTAAAAAACAGCTCAATATTATCAAAAAAAATCCTTGAAGTGATTGCGACAAGCGATAACCAAATTTTTAAAGAGATCGGAAAATTAGTGACTCAGGTGCTCGATCAAGAGGGTAGGGCTCGAACTTTTTTGGCCTCAAATGAAACAAATATGACCCATTTAGAGATTGTCGTAGTCCCGTCGCAAGACCAGCATGGCCTCAGCATCATTTTGAAAGACCGATCCAATCAGCAGAAAATGATCGAAATGGGGAAAGAATTTATCGCCAATGCCTCCCACGAGCTTCGGACCCCGATCACCATTATTCGGGGGTTTGCTGAGACATTGATAGATCTAAGAGAAATCTCTGAAGAAATGTTCGACTCGATTATGGGAAAAATCATTCGTAATTGCGAAAGAATGGAAGTATTGGTGAAAAATCTCCTTACGCTTGCCGATCTTGATTCTACCAGAGTTCAAATGAAAGAGTCTGAGTTGATCTCAATCATCGATGATGTCTGCTACACTCTTCTTAATGTCAGTCCTGAAGCTGAGATCGAACAATTGCATAATAAAGACCAGGTCGATATTTGGGGAGACCCCTCTCTCCTTGAACTGGCGATTTTTAATTTATTGAAAAATGCAGTGAAATATTCCGAATCGTCAGCCAAGATCACCATTACTGTTGATGCAAGAGAGGAATCGGTCCAAATTAATGTGCAAGATCAAGGAATAGGAATTGCCGAAAGTGAATTGACAAAGATCTTTGATCGGTTTTACACCGTCGACAAAAGCCATTCACGAAAGATGGGCGGTGCGGGCCTTGGTCTTGCCATTGTAAAAACGGTAATAGAACAACACCAAGGGAAAATCTGGGCTACCTCACAAGTTGGGGTCGGAACGACTTTCCATATTCTTCTCCCCCGATTGTAGCTTGATGGCGACCAAAACATCACCTTCGCGCCCTTCGATCACTTGTTGAACTTTAGGTTTGGCAGTAAAATCGAAATATTTCTTTAATTGAGAAAGATTGTGTTTCGACAAAAAATTCGAAAATTCTTCTTCGGGGAGAATTGATTGTTTGGTTGTTTCGGTATAGTAACGATCTTCTTCACACTTCAGAAGATCGTTTGTGACAGAGCTTCCAAAGAAGGCCTCTAGTACAGTGGTAGAGGCGAATCTGGAAAAGAGGGGTAGCTGTCCTGGTTTTCCAATTGCGATGTAATCAGTTAGAGAGGGGAAAGAGCCTCCCTTAAGCATTTGATACCAAGCCTCATCGAGATCATCATTGTCAAAAGAGATGGTGTGTAGCTCAATCTGTTCTTGAAGAAGAGGAAAAATCACCTCGGAAATTCGCTCAGCAAGCATCTTCTCATAGTAGGGAGCTTCGGAATAAAGACGATCAATCAAGGTTTCAAAGCATTTTTTGATCTCTTTGTCAGACTCTTTTGAAAGGAAAAGCTTGGAACTCTCTTTATCACAATTAAATCGTGGTGATTGGTAAACCTTTTCTGAACGGTCGTGCTCTTGTTGCTCATCTTTACCCTCTTCTTTGGTTTGAGTAGCGTAGCGCTTGACTTCGATTTTTGAGTAGGCATCACTGAGAGCTAACATATGAGAGATAAAGCCTTTTGAGCTGATTTGTGTAGAAATCAGATTGACTGACAAAGAAGACCAGGTCAGAGCGATCACAGTGATAAAAATGGCGACAAAAGGGATTGCATTCATCAGCTATTACTCTCTTTCTTAGGAGGTAAAATGAAGGCAAAAGGAAGAGGGTGTTTTGTCAAATCAGTGGTGAGTATTCGGAGTACTGAAGGGTTTTTATTATCAAATTTAACCTCTGCGATACCGCTTAAAAGGATCTCTTCGCGTACCTCATCACCCTCTTTGGAAAAAGTGGTTAGAATGATCTCCCCCTCTTTTAATTCAATCTCACCACGCCGTTCACCAGAAAAAATTCTTTCCCGATCCAAGCCATTCTCGTAAGTAAACGAAACTACGGAGAAAGTATCGCTCCCTACTTGCCTCTCTTCCACTTGAAAGCCATCACCGGACAAGTGTTCAACTACCGAAGTCACTCTCTCGTAGAAGTATTGATTTCTCATTGTCTGTAGACGAGCCTCTTCGGTTTTTGCAAGCATCTTCGAGGAAATACTAAGATTTGAAAAAACAACGGAGAAACAAACGGCAAGGATACCAAAGGCAATACACACTTCAATTAAGGTGAGTGGCCTTCGTTTAATCTTCATAATATTCTTTGAAAGTAGATGATGAAGAGAGTTGGGTCGTTGAAAGGGGAGTTCGAGATTTTACCGCATCCATGGTAAGGATGGGTACGTGTTTGGAATGCAAGGTTCATATTATCAATCGATTCTGTAGGCAAACAAATGGGATCATCTTCTACATCCAAAATTTTATTTATAAGCCCTTTGGAGATTAGTTTCATAGTACATCCCTTTAAATGAAAGAGATCATATCAAGAAAGTTGAATATATACCAAAACAACTTGAAGAATTGGTTTTTTCATCACCAGCATTTGCAGATTTTCGCCCAGTTCTACCGCCCCTGTCTTCAATAGGGGGATGCTTTGGCAGACTGACGCCAGGCAAAAATCTGCGATGTCGACTTCAAAAATTCCGAATTCTTCAAACTGTTTAAGTATACACAAACACACTGCTCTTTATGGACAAAGGCTCTTATAGTGCGACTGAGGGATAAAGGACTGCTCCACCAAGGCCTCTCTTTTTGGCAGATGCAATTTTTTCAGAGAGGTCAGGATCTTCTAAACCAAGTGCCAAATTAAAAAGATTAGGGTCTGACAATGTTGTTTGAACATTTGGATTGGAGAGTAGGGTAACTTCAGAAAGTCCATTAGAAAGAAGAAAATTAATCCATCTATAATAATCGTGATCATTGAGCATGTCTGGGTATCTGTGGGCAACAATATCGGGGCTTAAAGAGCCGGAGCATTGCATGGTGATCAGAAAATCGGGATTACCTTGGCTAACCACGTGCTTCCTGTAGTAATAAATAAGAAATTCAATATTTCTAAAATCCATATAAGCATCATTTTGAGATATATCGGTGCCTAGTGTTTGCCCTGGAAACTTCCAATCAAAATCGATCCCATCAAATCCATAAGAAGTAATAAATTCATAGGAGAGTTTAATGAAAGCTTGCATGCTTTGGAGATTGGAGACCATATCATGGAATTTTGTTGCCGAAATCGAACTATACGCGGTCCCCCCATGAGTCCAACTCCATCCACCATAGCTCATCATTACTTTAAGGGCGGGATTTGAATTCTTAAGCTTTTGAAGTTGTTTAAAACATTCGGGATCAGTGAGATAGAGGTCCGGTGGTTTGCCAGTAAAGCAATCATTTGGGAGCATCATGTAAGTACCCCAAATAAGTGGATTTTCCTTCGGAAAGTGCAAGCTACTGCTATCTAGAAAAGGATCATGGGGTAGGTCTCCATAATTGGCATTAGGGGGAGTAGTATAAGTACATCCAGTGTTAGGACTTAAATCAGGATGGGGTTCAACTCCAAACATTAGATGAGCATAAATTATCCGGTCTAAGCCTTTGGGATAAGCCGAAGGAGAATTGTATTTTTCCCCCTCTATAAATTGGGCCCAGTTGACATAAAAACCAATGTTTCTAAAATTTTGCTTGTTTGCCATAATATATTATCCAATCTTACCAATCTTTATTATATCAGATGATAGTTAATTAGAGAGTAGGCTTATTACTGGGTGATTTTCTTTCGAAGGCAGAGGGCCATGAAGATCCCTGTCAGAATAAAGAAGCAAAAGACCGACACTTCGGGGCCGAAGCGGGGCTGGGCATTGACATCGATGATCCCAATGACTGTTAGGAGGGCGACGATTACCCCGATACAAGCATCTCCAGCAACCATGCCTGAGGCGGTTAAGATGCCGCTCTCGTCAACTTTTTTCTTATGAGTCGCTTGGTGTACGATCGATCTTGCGATCCCTCCCACCATAATGGCTGTTGAAATTTCTAGGGGAAGGTAGAGTCCGATCGCAAAGGGGAGAATCTTTGCGCGTAAGAGAAGAACGATAATTCCAAGGATAATTCCAATGACGACAAGCATCGTAGGAAGTTGTCTTTCAATGACACCTTTTGCGATAATCGATAAGAGGGTCGCTTGCGGAGCGGGTAGGGCCGCCGAACCAAAGACGTAGACCTTGTTTAAGAGAAAAAGAATGGTGCCGATAAGAAGGGAAGGAATCACTAATCCGATAATTTCAGCAAGTTGTTGCCATTTGGGGGTTGCGCCAAGAATATAGCCCGTCTTTAAATCTTGAGAGGTTGTTGAGGCAAGACAAATCGCTACGTTGACAGCGGCACTCATCGTGATCGCCATGATCAGGTAAATCCTCTCTGTCCACCCAAGCAAAGAGAAAATAAGCCCCGTAACAAGCAGTGTAGTAATGACCATTCCTGAAGCAGGATTAGAGGAGCTGCCGACTAGGCCTACGGTAATTGAGGTGACAGCAACAAAAAAGTAACCGAGCAAGGCTAAAAGGAAGATCGTAAAGAAATTCATCCCGACGCCAGGAATGAGCCAGAAAAGGATCATGATGGCAAACGACCCTATAATTAGCCATCCCATGGAAATATCCCGATCTGTCCGCTCTAAATGAGCTCCTTTCATTCCAGAAAAGAGCTCCTTAAATCCGACATGAACCGTTTTCAGGATCATAGGGAAAATGCAAGCGAGGTTGTATAGACCTCCGATTGCTACGCACCCTGCTCCAATGTAACGGATGTAGTTTGACCAAATCGCCATCGCATCCATTTGATCAATAGGGATATTTCCAGGAAAAATTTTTACATGGCCCGCACCATAGAGTTTAATCATCGGGATTAAGACCCACCAGCCAACCGCCCCTCCCGCAAGAGTCACCATCGCAATTCGGGGACCAATGATGTAACCGACTCCCAAAAGTGCTGGTGATGCGTCGATCCGAAATTGGGTACTTTCGAAGGGTTGGATCACAAAGGCGGCGACATCGGTAAATAGATTAAAGATACTCATGCAGGTTTTGTAAAAGGCACCAAGAAGAATTCCCCAGAAAGCCATCAACGCATTTTTCCCTGCTGAGGCCCCTGCCTTTAAAATTTCTGCACAGGCAGTTCCCTCGGGAAAGGGAAGTACATGATGTTCTTTTACGATGATGTATCGTCTCATCGGGATCATAAACAAGATCCCTAAAATTCCCCCGAGGAAAGATAAGATGAATATTTTTGTATTCGAGATGCTAGCTCCAATCATATAGAGTGCCGGGACACTAAAAATAATTCCTGCTGCTAGACCTTCACCAACGGAAGCCGTTGTTTGAACAATATTGTTTTCCAATACCGATACGTTTTTAAACATCGAGCGCAATATTGCCATCGAAAGAACAGCTGCTGGGATGGAGGCTGAAATCGTCATACCAACCTTCAAACCCAAATAGGTATTTCCAACAGCAAAAAAGATTCCCAGAAGTATACCGAGGATCAAACTTCGAAGAGTAAATTCTGGGACCCTTTCTTTCGACGTAATATAAGGCTTGAAAGTTGTCTCTTCCATAATTCGCACCATGGATTTTTTTTGAATAATACTCAAGTAGATAATTCGCTATAATTTCCCGTTCTCTGTGAGCGTTGCGACTTCCTAGTTTGTCGGCTCGTTATAAGCTATTTAGTTGAGATATTCAAGGGTGTATATAATTTTGAGTATGTGAAATCTTAGGAGAATAATTATGAAAAAAAAGAAAATGAAACAAAATAAATCTTCAACCTGTGGATGCTATGATTCTAATACTGGCAAGGCGGTACCAGGAGAATCCTGCTCTAAGGGTTCAACATGTGACAAGGTGGCTTGTAACGCAAACTGTGCAAACGAACTTGCAAATCAAATTTGTACGGGTACTGATAAAATAACGGCCATGATGGGATACATAGAATGCCTCACGGGGTGCGGTTCACAGATGGCAAATATCCGTGGGTGTGGTTCACAGATGGCAAATACCTGCGGGTGTGGTTCACAGATGGCAAATA
>CAYZDL010000007.1:37232-66067 GCA_964477345.1 uncultured bacterium
CACAGATGGCAAATACCTGCGGGTGTGGTTCACAGATGGCAAATACCTGCGGGTGTGGTTCACAGATGGCAAATACCTGCGGGTGTGGTTCACAGATGGCAAATACCTGCGGGTGTGGTTCACAGATGGCAACGGACCCTGACTGCGACGAGTTCTTCCAAGGTTGTCAATGCCTGATCAGTGCGGCTACTAAGCTTGCATCAGGTAATCTTAGTTGCAGCGATTACAAATCAGGCATAAAATCTTGTGGGATTGAAAATTGTTCATAGTTCTAGCTTTAAGGAAAGACCTGCAGCGCGGGTCTTTCCATTCCTCTGTTAAGCAAGCTGAGTGATTAAAGATCTCTTAGGCGCCTTCGTTCCAGTAAAGGTTGAAGCTCCTTGTATGAGGTAAAGATTGTTTTGAAGAAGAGGTGAGAGATAGGGTCACTTTATAGAGATGGTGACGCTCTTTACTTTTTTCAGAGGTAAGATCAGCCATCGCATGGTAGGAAAATTTTCCCAAAGTAGTTAATTCTAGTTCATAATTTCCCAGATCGATCGATTTTTCCGTCGGGGGATGTTCTTGAAGATAGGTCAAAAGGTCAGCATGGGCGAGGCTTAGAACCCTTTCAGATTCGACCAGAATGAGCATTTCTCTCTCTTTCTTCAAGGCCTTAAAGGGAAATGACGAGAGAGGAACGATCACCAGCGCAAGAATCGAGATGGCGATTAATACCTCAAGCAGGATAAATGGACGCAGACGGTATTTCACTTTGTCAAGGATGACAAAAAAGTGATTAAAATTCTACCAGAACTGGCTTGAAATCTAAATAGTCACAAGCTGTGCAAAGGACGCGCACCCCTTTATAACTAAAATTTACAGGGGCTTCTTGTTTTAAATTATGTAAATGACCAAAAAGACAGACATCGATTCGGTTTTTGGCCAATATATCCATGACAACTGAGTCACGGTTAAGGGGGCCCGCAGGAGGGTAATGGACCATGACAATCCGATGTTTAGCATTAGAATCCATCGCAGCTATTGACGTAGTTAACCGGTCAAGCTCAGTCTTAAAAATCTTTTCATCGTGAAGCCGCTCTTCCTCGGTATTTTCTTTTTTATGAATATTGACGCCCTTCACTTCGCGAAATTCTATGTATTCGTTGTAGGAAATCAGAGGGTTTTCCCAAAGCCTTGTACCTCCGATCGTCACCCCATGGATCGTGAACGCATCGTTCTGTACAAGATGGATTGAATTGGGAAGAACCTTGCGGACTTTTGATGCCGATCTCCACCACAAATCATGATTGCCTTTGATCATCACTTTTGTTCCAGGAAGATTTTCGATCCATTCAAGGTCTGCCATCGCATCTTCTTGATGCAATGCCCACGAAATATCTCCCGCAATCAAGACCAAATCATCATTGGCAATCGATGATTTCCAATTTTTTTCAATTTTCGAGGCGTGATCAACCCATTTGGGGCCAAAGACATCCATCTTTTTACCTTCAACACCAAATGACAAATGTAAGTCTGCAATCGCCCATATAGCCATTACATCAGATTACTATCTACTTCTTTTTATTGCTACTGAGGACCTTAAAAATAGGTAAACATTTTTTTATTTCTTTATATTTTCTTAATGTTTATGGTGGTTTTTCAAAAAAAAATTAAGGAGTTTTGTATGATCAGCACCTTAAATCCATTTTCAATTTTTCCGGTTGCGCAACCAAGAAGAGTCCCCTACGAACGTAGCGCTTCTTGTAAAGAGGTGGTCGATAGGATTCATCCAATTTTTAATGAGATGCCTGCAAATCCTCTCGCGCTTACATTTATTCCTCAAAAGCTTAAGGAAAGAAGGTTGTTGTCGAGAATTTCTCTTGGGCTTGTAGGTCTGCCTGAAGGAGAAGCAAATAGATTGATTTCTGCAGGGATAAATCGGTATCAACTCCCCGAATTTCCGAACATTGTCTTCGTGGGAGATAGTTTTGCTGGCATGTTTCTTGCAGCGCGGGTTTCGCGATTGTACAAATCAGATCCAGGAAGAGAGTTTATCGGTAGGCTGTGCTCGGGAGGGGTTGTCGAATTGAGTTTTATTAATGTTGGAGGGGTCAACACAGTCATGGTCGACTATGGGCCTGAAAAAATTACCCTACCCCAAGATTGGATCAAACGAGATGAGGCGGCAAAAGTTGAGCAGATTTTGAGTGCAATTAGGAGAAATGCATGGGTGATACGAATATCAAGATCTTTCCCAGGAGGAATCGATAAGGTTGTAGAACTTTTTTCAAAATTGGCTCAAGGACCGGTGGGAAGGCAGATTCTTCTGATGATTAATGCTAAAATAAAAGAGCCTTGGGAGATTGTTTACAAAAGGAATGCAAGTAGTGTAATCGCATACCTCAGGATAATTGAGTTTGATTTAAGTAAGGAGAGAAATAAGAAGTGGTATTCTCTCGATCCAAATAGAGAGTCGAGGGCTACTCTTGTGACATATGATCCAGTCCCCATATTGGGGCACGAATTGTTACATGTGCTGTATCCACATATAGAACTCCTTGAATATGTGGAATGGGATGCAAATTTTAGGGGGTATCAACTTGTTGAAGAGGCTTGCTTTTATGAGGAATTTAGGTCACTCACCGAGCAAAGAGTGATCGTAGGCCTCAAAGCTAACCCGATAGAAATTGTCCCTAGTGAAACAGCTATTGATTACGAGAGAGGAAGGCCGCTCCGCTGGTCGCATTATGCAACAGTGGACGATTCACCTCTTAGGTTAACATTTCCCCATTTACCGGCCGAAGTTATTCGAGACAATCAACTCTCTTTTTCAATTTTGGAGATTCTTGTGCTCAAGAGAGAAGTTGATCATTTAGAGGATGTAGTGGAGGCATATGCACCTGAAGAGTTTTCTCGAGATTATATAAAGGTGACCCGAATAAGCCCCTCTTCAATGTTGATACCTCTTTTAGAGTCAGCATTGAGAAAAGGTAAGCTCACTAAGACGGGAATAGAAGAAATTCTCGAATTTGTGGTTAGGCAAGAGAGCTTCTCTTCTTTCGCAGTGTTAGAGTGGGTCCTTCTCAATATTATGATTGATTGGGGCCTTTCAAGGAAAATAGTTGTAGCTTTGCTGGAACTATTTAAAAATAACTCTCCTTGGAGACATTCTGAGGCATTAAGAGAACGAATCATGGAATTGACTGGAATAAAACGGATCGACAGAATTTTTGAAAGGACCATTACGCGGGAATGTAGTGATCTTGAGGATCCTGATAAAGAAATTATTGAAGTTGTGCAAATAATAGAAAAGAAGAGCCAATATATAATTCCCAAAATGGTTAGAAGGGGAAGAGGGTATGACCCAGCAGACACGGTCTAAAAATTAACCTCCTAAAAGTTTTGATACTTTTAGATTTCCTCGTTTGGAAAAGTGAGAGAAGTCGAAAAGCATCTTTAGAGCCTTTTCTTCGAAATCATTATCACTACTCGAAAGACTAATAAAGTTTTTTACAGAGACGAGGTATCTTTGAGTCATAAACAAATTTAATCCCTCTCGGGTCATTATAGGGCGGCGTATATTTTGGTAATAGGTTTGCAAGAAACGGTCTTCAATTTTCTGAATGTTCGAGGGATCGAGTTTCCAGAAACAACCTAGAAATTCAATGTTGTTAATAAATGTCGTAAATTCAGTCTCAGGAGCCCACCTGGGAAGTTGAGAAGGGGCGCAATATTTGAAGAAGCCTGTAGTGTCGAAAAGAGAAATCATACGGTTTTCCATTGAATAATTAAGATTCCAGATTTTGAGTGGACTGACCGAAAGAGAATGAACTTGAGGACTTATAAGGTATTCTCGCTCTTTTTCCAGGAGAAAAGGGATAATATTTTGACAGCCGGAGATTAATGGAGAATCAGAGGCGACTTTTCCCCTCAATTTGTAGAGGTCTTCAATGAGGAGATTTGATGTTCTTGATCCATACAAGAGTTTATCGAGAGTCGTCGACTTGGAAACATGATTTGAATGATTATAGGCTAACACCTTTGCGGCTGTCTCTGCGTAAGAGTAAATCACCTCAATCTCATTGTTCTCAAATGCAGCAGCAATATCTTCCCCTTCGGCCTTCTCAAGGAGCATAAAATAGGATGAGGTACAGTTTTTTAGCGTAATTGTTCCGTGAGACACAATTTTTGCTGCTTTACAAAAGGGGTGAGGGTAGTCGTGAAAGTAAGAATAAGCAAAAAGCATTCCCAACTGAACATGCAATGACGATGTGAATTTGAGATAATAGATTTGATTGGCATCAGTGGCCCTGACGACGATCGCATCATCGCTATCCCCGGTTAAAATCCCCTTGGGGACAGCTTCCCAAGTGACTTGGGGATTTAAATAGGTGTGAAGGAGTTTGGTTACCTGTTGTTCAAAATCGATTGAGGAGAAATCGAATTGAGGAAAAGATTGAGCGTACTCGGTGTGGGAGTCATCACGAAGTACTGTCTGGACAGAAAGGAATTTTCCCGTTAATTCTTCATACATGTCCTTATTATAAATAAATTCAGAAGATAAGGCTTAAGCGCCTAAAAATGAAAACCATCCGGGATTCTTGCCCCTGCTTTGACAACGAATATCCCTTCACGAATGGAGAGCCAAGGATCATCATAAGATTGCAGATTATTCTTATTGATGAGCGATACTTGATCTCCGATCAATACCCCTTCATCGATAATTGCCTTTTGAATCAAGCATCCTGATCCAATTTTTATTGGATCTCGATTGGAATGGGGAGACCACCCCATCATAATCGTACCTCGCAGAATGGTCTCTTCGCCCACTAACGAATTAAGTCCGATCATGCTATGAGTAATTTCTTTGCCATGTATCACCGAACCATCGCAGATGATTGACTTAGAAACCGATGATCCAATGATCCTCGGAGAGGGGAGGAGAATTGACTGGCTGAAAATCGGACGGGTACAATCGTATAAATTTAGACATGAGTGATTTTCTGCAAGACGAAGATTTGCGTTGTAATAGGAAGAAATGGTTCCGATATCTTCCCAATATCCGTCAAAAATATAGGCAGAGGTCTTTCCCTTACGTAGTTGCGTAGGGATTAAATGTTTACCGAAATCTTCCCTTGGATCTTGAGTCAAAAGATCGATGAGGGCCTGACGCTTGAAAATATAGATTCCTGCAGAGCCTAAAAAGGACATATCATCTTTAGCATTACGTCTTTCAGAAATCTCTGGGGCAATGGCAAACTCTCTCAACGTTGCTGGTTCTTGAGGCTTTTCGAAAAAATCGGTGATTTCAAGATCGCGATTGATCTTCATCACTCCCATCCGTTTAGCCTCAGATTCAGCCACAGGAATGGTTGCAATAGTTAAGTCGGCATCTTTTTCTTTAGCAAATTCGAGCATGTCACGAAGATCCATCGAGTAGAGTTGATCGCCTGAAAGGATCACAAAGTAGTTTGCAGGATTGAGTAACAAATAGGGGAGATTTTGACGAACAGAATCAGCTGTCCCTTTGTACCAAACATTTCCATGAGGGCTATCTTCAGGGGATAAAATTTCTATATGGGCCTCTCGCCCGCCATGAGTTGGATAAGCTTCTAAAAGATAGTTGTTTATTGAAGCGGCAAGAAACTGGGTTAAAACATAAATATCATTCATTTTTGCATTGATCGCATTCGAAATGGCCACATCAATAAGCCTGTAGCGGCCTCCAAAAGAGATTGCAGGCTTACATCGAATTTGAGTAAGGGGTTGTAAACGAGTCCCTTCTCCCCCTGCTAAGATCACGGTGGCAACTTCGGAATTCGGGTTTTTAACTTTTATATTCGCCATTTTTGAATAATGATTATGTTATATACTCCAGTATATAATTATGAATATATTATAATTCAAACTAATTTATATAAAAAATAGATAGCTTAAGAGAGAAATGAATAGAGGCCCTAAGAACAAGAAATTTCACGCTGTTATTTGAGGGTATAGATTAAGATCTCAAACGGGATCTAAGAGGCACTCAAGATAAGAGGCAAGGACCTCTTTTTTTTGCACATCTGCTTCATTGAGCAGGTTACGTGCTATTGTTTGAATTTCTTCATCGGGAAGGAATAGAGAAAGTGAACTTGCGGCGAGTTCATTTTCACGAGAGTAGGGTTTTTTCTGAACCCTTTGGAGTAAAAATGCTTTGGCATCAGAGCCAAAGGATCTTAAGGCTGAATGGAGTGCCTCTTCGATTTCAAACGAATCGTTTCTAAGAGCATGGAATAGAGGTCTAATCGCCCTTTGATCGCCGATACTAGCAAGGGCTTGTGCAGCAAACATCGGGGTTCTACCATATCCGGGATAAAGAGTATTGTAAAAATCAGTCGAATCGATGATATGAATCAAGCCATTGACTGCTTCAGGTCCCATCTTTATTAGGGCATTGAGTTCTTCTTCAGGGGGGTCGTCTTCAGACAGAATCAAGTTTGAGAGAAGTTGAGAGAGAGAGCCTTCGGGGGTAGTTTCGTAGACATCTCGGAGTCTTAGGTAGAGCTCTTTGGCCCTCGTGACTTCTTCAAAGCAATGAGAGGGGAGGAGTTTTTTCGAGAGGTTTTCTCCTAAAGCCTGTTCAGCCTTATTAAGTTCCTGAATCCTTTCTAGGGTAAACTCTTCATTGACTCCGACTCCATCTTTTTTATAGTAATCGAGCATCTCTCTAAAACTTCCTGCGAAATGGACATCGCGGTGCATGAGGATGTCGAGGTCAGATTCATCGAGAAGGGGAAAGTTCATTTTCGCTCCTGTTTGATATAAGATCAGCATTGTAACTCGATCGGACAAAGGGCCCCGCATAGACGTAGAGAACGCCAATGGATCGACCGTACTCCTCAAAAGTTTTAAATCTTTCAGGGGGGACAAATTCTTTCACCTGAAGTTTTTTCTTCGAGGGGCGTAAGTATTGACCAATTGTGATGATATCGACGCCATTATCGTGTAAATCAGAAATCGTTTCATACACCTCATCGATATTCTCGCCAAAGCCCACCATTAATCCTGACTTGACAAAGCGCGAAGTGTTTCTCTTCTTGATGTGCGAGAGAATTTTAAGGGTTCGATCGTAAGTGGCTTTATGACGAACCGTTGGGGTTAGACGTCTAATCGTTTCAATATTATAATTGTAAATTTCGGGGGCTTCATCGATGACAAGATCAATGGCATCAAAGTTGCCGTTAAAATCTGAGGTTAAGACTTCGATTGTCACATCACTCATCTCTTTGCGAAGCGTTTTGATCACGTGGACGAGGTGTGAAGCCCCTCCATCATCGAGATCATCTCTGGCAACCATTGTAATGACAACATGCTTCAATCCGAGCGCCTTTGACGATTCAGTGACTAATTTTGCTTCATCGGGATCGGGAGGAGGAGGTGTTTTTGAAAATCCAATTTCACAAAAACCACAAGCCCTCGTACACTGATTCCCTAAGATCAGAAAGGTGGCCGTTTTCTTCGAAAAACACTCGAGACGATTGGGACACTTTGCCTCTTCACAAACGGTGTGGAGACGACGCTCGTGGATAATGTTGCCTGTTTGAAAGAGATTTTCACCTTTAGGCAATGGTCTACGAAGCCAGCTAGGGAAATTTCCCTTTTCGTCCCCTTCAGGGTTCACAGGATGTCGAAGCTCTTTCATAGACTATTTCTTTTTAAGAGGTGGTAAATGAATAGGGGTGTCTTGAGCTATCAAAGCTGCCTCCATCCACGATTCTGCTAATGTTGGATGGGCAAAAATCGTTTCACTAATCGATTCAATCGTTAGTTCATTTTGTATGGCCAATGTCATCGAGGCAATCATATTACCTGCTTCAAAGCCAACCATAAAAGCACCTACGATGCGACCACTCTTTTTTTCAGTGATGATTTCAGCAAATCCTTCTGTTTCTCGGCTTGCTTGAGCCTTTCCTAAGGCCGAAAAAGGGAAGAGATCAGAGCGGACATCAAGTTTTCGGTCTCGTGCCCTTTCAAGAGTCAGCCCTACAGTGGCTATCTCAGGATGGGTAAACATGACAGCAGGGACATTATCGTAATTGATTCGGGCAGCGAATCCTGCGATCCTTTCAGCAGCAATGATTGCTTGGTGAGAAGCAACATGAGCTAACATCGATTTTCCGGTAACGTCTCCGACAGCATAGATCCCCTTCACCTCGGTCTCCATCGAATCGTTCACTTCAATAAAGCCTCGTTTGTCGACGCCAAGACCAATTGCACTAAGATTTAATCCTTCAGTGTAAGGAGCTCTCCCGACCGCCACTAAGAGCATGTCGCTATCAATTGTCGATCCATCATCGAGAAACGATCGGACATGGTCGCCTTTTACTTCACTATTGATCAGCTTGACACCTGTTCGAATTTCGACTCCTCGCTTTTGAAACGATTTGGTCAAAAATTGAGAGATTGTTTTCCCCATCGAAAAGACGATATCGGGAAGAAATTCGACAATGGTCACCTTCACTCCAAGCTCTGAAAAGAGCGAGGCAAATTCGCACCCGATGTAGCCACCGCCTAAAACGACCAAGCTTTTGGGTAAATGGGTCAATTCTAAGATCGATGTCGAATCGTGAATTCTCTTTCCATCGACCACGGCAGCTGAGATATTCATTGAGGTAGAGCCTGTTGCAATCACTCCATTTTCAAATTCGACAAGAGAGACTTGATCACCGTTTTTGACTCTGATTTTATGTGGCGACTCGAAAGAAGCGGTGCCTTCAATGAGGGCAATACCATGCGATTTAACTAATCCGGTCACGCCTCTACAAAGGCCTGCCACCACCTGATCCTTTCGCTCTTTCATTTTCTGATAATCGATCGAAAAATGATCGACAGTGACACCAAATTCTTTCGCATGTTTAATCACTCGAACGACATCGACGTTTGATATTAGAGTCTTCGTAGGAATACATCCCCGGATAAGGCATGTGCCACCCACTTTTTCTTTTTCGATAAGAGCCACCTTGAGACCTAAATTGGCCGCTTTGATTGCCCCCACGTAGCCCCCAGGCCCAGCTCCAATAAAACAAACATCATACTCCATACTATGGATCATATCAGATTGAACGGTTTTCCTCGCCTTTTTTTTTTACATCAATTATTAAAAAGATATGAGTTGTCCAGAAGTGCAATTATTCGCCCATCGAGGTGCCAATAAAGATCTTCCTGAAAACACCCTCTCCTCGATCAGAGAAATGATTCAGAGGGGGGTTAAGGGGATTGAGATTGATGTTCGCCTTACAAAGGACGGGGAAGTAGCTGTTCTACACGACGAAAATCTCTTTCGTACGACCGGAAGACTTAGAAAAATCGGCAACATCACTCGAAAAGAGATTGAAAAAAAGGCGATAGATATTTGTTTTCTTGAACAAGTCCTTGCCCTTTGCCTTAAGCATCAAGTGAAATGTGCGATTGAAATCAAAGAAGGACAAGAGAGATCGATTATTGAAAAGGTCCATCAGAAAATAGTCGACGCCTCGATGCAAAAACTTGCCATGATTTATTCATTTGACCTCCCCATGCTTGAAGAGTTTACTAGGCAAAATCCCCCCTATCCGCTACACTTAAACATCAATGAGGATCCTATGCCCTACCTGGCTTTAGCAAAGGAAAAAGGGTGGGGATTAAATCCTGGAATTCATCTAATTACGAAAGAGTTTGTCGATGCAACTAAGTTGGCAAAAATCCCCGTTCATGTCTGGACCGTCAATGATAAGACGATCATGGAGACCCTCAAATGTTGGAAAGTGGATGCGATAATTTCAGATGAGCTACTACGACAAAAAAGATAAAGTGAAAATGTGCCCCTATTGCGAGGGCTCGATCCCGATCAATGCTCAAGAATGCAAGTATTGCGGCTCCTCCTTTATGAAAAAAACGAGTAACGTTTCCCCCTATCAAACCGAAGATAGCCTCGCTTCTCTCTATGAGCCGCCCTATGCCCCTACCCGAAAGACAGCCTCTTTTGCCATTCCCGATCCAGAGATGAGCTCATCGATGCTTCGTGATCCTATTATGGACAATGAAGAGGAAGAAGAAACTTTCCCGAGAAGAAAGCCTACGTTGAAAAAACCTACCCATGCGCAACAGGTAGAGAGTGATGAAGAAGAATCGGCCCAAATCGGCTCCATTCTCCTCCTCTCACTCGGAGGGCTTCTCTTCACCCTCGCCTGGCTCCTCTTTTTCTTCTCAGACCATGGCAAGCTTGTCCTCGAGTGGAAAAGCCGCTATTGGTTCATCTATCTTTTAGTATCCATCCCCATGCTCTATAAAGGGTGGAAAAAACTCTCTTCGAATGTCTAATCCAAGATGAGGTGATTTACAAATAATTCAAAATACCAGATTCATTTGAACGGGGTATATCAAGTGGAGGCCTATCAAGAGTCTTTCCGGTGAGAAATGCCAGAGCATGGAGAAAAAAGAATAGTTAGAGATCTTTCAGGGCCTCTTTGAGTTCGGCAGGTGGGCCCAAGATCTGGATCTGGGAGAGGGCCTGCTGCACTTCGGGGATCTCGGGGAGCATGATCGCAAAGGCAAATAGAGCATGGCTAATTTCCTCTTTGACAACATGGGTGAAATGCTCAAAGAGCGAGAAAGCTTCATGTTTAAACTCGATGAGGGGATCCTTTTGGGCGACGCTTCTCATTGAAACCTCAGTACGCAAATGGTCGATTGAGAGGAGGTGATCTTGCCACCGTTTGTCGATTGCTTGGATTAAGATCGAGCGAATGATTCCGATCAGGACGTTGACTGGATTGAGAGGTTTCCCCCCTAATTTTTGCATCAGAGCAATCATCGAGGCGTCAGCCTTGACCTTGGTCTTGAAGGCAGCAACGATCTTCTCACAAGCCTTTGTTTCGATCTCTTCAATCGTCAAGGAATCGTCACTCCACTCCTGATCTTCAAATCTGACGGGGAAATGGGTCATCAAGTAGCTAGCATACCCATGAATATCCCATCCTCCCTCTTCTGACTTAGAGATAAGGAATCTGCTGCTCGCTTGGCAAGTAAACGATTCTAAGATTTCATAAGCTAGAGGAAGGGTGTTTTCAGCTGAAAGGATCTCATTGCGGTAGGTGTAAATTTCCGAGCGGTGTTTATTCATCACGTCGTCGTATTCGAGTGTGTGTTTACGCATTGTGTAGTTTCTTTGCTCCACTCGCTTTTGAGCCGTCTCAATCGAGCGGTTCAAAATCCCTGCAGAGATTGGCTCTCCTTCTGGGGGGCGAAACTTTTGCAAGATTGCAGTGAGTTTATTCGAGGCAAAGAGGCGCATCAACGAATCTTCAAAAGAGACGTAGAATTTGCTCGATCCCGGGTCGCCTTGACGAGCAGAACGACCTCTTAGCTGTCTATCAATTCTACGCGATTGGTGGCGTGAGGTGCCGATCACATGAAGGCCGCCAAGGTCTGCAATCCCTTCTCCGAGCTTAATGTCTGTTCCTCGTCCTGCCATGTTGGTTGCCACGGTGATCGCCCCGCGCTCTCCAGCTTTAGCAATGATCTCGGCTTCATGGGCGTGATTCTTAGCATTGAGAACCGTGTGAGGCAGCTTTTGGTTTTTCAATATGCGTGATAATTTTTCTGAAACTTCAACCGATTCGGTACCGATCAAGATGGGGCGCCCTTTTTCGTGGATTTCAGTCACCTCTTTCAAGATCGCGTTGTATTTTTCCCGCTCAGTCATGTAGATTTCATCGTTAGTATCGTCACGTTGACACTTTTTGTTCGTCGGGATTTCAAGAACATCGAGCTTGTAGATCTCTTTAAGTTCCTGAGCTTCGGTCATTGCGGTTCCTGTCATACCGGCAAGGCGGTCATAAAGTCTAAAGTAATTTTGCAAAGTGATCGTAGCGTAGGTTTGGGTTTCGCGCTGAATAGAGACCCCTTCCTTGGCTTCAATCGATTGGTGAAGGCCATCGGAGAAACGTCTTCCAGGCTGAGGTCTTCCTGTATTTTCGTCGATGATGACAATCTTGTCCTCTTCTACGATGTAATCGACATCCTTTTCCATCAACAAGTGGGCACGGAATAATTGACGAATATTATGAGCTCGCTCTTTTCTCTGGCTATCCTCTTCGCGTAAAGAGACTTTTTTCTTCACTTTGTCTTGTTCCGAGAGCGATTCATCATTTTCAATCAACGCATACCCTTCTCCAAGATCGAGCATCGTAAATTCATCGACATTCCCTTTCCAATTTTCGACTCCTTTATCGGTCAATTCAAAGTCGCTGCTTCTTTCATCGATGATGATGTAAAGGTCAGAGAGAGCCTCAGCACGCTCTTCCTTGTTTTGTTCACCCCAGTAGTAAGTCTCCTTCGCTTCAAGTTTCGCTCTAAGATCGGGATTTTCCTTAATGCGGCGCAGAATCTTGTTGGTAGGAGTTCCTTTCGAGACGAGCCAAAGTTTCTTTATTGCCTCATCGACCTCTTCTTCTTCATTTTTCAAAAGCTTCGATTTTTCTACACTCTCTTCAAGAAGATTGTATTTTTCTAAGATTTTTTTCGCCTGATTAGCCAAACGGTTGCACTCATCGCGTTGCAGTCTCACCATCTCAGCGACAGGCTCTTTAAGCTCGTCGTACATCTGCTTCGATTCAGCAGATGGTCCGGAAATGATCAAAGGAGTCCTCGCCTCATCAATTAAAATCGAATCGACCTCGTCGATGATCGCAAAGTAATAGCCCCTTTGGCTCAACATATCTTTGGAAGTCGCCATTGAATTGTCTCGCAAATAATCAAAGCCGAACTCAGAAGCGGTTCCATAAACAATGTCGGCCTCATACAAAGCTTTCCTTAAATGTGGGGGAACATCGTTGGTCAAACTCTCGGTACGTAGTCCCAAGAAACGAAAGACTGTTCCAATCCACTCGCAGTCACGCTTGGCTAAGTAATCGTTCACAGTCACTAAGTGGGTAGGTTTTCCTGTCAGAGCATGTAAATAAAGAGGTAGAGCGGCCGTCAGAGTCTTTCCTTCACCTGTCTGCATTTCGGCAATTGCTCCAAAATGCATGGCAATAGCACCAACGAGCTGTACATCATACGGAACCATGTCCCACTGACGATCGCAACCCGAGATGTTGATTAAAGAACCCTTCAATCGTCGGCAAGCATTCTTAACCACAGCATAAGCCTCGACCATTAAAGCATCGGTCGATTCACCCTCTTTAAATCTTTTTTTGAATTCGTCGGTCTTACTCCTCAATTCGAAGTCAGAGAGTTTTTGAAGCTTCTCTTCCTCGTAATTAATTTGTTTAACATATCGAAAATACTTTTTGACTAGACGGCTCTGCTGAGTCCCAAACACTTTTTTCATTATACCGAACATCGACAACCTCATAAAATATCTCTCAAATGATATCCTAAAAAACCTTTTTCGTGGAAATTTTCTCGCAATCTGCCTTAGGATAGATCCTATGACGAGTATTCAAGTGTACGATCGCGAAACAAAAGCTATGATCGAAGAAAAAATTGAAGCGGGTTGGGGGATCAAGATTCTCTACAAAATCCCTGCCAATCGCCCCTGCCTACTCAGGAAGACAATTTGTTCAAATTCTTTCTTTTCAAAAATCGTGGGGAAAATCGTCAATTCTCGCAATTCGGTCAAAAAAATCGCCCCATTCATTGAAAAACACAAAATCAAAAAAGAAGAATTTCTCAAAGATTCGTTTGATTCATTCAACGATTTCTTCACCAGAAAGCTAAAAAAAGAGGCGAGGCCTATTGCAGCTAGCCCCGTTGTTCTTCCTGCTGATGGTCGCTATCTTGCTTTTGAAAATTTTCGTAACACCAAGCAGATCGTTGCTAAAGATTCAAAATTTTCCTTATTAGAGCTTTTTGGCGGCGACCAAAAGCTTACTGATACGTACCTAGACGGACCCTTTTTGATTGCACGCCTGGCCCCCATTGATTACCACCGATTTCATTTTCCCGTAACTGGGATCCCCGGTGCCCCAATCGAATTCAAAGGGACATTTCATTCGGTCAACCCCATTGCGCTAAAACATAATATAAAATATTTGACTCAAAACAAACGGTTGCTTGTGCTTATCGACACCCCCAATTTAGGAAAGGTCGTCTGCATCGCCGTAGGGGCACTCTTTGTCGGCTCGATCCACTACACCTATACACCTGGGCAAATGGTTGAAAAAGGTGACGAAATG
The DNA here is from genome assembly GCA_964477345.1 of uncultured bacterium. Taxonomy (GTDB): domain Bacteria; phylum Chlamydiota; class Chlamydiia; order Chlamydiales; family 2-12-FULL-49-11; genus JAJZEO01. The sequence goes on from CAYZDL010000007.1 coordinate 51,416, forward strand.
GGCTATTTCTCGTTCGGAGGGTCGACCCTCATTGTTCTCTTCGAGCCAGGTAGGGTGCAAATCAGCTCCGACCTCCTCACCAATACCCAAAAGGGTATCGAAACCCTCTGCAAGATGGGCACTTCTCTGTAATTAAGAGGTTTACTATAACAGTCGTTAGATGAATTTAATGAGGGTCCATTATGGACATTTAAAATATCTGTCAAAAATTCTCTAAAGGATTCAGCATTCCTTAGAGTTTATGCTTAAGGTGTTTAGTTGGGGTAGATGTTCCAGGCGATGAGGAGGAAAAAGATGAGGGGAATAGCCCATCTTGAGTTCCAATTGACTTTGTAAGCCCAGTTTTTCTCTTCTGTTTTGAATAGTTGGCAAACAACACAGACGATCACAGATAAACTGATGATAAAATAGGCCGATAAAAAGGTTTTATCGATGACCGTCATGTATCCTACGCGTGGTAAGTCCTGATTGAGGGTAAATTTAGCGGCCAAGAAGACGAGAAAACCGGTTAAGTTCATCGTCACTTTATTCAGAAGTTCAGCATCATAGGCGAAAAAGACTGAACAACAGATGCCTACGATAATGAAGAGGGGGACGAGAAGTTGGAAGATAAAGAAGCTTGGGTCGCGAGCAATATGAATCTGAACAGTATACGTAGAATAGTTGTCTGAACTTTCAAATTCAAATAGAGAGAGTCCGGTACTTGTTTCAGTTTCGACAATCGCACGGGCATTGAGGATTTTTAAATCGGTATGAAGATTAGTTTCAATATCTAAAGGTATTTCACCATGTTGCGTGGGAACAAATACGAGGACGTTTTCGCTCCAAAGGAATGAATCAAGTTTGATCTCAAGTGTTTGTTTGTCAAAAGGGAAATTTTCGAAGTTAAGAGCTGTGATGAAATCACCATTAAGGCCGATGTCATATCGGACAACTCCATCTTTGTTGATCATCAGTGTGCGGTTGTTGTAGTTGAGGCTCGATGCATTAAGCCATTCAAGTTGTGGGCGCCATATTTTCTCAAGTTGTTGAATAGCTGCATCTTCAAGAAAAATTTGAAAATTTTGGCCATCCTGCGCGGTAAAGGCTAGTCGCTCATCTTTCCAAATAAATGTGAAAGTGACATCGGCGTTAAATGATTGGTGTTTCTCATCTATCGAGTTTAAATTAAGAAGGGTAAAGCTTGTGCGGATTTTAACGGGAAGGGATGGAGGCGGTGCTGTGATCGAAGCTTCGAGAAAAGTGAGGCTGAAAACCAAAATAGTAATACGGGCAAAGAGCCGCATGATGATCTCCTCTTTATTTTATTAACAAGAAAAGAGGTGGTTTTATGTCAACGCCGAAGAGGGGTCTTTCTCCCTAAATGCACTTTTTTAATGTTAAGGATTTTTGCCAGGTGTGATACAACTAACCTCATTAAATCTGATTTTAAGGATGTTATGGACGTTTCTAATGTTTGTCAAAAATTAGCTACAGGTAATTACTGGCTAACGACAGATTTTAAGCTGGTTAAGAAAGATTGTTGGATTGTTCGTTTTTTTAAAAATTTGTGTTGTCAATACGAGCACATCAAGGCGGAGAATGTACTTAAGAAACTAAGAAAAGGGGCCACATGCATTATCCTATTAGGTCATGAAGAAAGATTTTGCAAGGTGTTTAACAAAGCTACGGGAAGAAATCACCGCCGGTCAATTCATGTGCTAAAGTTGAATTTAGAACTCTGGAATCTGAAAGTAGAGAGATATTTATCAGGTCAGATGCTTATGGATAGCCCTGATGGGGATTGGTATAATGAGTATAATGAAATGAAGAATATTCAGACAGAAATTTATGATTCGTTAGGCCAAGAAGGATTTCGGGCGTTTTTGGCAAGGGACGAAATTCATCCTCGGCTTCGGGGAGTTATTCTTGTAATGGCCGTCATTTTAAGACATTCAAGGATGATAGCAGCGATTCAGGAAAGCGGGGCAATTGAGACTGGATTGAGAGGGATAGCAGTCGAATGTTTATTAGAGGACAGAATAGAATTTGAAAATACAACAATAGAGCTTACACAAATCAGCAACCAGAGACGGTTGGCAATGGCTCGGATGTTGTTAGATAATGAGGATATTACTTATGAGGATAGAGGTACAGCTGTACTTAGTTCAGTGGAAGAGGGCTGGGAAGATATAGTTAATCTCCTTTTGCCTGAGGGGATTAGAATTCATCTAAATAATTATGAAGAGGCAATTTTAATTGCATGCCAACAAAGCCGTGTAGGCCTATTGAGTATTCTTCTTGAGAGCGCGGGGGGAATCAGGCAAACCGTAAGAGATCAGGTAGCAGGACAAGTTCGAGAAAATGAGAATTTTGAACCAATGATTGTGCAATTATTGATGGAGGCTCCAACTCTACCGGGAGAGCTCGAGAATGATGATGTGATGGAGGGTGGGGGGCATCTCAATATTGCTTTAAGCGATGTGCGTGAGAACCCTGGACCTGTTTTAGCTGATCTAGCGGAAAATGGTATTTCTAGACATGTTAGTTTCACTGATCAAAGGGGGATTGATGCGGGTGGTTTACTTGCACAATTGATTACTGATCTCAGTTGGGCCTTGGTGGAAAAGAAGCTCCTTTCCTTAGATGATTTCTACTTGTTGAAAGCTACAGAAGGATCAGAAAAAACCTATCGATACTGGGGTGCGTTTCTTTCTAAGCTCTATGCAAAAAATGGGTTGGGGGCAACAACTAGCTTAATCACAGGAAGGAGAGTCTCTGATAAATTTTTCGAAATCTTAAAGATTGTAGCTCAAGAACCAGAAGAGCAGGTGGAAGCTTCCGAAAAGACAATGAAGGCGATCGCGAAAATTATTTCTGATACTGATCCTCAAAAGAAGCATCTTTATACGATTGTCAATAATCCGGAATCTGAAGAAGCGATTGCGTTATGTCAACAATTTTATGGACTTACGCCATACCAAGCGATGGGAGATATCTACAGAGAACAAATCAGACCCTACTTTTTAGCGGCAAAGCAGGTTCTTTCGGGAGCTAGTCGTGGGTTCAAAAAGGCTATTGCTCTTAATGATCCCGTCAAATTATCGAATCAGCTTCAAGGAAAACCAATTAATGGGGGTGTTTTAGCAGGTTTAGTTTCGGCACAGTCTTTGAATCAGGAAGTTAAAACCCAAGTACAATGGATAAAGAAAGCAATCCCAAGGTGGACTTTGGAAGAGCAGAGACAATTTCTTTATTTTGCGACGGGAGCAGAGGCGTTATTTACTGGACTTAGGATCGGAATTCAAAGAAACCTAAATGATCAATTTGTTGCGCATACCTGCTTTAAATGCATCGATGTTCCTGACATCAAGGATGAAGCAACTTTTTTGATGGGATTAAAAGGGGCTATGTCTTCTACTGGATTTAATACTGGGTAGTGAGCTTGCAGATGGGGCACTCGGATGAGGAGTGTTTGACGGCTCTGCAATACTCTCTTGCAAAGTAGATGATCTGTAAGTGGAGCTTGTTCCAAAGTTCCTTAGGAAAGGTCTTCTTAAGATCTTTTTCGGTTTGAACGACCGATTCTCCACTGGAGAGGCCCCACCGTTTTGCGCACCTGTGTATGTGGGTGTCGACGGGGAATGCAGGTTCATGGAAGATTTGAGCAACAATGACACTGGCAGTTTTGTGTCCTACTCCGGGTAGAGCTTCAAGTTCGACCATTGTTCGGGGAATTTTTCCTTCATAGTTTTCAACCAGGATTTTCGAGAGTTGCCAAATTGCATTGGCTTTTTTCTTACTCAAGCCAATCGGGCGAATCACAGTTTGAATTGTGGCTACGTCGAGGGTGATCATCTTTTCAGGGGTGTTTGCGAGAGCAAATAGGGCTGGGGTGATTTGATTGACTCGCTTATCTGTCGATTGAGCCGAGAGAAGTACAGCAATTAGAAAGGTGTAGGGGTCATTGTGATCGAGAGGAATTGCTGGATTTGGATACAACTGATCCAATATTTGAATGATTACTTCCCTACGCAAAATTTTTCGAAAATGCTCCCTAAAATTTCTTCGGTGATATCGATCCCAATGATGCGCGATAAGGCTCTGAGTGCAGCACGCAGATCGAGGACGATAAATTCGGGCGACTCATTCGACTCTAAGTTACTCAGGGCTGTAGAAAGCATCTCAATCGCCTCGGTGATATCGGCAAAGTGCCGTTCTTGGGTTAGAATCACCTCATCTTCATTGCGGAAGGTCAGGTGTTCAATTTTTTTCATGATGGCATCTTTCAAAGCATCAAGCCCTTCGCCTGTTTTGCACGAAAGGCAGATCCCTTCAAAATCAGGAGGAGTGTGCGGTAGGTCGATTTTATTAAAACAGACGATCGCATCGGGATAGCCAAGTTTTTCGATCGGATGGGTGACATCATAGAGTGCAATGACGATCTCGGCTTTATCGGCCATTGCGTGGGCCCGTTTGATCCCTTCTTTTTCGATCACCTCGTCTGTTTCGCGGATTCCGGCGGTGTCAAAGAGCTTGAGGGTGTGGCCGCCGATACGAAGATCTTCACTCAAGACGTCGCGCGTTGTTCCGGCAATCGGGGTGACGATGGCCCTCTCTGTTTTGAGCAAACAATTCATCAGCGACGATTTCCCTGCGTTCGGGGCGCCGACTAAGCAGACAGAGATCCCTTCAATCAGCTTTTTGCCATCATGAAATGATTCTTGAAGGTGGGTCGTCTTTGCGATGAGGGTGGTGAGCATCTGGGTGATCTCTTCGTGCGACGCAAACTCAAGCCCTTCTTCAGGATAATCGACCCAGGCTTCGATGATGGCAGTCACATCGCAAATCGACTTTTGTAGATCTTTGATGACGATCGAAAGGCGACCTTCAAGCTGATCGGTAGCAGCTCTCAATGCTGCCTCGCTTTTGGCCGCAATGAGTGATTGGACCGCCTCTGCTTGGGCAAGATCGATCAGGCCATTGTGAAAGGCCCTTGCGGTAAATTCCCCGGGACCTGCAGCGACTCCCCCCTCTTCAAAGATCCTAGCTAAAATTTTTTGAGCGATTAAAGATGAGCCGTGGCACATGATCTCCACTGTGGCTTCACCTGTATAGGAGCGTCCCTGGTGCATGACGAGCAAGAGCACCTCGTCGATCACCGAGCCATCGCAAGCAACGATTTTCCCCAGGTGAGCTGTGTGGGAAGCGAAAGAAAATAGATCACCTGTGAAAATTTTATTGGCAATAACCAGCGCCTCTCGTCCTGAAATTCTCAGGACGGCAAGGCCACCCTCTCCAGGAGGGGTACAAATAGCTGCTATCGTTTCGTCTCTATTCAGATACTCCCCCCTTTTGGAAGTTGGGTGATTTTCATCGTCGTCATCCCCAAATTTTAACCCCGCAGTCAGGAGTATTGCCAAAGAGGTTAGCAAAGAGTTTCAAAGGGGGCAATAGATATTGCAATTTAACAATATCTTTAAAGTTATTATTTAATATTTTACTCTCTCGATAAAGTGAGGGGTGTATGAGAGTAGAGAGCATTTCAAAAGAGCACTTTTGCATAGATTCTACCCCCGTAAAAATGAGACAAGACGAGGGGAGGTGCATCGAAATGGTCACAAAAATTGTCAGGGAAATTTTGCACCAAATGGTCTTATTTTTTTACCTGTGGAATCATCGACATCGAAAATTCACCGAAGGAAGAGAAGCCCATAAAGGTAGAAAAGAAGGAAGAAAAGCCCCTAAAGGTAGAAAAGAAAAAAGAGAGGCCCAATGAGGCTCCACCGAGTGATCCTATTTAATGCCATTGGAGTGAATGTCTAGATTTTTTTCAGGGCTAAGGTAATCAGAGTCGACAGGACGGGGTGTTTCCCCTCAAAATTTTCTAATACGTGAGTCACGGCTTTTTGTGCCTGGGATCGGTTGTAACCTAGGTTGATCAGGGTTTGCAATGCATCGAGAGCAACATCAGAACAGAGATGTTCTCCTTGGTCCTTTTGATCAAGGCGCCATTTGTGCATCGTATCTGCAAGATCAACGATGATCCTCTCGGCCGTTTTTTTCCCAATGCCTGGAATTTTAGATAAGAGAGAGGCGTTTCCCATCTCAATGGCCGATTTTAATTGGGCGTTTTCCATGTGACCAATCATAGCAAGGGCCGTCTTTGGGCCGACTCCAGAGATAGTGCAAAGTTTCTCAAAAAAGTTCCGCTCTTCTCGTGCCAGGAATCCAAAGAGTTTCTGAGAATCCTCACGTACGACGTGGGAGATAAAAAGGGTCAATTCCTCAGAGAGCTTCAATCCTTTTGTGTAAAGATTTAGTGGGATGAAAATCTTGTACCCAATCCCCCCTGTTTCGAGAGCCACGTACTCGGGAGCAATATGAGTGATTTTTCCTCTAATCGTTTCAAAAATCATGAAAATTTCCTTCGGTTGGCATGGGCAATTGCAATGGATAAAGCATCGGAGGCGTCTTCAGGGGTGGGGATAGCAGAAAGCGAGAGGAGTAGCTTGACCATATGAGACACTTGAGGCTTAGTGCTACGTCCATTACCAGTGACGGCTCGTTTCGCTTCCATAGGAGAGTATTCAAACACTTCAACGCCTTGTTTTGCGGCAGCAATAATGATCGCTCCCCTTGCCATCCCAAGCTTGATTGCTGATTGGACATTTTTATCGACAAATTGGGTTTCAACACTAAGAGCATCGGGTTTTGTACGATCGACAAGAGATGAAATCTCATCGAAAATGTGGACATATTTTTCTACAAGCGAATAGGTCGATTTTGGTTTAATCACTCCATATTCGACAAGTAAATACGAGTGGCCCACCACCTCGATGATCCCAAATCCTGTTGTTTGTGTTCCAGGATCGACACCCAAAATTCGTTTTCGTTTCATAGTTGAAAGGATACAATTTTCTCGTTAATATAGTCATATGAAAATTGGTGTGGTGATATTGGCCGCAGGAATGGGGCGGAGGCTAGGGCGCGGTGTGAAGGCCCTGGTGCCTGTTGCAGGAAAGGCGCTGATCGATCACTTGCTTGAAAAAAGTGGTGAAAATGTCATCGTTTACACATCACAATTTACTCACGAACCAATTAAGGCATACTTAAAATCGCGTCATCCTTTTTTGCTCAAGGAGCAGGGGGATTTTCCTCAAGGGAATGGAACCCTTTATGCTTCGTTGTGTGGTTCGCCGATTTTTCAAGAATGGATCGATAAGAGGATCGAGAGAATTTGTGTGATACCAATCGATAATCCTCTTGCGCAGCCTCTCAATCCTAGGCTCAATGAAGGCGATCTTGCTGTTGTGGGGGTGATGAAACAATCTCCTGATGAAAAAATGGGCTCGATTGTCGATAAAGAGGGAACCATCAAGATCGTCGAGTACTCTGAACTGACCGATGAAGAGCGGCTGAAATACCTCTTGGGTTACGCGGGGATTTTTTCAGCAAAAATTAATTTTTTTTTGAAGAGTAGCCAGTCTGAACTCCCTTGGCACAAGGTGATACGGGGAGGTGAGGAGCATCGAGAAAAATTTCTATTTGATGCTTTTGGTCTGGCGAAATCGCCAAAAGTGGTCATTTGCGATAGAAAAGGCCATTTTTGCCCAGTTAAAGGTGAAAGCGATATTGCTTTGGTTGAAGAATTGTTGTATAATCGTGTCCTAAAATAGGAGGAGAAATGGCAAAGGTTGGATTTTGTGGAAGTGGCGCTTGGGGGATTACCCTTGCCGATTTGATTTCAAGAAATGGGCATGATGTGGTCATTTGGTCGATCGAACACGATGTTATTGAAGCCCTTGAAAGGGATGGTCGCCATCCAAAATTTCCTCAATTAGACGTAGATCCTTCACTTCGTTTCACAAAAGATATTATCGACTTTCAAGATGTCGATGTGATCGTTGAGTGTGTCACTGCAAAAGGTTTTCGTCCCGTTTGTAAACTGATTAAGAGTTCAGGATTGGGGGATAAGCCGTTCATTCTAACCTCTAAGGGAATCGAGCAGGGGAGTGGAAAACTTTTAGTTGAGGTAGCTGAGGAGGTGTTTGGTCAAATCGATCATTTAGGATACATGAGTGGTCCAACCCTGGCTAATGAAGTAATGTTGAAGCATCCAACAGCTGCTGTGGGAGCGAGCGTGAATGAAGAGATCGCAATTTTAATCCAGGAACTGTTTGAATGTGACTACTTCCACATCCTTATCTCCCATGATATACGAGGTGTTTCTCTAGGGGGTGCCTTTAAAAATGTTATTGCAATTGCATCGGGGATTGTTGATGGACTCGGATATGGTCATAACACAAAGGCTCTCATCATCACTCGTGGATTGGTCGAGATGAAGAGAATTGCGAAAGTGAAAGGGGCGGAAGAAGAGACATGTGATGGTCTTTCAGGGATAGGGGATTTGATTGTGACAGGGATGTCGAATCTAAGTCGCAATTTTAGCTTCGGGAATCTTTTGGGTAAGGGGCTTTCGGCAAAAGAGGCCAAGGATCAGATCAAAATGGTCGTAGAGGGGGAGTATACAGTCGCCTCTGTCTATAAGTTGGGCAAAGAGTATGGTTTAGAATTACCCATTGCTTATGCAGTTTATGAAGTGATATATGAAGGGAAAGATCCGAGACAAGTTTTAGAGCAAATTCTAGTCAACGGAGATAACTTTATAACACACGGCAAGTAGTAGCGTGCTTTATCGATACAGACCCATCGCCTCTGAAGGGCAAAAAGTGGTGACTGCAGCTGTGATGGCTGCGATGGAGAAGATTGCCATTAGTGAGGGGGATGCGAGCGGCGGTGAATACATGGAGAGGGCCGCTCGAGGGATTTTTTCTGTCGTCACCGAGTATCTTCAAAAAAGCGGCTTGGCTCACCATTTGATTCTTCTTTGTGGTAAAGGAAATAAATCGGGAGATGCCTATTCTGTTGGCACTCTACTAGTTGAAGCAGGGCATGAAGTGTCAGCCTTGCAAATCACTGATCTTGAACAATCGTCTCTCTTGTGTCAAGAGCATGCCGAAGCTTTTGAAAGTGCGGGCGGCCATATTTTCCCTGAAAAAAAGATCGATCTATTTGAGATTCCTGAGGGTGCGGTGATCATCGATGGCCTTTTTGGCACAGGATTTCGGGGGAAAATCGAAGGGAAGATGGCCGATTTGATCGAAAGGATCAACAACAGTGACCACGCAGTGATTTCCATCGATATTCCCTCAGGAGTTTGTGGAGATACAGGAATTGTTGAGGGGCCGGCGATTTTTGCCGATGAAACAATTTCGTTGGGTCTCTTGAAAGTAGGCCACTTCTACAACCAAGGGTATGACCATGTGGGGCAAATTACCACGGTCAATTTCGGGATGTCGCAAAAATATATCGATGCTATTGAGCCGTTTGCCTATTTGGTCAATCACGAAATCATCGATCGAAATTTCCCAAGACACAAACGAACTGCAAACAAATATAGTGTAGGACAAACGGCAATCTTTGGGGGATCAGAAAAATATCCGGGTGCGGCGATCTTGGCAGCTCATGGAGCTCTTCGATCTGGGGCGGGGTTGGTGAGGCTCTACCATTTTCCTGGAGTCGAAAAATTATTGACAGCAATGGCGCCGGAAGTGATTCGAAATCCTTTTTCTCTCACGACCTTGGAAGAGGAAGCACCACGGATTAAAGCGATGTTGATTGGGCCCGGATTGGGCAGAGACCAAAATGTGCCCGAGTTGTTAGAACAGGTCTACCGAATAGGAGATTATCCTTTGGTGATCGATGGTGATGCACTATTTTTCTTTAAAGGGATCAACCGTAAGGCGGTATTGACACCTCACCATGGTGAGCTGTGTAGATTGTTAAAGGTAGATTCGGGTTTGGATGATATGGGCCTTTTAGAAAGAGCACAAACATTTGCTGATCAAAATCGTATCACTCTTGTTTGCAAAGGTGCGCCAACAACGGTGATTTCGCACAATCAACCAAAAATCATTATCCCTTACGGAAACAATGGTATGGCCTCAGGGGGAATGGGTGATGTATTAGGAGGGGTGATTGCGGCTCTATTGGCTCAAGGGATGGAGCCTAGAGAAGGGGCGATCCTTGGAGTCACTTTGCATGCCCTTGCGGGAGATAAAGCCGCCCAAAACATCTCTTCTGGGTCAATGACAGCCTCGGACTTAATTAGTTTTCTTCCAGAAGTCTTTCGTTCAAGCACTTGATTCTCAAATTTCTCTATCGAGTAGACTAGAGAAAAATGAAAATAGGGTGATTAATCCATGAAAATTTCTGCATTTTATGCCAATTGGGCTCAATTCTGGCCAGGTGCACCGGTAGTCGATAAACGTTCTAACTGCCCCTATACCTTTAATACATTCATTAAATCGACAGACAAGATTATTTACGGTTTTTTATTATTCGGAGTAATGCCAAATAGCGAGTATTGTCTGCCTCGGAAACCTGAAGACCCAACGCCAGACCCTTATGTTGATTCTGACGATTTCTCAACTTACATGATGTACCCTACTGATTGTTGGACGGGCAACCCAGACTCTTGTGTTACAGATCCGGTAGGCTTTGAGCAATTTCAAAACTTAAAGAAGGCCAATCCTAATTTGAAGATCGTTGCAAGTTATGGGGGTTGGACTTTTACCAATGACGGAGCAAAATTTAGCCCTCTAACAAAGGGTAAATTTAATGATCTAGTGAATGGAACAACAACTAGAACATCTACTGAAACGATCAATGAGTTTGTTGCAAGTTCTCTCGACTTCTTAAAAAAGAATGGGTTTGATGGGGTCGATATTGATTGGGAATATCCGGGAATTTGGCATACTGATTCTCCCTATACTAAGGATGAGGCAAATCGCCACTTTTATGGTTTAGAACAGCTCTTAATTGCGTATAGGAAATTGGCAGGTCCAGATTTTTATATTTCAATCCAATGCTCTGGATTCTTAAGTCCTTCTATTGCAGATAGAAAAATCACTAAGCTACCAGGGTATACAGAAACGATCCCTATGCAAAGTGATGTAGATTATTTTGCTTGGATCGATCGTTTGGTGACGGGTGAAGCAAAGCTAGACGAAGTCAACATCATGGCTTACGATTACTATACAGTCAGTTCATTTACCCCACCACAAACCAGACCGAATGCCCCTCTCTTTGGAGGAAATCCACCAGCCGTTGTTGATAATGATATAGTTGAGTCAAAGTCCTACGGTGAACTAAAGCAAAAAACATCATTTTTTAGCTTTATATCGGAGAGTTTCGAGTTGCTGACTAATAAAGTGATTGTTTGGTTTAAAGATAAAGAGCGTTTTATTAAGCGCTTTTTCTCACGCAATAAATTGATATTGGATACCCGATCACAAATGAAAATCGTAGTTGGATCATCAGGATTGACTGCGAAGGATCTTGCGACTTTTTACAAAATTGGGACAAATGGCACCATAGATATTGACTATTTGTCTTCATTAAACCCAACTATTTTCGATTTAACAACACCTTTAAAAGAGGGATCTACTTATACAGTCTGTGCAAATGCTTACACAGTCGTGAAAGGTGATTCGATGTTGAGAATTGCTGATAAATTTGGTGTTGATTTGACAAAGCTTTGTACTTTTAATGGCTTTAATGGGCTTAGTAATTGTGGGAATATTTACGAAGGGCAGATTATTGTACTACCCGGCCCTGATTGGATTAACAGTTGTGCAGCCCCAACCCCTGGTCCAGATCTTCTCGACTATTACATTGAAAAGACTCTAAAAAATCTAAAAAATGCGACCAAAACTCCTGAAAAATACACAATAGGTCTTGCTTGCTACGGAAGAAGTTACGCGGGCGTGGAACTAGGTCAACTGGCTCCTTCTGATATCATTGAAAAATCGATGTTTATGCCGGCAAAAGAGGCATTTAAAAAAGGCAGGTACACGAATGAACCAGGGATTCTTTCGTACTATGAAATTGCTAGCGGTGATCCTATTCCATGGACAACGGGAACAAATTCAAGGTTTGGTACCGATATCGCCTACAATATAGAGAATAAGGCCTGGGTAAGCTTTGATGGTATGGCAAGCATTGCTCAAAAAGTCATTTTGGTCAAATCATACAATATTGGTGGGGTCATGATATTTACGCCGCAGCAAGATGACTTTGTGAACGACTATCCGTTGACGTCTAGAATTATTGCAGAAGTTGAATCAGAAGCCCCTACTGAATGTAATTTAATTTATACTATCAATACTGGTGATACTGTTGATGGTATCTGCAAACTTCTTCAAATATCACCCGGTCAATTGACTCGATGTAACCCCAATATCCCTGATTGGGGGAACATCAAAGCAGGAAATACTTTACACTATTATAAAAATTCAGGTGAGCTCGATTGTCGATACGCCCTTGTATCTAAGCCAGGACAAACGTTCGAAATGCTTTCTGAAATGTATACTGTAGATGTCTTAAAAAAATGTAACCCTAACCTTGATTGGAGTAATATTTTTACTGGGGGAGTTACTTTTTATGTGGCTCTTAGCAGCGAAAGCCCCTTAGCTTGTACTCAACTTTATTATACTGTTAAGAATGATACATTAGAATCGGTCGCAAAAGCCATTTCCCCTCAACAACCCGATTTAATGAAACAAGTGCTTCAAGCTTGTAACCCTAATTTAGACCTCACTTTGCTCCAAGTTGGAGTTCAGCTTCATTATCTTAACCTATCAAACGTTGCAACAGGTTGTAATGACAATTTTTACAATTTTTTAGCACAAGATTTTTCGGGAATAGCTCCCGCCGATTATGAACGAAAAATTGCAACCCATCTTCAAGTCAGTGAGGCTAAGCTTACAGAATGTAATCCGCAAATTGTTGATTGGAGCAAGCTTACAGATAATACGACCATTTACTACCCTTCATTTGATCCCGGTGATTCGACTTTCTATTCTGGATATAACAATTTATATGGAACCTCTGTAGTAGCTAGCAGCGAGGCTAATATTTGGATTAGTTATGATGATCCTGATTCTATAAGCAATAAGATTGCGGCTGCAAAACAAGCAGGACTTGGAGGAGTAATGTCGTTTACTCCCCAGCAAGACGACTATACCAATTATTACCCTATTTGCGAACGAATCAACAGAGACGTAAAAGGGATCAAGCCCGGGTGTGGCGCCTACGACACAACAGAGAGTATGTTGGAGAAACTGATAGATATAGGATTGCCCTTTATGGAAAAAACTATTGAGGAATTCCTATTGGGGGGGACGGCTCTCAAAAAGGCTTTTTCAAGCTTGATAGGAACGATGGGGTGGCTTCCCGGGCTAGTTTGGACGCTTTACTCAATAGTACGAGGTGCGATTGATGCGGCGGCATCAAAACCTGATCGTTGCATACCCGATGAGAGCCAAAATGAGAACCAAGACGAGGATATTTCTTGAGCCATAAGTCAGTGCACAATCACGCCGATGCTAATGCAGCTGAATGAATTGAATCAATTATGTTAAAGTATTGTATATTTGTAATTAGACTAAAAATAACAAAGAAAAATAATTATGAGAAACATTGCATTTTATGCTAACTGGGCTCAATTTTGGGGAGGCCCTACCGGCGGTGGAAAGTACAATTCACCTCTTACCTATCTTCCTTTTTTGAAGGGAGTAGATCGAGTTATTTATGGATTTGTAATGTTTGGTGTTAAACCCAATCCCAGCTTAAATACTCAACCAACTTTAAATATCTATGGCGGTGTTAATACAGGGTGCGCTTATCACGACCATAATGAGACTCCTTATATGGAAAGTGGAGACTGGGGAACTTACATGATGTATCCTAGTGAATGTTTTACAGGAACTACAGTTCCTTGGTGGCAACAATTAGTTGCACCATTTGCATGGCTATTTGGTTTAGATAGCCTGCTTGAAACTAATAAGCGCTTTAGTGATCCAGACTGTTTTACCATGTTCAAAATGCTTCAAACAGTCGCTCCGAAACTGGAAATTGTTCTAAGTTATGGTGGATGGACCTGGACCCATGGAGGCGCACAGTTTAGTCCCTACTCAGCTTCTAAGTATCACGATATGGTATCAAGCCCAGAAAATAGAGCTGCGTTTATTGCAAGCTCCTATGCTTTTATTAAAGGTTACGGATTCAACGGGGTCGATTTTGATTGGGAGTATCCGGGTCAAACAAATGGGGGCGTCTCTGCACAAAATGCTAGTTACGATTTTATCAATTTTCAAAATCTGATTTCGGAATATAGACAGTATGTAACAAATAAGGGAGATCCTAATTTCATCATCACAATGCAAGCCTCTGGTTTTTTAAGTCAAAATATCATCGACAATAACATAACGAATTTACCAGGATACCCGGGCTGGAGCATGCTCACTGATGAAGATTATTTTAAATGGTTGAAAAATCTTCTGAATATGGGTCTTAGTGAAATCAATATGATGACATACGACTTTTATGTCGCTCAGGCTGACGGAACTACCTTACCAAATGCCCCATTGACCTGTGGCGATAGCCACCTAACCATAAAGTGCATCGATAAGACGATCAACCTTATGAAAACTATCTTGACGGGTGATGAGCTTGCCAAGGTCAACTTAGGTCTAGCTTGTTATGGAAGGTCTTTTGCAGGGGTAACGGGACTTGGTTCATTAGGAAGCACAAACGCTATGATTCAAG
>CAYZDL010000008.1:0-32782 GCA_964477345.1 uncultured bacterium
GCGACGGGCACGCCCTGCCGGCCGTCGTGGGCGATTGATCGATATACGAACCCTCTTTAGCATTGGCCACAAAAGGACGAGGATCGATACGAGGGCAATCAGACCGTGGGGGTAAAACCGGTGTGAGGAGATATAGTTAAGAGAGAACGAGAAGGCAAGAAAAGCTGTAACCGCATACCCAAGGTACCCCTGGTTTTTCAAAGTCGCGGCAGTCGTAATAATAAGCGCAGATGCCATGGAGGTTAAAAGAGACGCCACACTCCCTACGTGTAAATAAGCATAACTTCCAAGAGTCACTAAAAATATTGAGTAAACGTAGAGCACAAACTTCTCCTTTTTAAATCCTGTCTATACAACTTTGTCATAGTAGATATTTTATTACAGATCTATAAATAAATTTTTAATCCGACTAAGAGATTGAATTATAACGATAAACCATGTAAAATATTCCTGTAAAACAAAATTTTTCATCTATGAAATAAGGCTTTCAAATGCACTCTTCACTATTTTAAAATTTTTACTATATAAATCGTGTGCGCTCAAAATCTCAAGATTAGCTGGTGATAGACTCAAAATAATAATAAAATAGAGGTTTATAATGGAAACAATAAAAGAAAATGCTCTAGGAGCAAAGTTAATTCCTCTCGATGCGACTTCTCTAATTCACTTAGCTAGAACTTCTTTTGAAAAGAGCCGTGAAGATAGTGGCTTTATAGACTCTCGTGTTATTTCCGTTGCCGCTGCAGTCGCTGCGGCAGTATTAGCGGCTCTTCAGATTCCTGTCTATGTTGCCCGGTCATTGGTAAATGCTGCCCTGATCGTCATCAATCTGAATGCAAATAACGAGATGCAAAAGGCAGCTGACGATTTTAAGGGGGCTCTTCAATGCTTAGCCTTCTCTGCACTTACAACTTTACTTATAGCTGCAGCCATCATTTCTCCGCATTGGGCCTTCTCCTATTTTGAAACCGCGCCAATCGAAGAAAAACCTGACGAAGAAGAAAAGACAAGGGAGAATGAGCCGCTCATAAGCCGACTTGGGACTCTTCGAAGCCAATTGGATTCTTTAAGTGCGGCTCACAAATTAGAACTTCAAGATAAGATAGATGAAGTTGCACGTTTAGAGGTAGAACTGCAGAGTGCAAGGACGGTTGTACCAGTTGCTAACGCAGAAGCTTCTGCAGCTCATGCTCAAGAAAAACAACGCTTAGAGCACCAAATAGTGGAAGCTAGGAAAACATTTGCAGAGGAAAAGAGTCAGCTTCTAGCAGCACAAGGTGAGCACGAAAAAGCTAGAAGCGAGCATACTTCACAGCTTCAAAGACTCGAACAAGAATTAGGGGCTTCCAAAGATAGATTTAAAGCACTAGAAGATGAGCGAAATGCGAAAATTGTTATATTAGAATTGGAGGTGAAAAAGGCCCAAGAAGAGTTAACTTCTGGTATAAAACAATTAACCGAAGATCGTCAAAGTGAAAAGGAAAAATGGCTTGAACAAGCAAGTCAACTAAGAGCGGAATGCGAAGAGCGACTTCGTCAAGCCCAAGAGGGATTAAGAGCCGCTTTAGAAGAGAAGCAAAGAATAGCGGTAGACGCGACAGGGCCTGTAATAGCTGAAGATCATTCACTGAATGACTCAAGCTTTATTTTGGCTTCCGAAGAAAACCAACGTCTCAAAGAGGAGAGAGCAGCTCTTTCGGATGATTTGGTAGCCGAACTAGAAGAGAAAAGAGATCAAGTGGATGCATTAGAAAGAGAGCTTCAACAATTAGTTGCGAGAATTAAGGCTTCAGAAGCTCTAAAAGCCGAACAATTAGAGGCGGAATTGGCAAGCTACAAAGATGGCCAGACATCAAAACTATCATTTGTCTTAAATAGTGTGAGATACGAAGTGATCGCGAACTCAAGCAACCCTAACTCTATTACACAATTCAATCGTCTTCACACGTTAGTACGAGTCTGCCAAGAAGGTGAACATAGACACAACCTGATTCAAATTCTTAAAGCTTTCCGAAGCGAGCAGGCTGTTTCTTTAGTTGATAGATCATGTGTTGTCATAGATTTATCCGAAATTATCGATGCCAATTATATCCCTGATGTAACAACGATTCAGGCTGCGGGAAGTACGGGTGCGTTAGTCGAAGTCACTCACTCTTGGTTACAGAATTTAACTGGAGAGCAGCATGATCCGACAAAATACACTAAATACAGTTCCTACATGAATGAGATGAAATTTTTTTGCGCAAAACTCTTTCCTGAAGGTTGGGCCACAGATCTTACCCCAAGCGCTCATCCATTGCATAAATTGATCATCGAAATTCGAAATTACATCATGAAAGATTCACACCCAGGCAGCCATTCGAATCCAAGAGATAGGTATCAAAAATTTTGCGCGGCACTTGATGAAGCTTGTCTCTTGTTACAAACTACAGAAAATCGAGCTCCTCATTTTGATGTGATTGAGAGAATTATCGATGAAATTGTGATTGCAAGGTGGATGAAAGTCTCTCTTGATGGATTTATGAATAGGCTTTTAGAGCACGTAGAAACCGAGTGTGCAAAGAGGGATCAAAGAGAACCTATCATCCCACGGCAATTTAAGTTTCATACCTTTGGAAAAGAGCTCATCGAGCTGAATGATCAGGTTGACCACGCTCCTAAATACACAAAGAAAGGTTCTCTTGATTTGGCAGCACAGCAATTCACTGGTGAAATGTTGGGAGGGGATTTTACAGGAGGGATGAATACCCCAAATGTTCGCTCTTTAGATACTTATTCATCAGAGAGTGGCGAACAACAGGTCGTTGTCTATTCAAGACATGGATCTCCTACATCTGGCAAAAAGGGCACTTTGGGCGCCCTACAAGCTTTGGGGGTTAATATAACTGCAAAGCTTTTGGGAAAAAAAGTAGGAAACACCTTGGAAGATGTAGTGCCCAACTATGAGCGATTCATCGCTGCCTTGTCTGAAGGAGGAGAGGCTGCATTTTTTGCCGTTCACCAACAGCTCGATGGAGGGACAGAGATGGACCGAGTTTTAGCCATCATGGCCCTTCAAGAACGTCATGAAAACGTTGCCGTTCTTGTTCAGCCAATTGGTCAGGGGCATTTGGGAACGAAATCAGGCCCTTATGAAGACGCAAATACTTTTGATCAACTTAAACAAGCTATCATTGAGAATTTCTTTGAGAATGGAGAGGGATCACCAGCTGATCGAAGAAGATGTCAGTTGCCACAATTTGTTTTAAAAGATGCATCCTATAAAGATAGGATGGAGGAAATCATCGACTTTGTTAGAGCCAACTACTTTGATGAAAAGGATGACTTTTCTAATGCCGCTGTTTGGGAAGAATTTATCCTGATTTTCTTCACTTATCAGCGGGAAGATTTAATGTTTAGGTTTCAAGGGGAGAAGGGTTTGAAAGTCGTTTATAAAACCACCCCTTGTAAAGATTTCCAAGATCGAGGGGGGAAGGTTGCCTTGACATTTGCGTGCATTGCAGCAATGTGCTCGGATCGTTTCGACTCGCAAGAATTTATGAGAGAGCAGGCGGTGCATGTCACGATGGCCCCATTTATGATTAAACGAACAGGAATGTTACCAGGTAAGTTAGCAATTATTAGAACGCTCCATCCTCGCCTTGTAAGAGCTTACGAAAACCGTGATCGTCTTGCTGCAATCAAAGAATTTAAATTTGGCGGCACACACAGACTAGTAGGTCATCGAACTGATGCAAGGCCTCATCAAAAAGCGATTCTCGACCTAGCTGAGTTTAAAACTCGAGAAGAAATCAGAGATCGCCTCCATTGGATACAGGGGGCAGGTCGTTCAGAGGTGTTGACAGTATCCGGTGCCGAGTTATTAGCTGAATTTACTCAGATGAAAGGAAAGCGACTTCCTGCGACAACACCTATCTATATGAATGGAACTAGAAAGGCGACAACCTTGGGTGAATTCTTATCTACTTTGGGAGAACACTCTGATCGTTTGCATCAGTGTTTGGCGCTTGCGACTAATGGAGTAGCGAAATCAGGTAAAGATCAAATGCATAAAGCAATGGATCGCCCAGAACAGCAATTAGCCCTATCTAAATTAAAAAATCTCCGTTTTGAAATTACCACTACCGGTGATCAAACGTATAAAATCAACATGTGTCAGGACTGCGATTACCAAGTCACAGGAGAGATAACAGATGGTCGATTTGAAGGGGAAGATCTTAACCCAGGGACACGTTTGGCTTTGATCACCACAACCCTAAGTGTAGAATTTAATGCTGCAATAGGAAACTTCACTAAAGAGGGGTCTTTTAATTGGTGGGTCAGCAAAATCGACTAAGCGATATTTCGATCAACTGCTCGACTGCATCGGGGCCTTGTCCCTTTGTGCAATCGATAGTGATTAAGCTCCCTTG
The DNA here is from genome assembly GCA_964477345.1 of uncultured bacterium. Taxonomy (GTDB): domain Bacteria; phylum Chlamydiota; class Chlamydiia; order Chlamydiales; family 2-12-FULL-49-11; genus JAJZEO01. Next base: position 4,413 of record CAYZDL010000008.1, read on the forward strand.
GCTCTTGTAATGATCGATTAAGGGAGCTGTCATCTCGTGGTAGACCTTCAATCTATTTGAGACAACCTCTTCTGTATCGTCACTGCGCAAAATGAGTTCGCCACCACAAATATCGCAAATACGGTGCTTTTGAGGTGGCTGATTAATCAGGTTGTAGATGTGTCCACATTCTTTACAGGTGCGCCTATTAACAAGCCTTTCCATGATTTTCTGGTCGGGGATTTCAAGATAAACAATGGCAATTTTTATTCCGTGAATGAGGGTCTCTAGCAACTTGGCTTGAGAAATTGTTCGAGGAAAGCCATCGAGAACCCACCCCTTTTTGGCATCATCTCTTTCTAATCGTTCTTTGACTAGGCCAATTACATCACTGTCTTCAAGCATAGCGCCAGTAGCCATTTTTTTAATAATATAGTCAGGGAGATGAGAGTTTTTTCGGAGAAGGTCTCCTGTAGAAATGTGGGGAATTTCGTATTTTTCTGCCAATCGAGCAGCTTGAGTCCCTTTTCCACTCCCGGGAGCTCCTAACATAATGAGATGCAAAGCTACCTCTATCTTGTTATTAAAACCACAAAAGAGTTTATCGATCAGGGTAAATAAGGTCTAGCAAATGTCTTAAATTTTTCTATTTGCTCTTCACGAAAGGCGTCAGTCTGGGCTAGGAGTTTTTGAAGAGTTGCAGCAACTTGTGGGGCAATTTCTAGGGTTGCCTTGACATCGAGAAAGAGGCATCTGGTTCGCCTTGCGAGAAGATCGGTGAGGGTTTGTGCCATTTCATGCTCAATGGCAATCTTGATATCGTCATCGGTATAAGAGAGGTGAGGGTGAAGTTTTTCCCCTTTATGGGAGTGAGTCAGCTCTTCAAAGGGCATCTTTGTCGTTTTGCAGCTGATATTTTCCAAAAGATGTGCCCCAATCGCATGATCGATCGTATCCTCAGCCATTTTGCGGGCAATCGTCCATTTCCCTCCAGCGATAGTGATGAGGTGGCTTTTAGAGGTGGTAATCTTGTGAGAACGGCTCAATTTTGCTGTCGAAGCATCAGATCGTTTCACTAGGGGACGTATCCCGGCAAAACAACTCTTGATGTGATGAAGTCGTGGTTTTTTTGTCAGGTATTCTCCTGCCGCATTAAGAAGAAACTCGATCTCCTCATGAGTTGGATGTGCTTCCTGAAGAGGTTTTTCTGTAGGGACGTCTGTCGTTCCGACTAAAACTTTACCGTGCCAGGGGATGCAAAAAGCAAGTCTACCATCTCTTGTTTTGGGAAATACTAAAGCCGTTTCACCGGACAAAAACTCTTTATCAAGAACGATGTGAGATCCTCTTGAAAATACCATCATGGGCGGGGCTGCCTGATCATCGAGTTTTCTAATTTCATCAGAAAAAATGCCTGCTGCATTGATGACTACTCTTCCATGAATCTCGAGCTCTTGGTTATTAATTAGATCTCGAGCCATGACCCCTTCAACTCGATCTCCTTGTTTAATCAGCGAGATGACTGGGGTATAATTGAGAAGGGTAGCATCGTGAAGAGCAGCCATTTTGGCAAGTTCTATGGAAAACCTAGTATCATCAAATTGCCCATCATAAAAGAGGCAACCGCCGTGAAGATTTTCACTATTTAAGGTTGGACACCTAGTTAAAACTTGATTATCGGGTAAATAACGGTGTGATTCATCCTCGATTGGGCCAGCAAGGAAATCATAAAGACTCATTCCTAGTCCGTAGTAAAACCTTTCGTACCATTTGTAGTAAGGGATGATAAAAGGCTTTGCGTGTACCAAGTGGGGGGCTATTGATGCAAGTGTTCGCCTTTCATTGAGGGCCTCTTGGACTAAAAATAACTGCCCTTGCTTTAGGTAACGAACCCCTCCATGGATCAGTTTCGTCGATTTACTCGAGGCCGCAGAGGCAAAATCGTCTTTTTCAAGGAGAATCGTATTAAAGCCCCGAAGAGCTGCATCATAAGCGATCCAAAGACCCGTAGCTCCGCCGCCAATAACAATAACGTCCCAAAAATCTGTCTCATCTGCCTTTTTAATCATCGCATCTCTTCTCATGATGGATCACCAGATGCCCAATTTAGAGCGAGTTTAACGGCCCGTTTCCAATATTGTTTCGATTTAGCGATGTCGCTTAAGCTTTGGCTAGGGGTACATTTTCGATCAAACCTCCAGAGGGCTTTGATTTGATCGAGATTTTGCCAGAATCCTACAGCTAGACCAGCGAGGTAAGCGCCCCCAACCGCTGTCATCTCTTTTAATGCACTTATAGAAAGGCTAATTCCGATTAAATCGGCTTGCATTTGCATTAAAAAGAGATCTTCGCTCATTCCACCGTCACATTTAATTTGCCTGATCGGAGAGGTGGCATCCTTTTGCATCGCTTCTAATACGTCAGTCACTTGGAATGCAACCCCCTCAAGAGCAGCTCTTGCGATATGACCTAAATTGGTACTGTCTGAAATGCCCAATATCGTACCTCTAACCGATTCATTCCAGTAAGGGGAAGCTAAACCATTGAGGGCCGGAACAAAATAGATACCTCCATTGTCTGAAACACTAAAAGCAAGCGATTCTATTTCTTTCGGCGTTTTAATGATCCCCAAGTAATCGATCAACCAACTGACTAACGACCCTGCTGAGTAGACGAGTCCCTCTATAGCATACTCAGGCGGGTTTGCTCCGATTTTCCAAGCAAGTGTCGTCAATAGATTATGTTTAGAGTTAATCGGGTCTTGGCCTGTATTCATCAGCAAGAAGCTTCCTGTTCCATAGGTACATTTGACATCGCCTTTATTAAAACATGCCTGGCCGAAGAGAGCCGCTTGTTGGTCTCCGATCATCGAGGCAATAGGAATAGGATAAGGGATGATATCGCAATCTGTCATTCCATAAACTTCTGAATTCGATTTCACTTCGGGTAGCATCGCTTTAGGGATATTGAAAATTTTCAAGAGTTCTGGATCCCAACTCATGGTATGGATGTTAAATAAAAGGGTGCGACACGCATTGACCGGGTCAGTTGTAAAATGGCGTCCATTTGTCAGTTTCCACAAAAGCCAGGTATTGACGGTTCCAAATAAAAGTTCTCCCTTTTCAGCCCTCTCAAAAGCTCCTTCTACACGATTCAAAATCCAAGCAATTTTGGATGCTGAAAAGTACGATAAAACAAAAAGACCTGTTCTTTCACGAATCAACCTCTCATGTTCAGCCTTGATAGGGGCAAGCATTTCGGTAGTGCGACGATCATTCCAAACAATTGCATTCCAAATCGGCTTTCCTGTCGCTTTTTCCCAAACAATAGTTGTCTCACGCTGATTTGCGATTCCGATGGCCGAAATTTCATGAAGAAGAACGCTGGTTTTGCTTAAGAGCTGAGATATACAACTCTTTTGGGTCTCCCAAAGCTCTTCGGGATCGTGTTCAATCCAGCCTTGATTAGGGTGGTGTTGCGTAATAGATTCCTGCTCTATCCCAACAATTTCCCCTTGACGATCAATGAGAAGCGCCCTTGAACTTGTCGTTCCCGCATCTATACTTAAAACGTACTTCATCTTCTGCAGTATAGTCTTTTACGAATTAATTGGTAGTGGCTAGATGGGCTCTTCAGGGACGACACCAATCGCGATAAAATAAAAGATGATAACAGGAATAATGGCCGTGCATAAGCACATGACCACAAATATGATGCGAATAGCTGTGGAATTAATCGTGAGATACTTTCCAATACCACCGCATACACCTGCAATCTGTCGATCTTTTCTAGATCGATAAAGCTTTTTGTAATTTGCTAATACATAAGACTTTGGCCCAAGCGGCAACACTAATGCTAAAATCAAATAGACAATGAGAAAGAGGCCGCCTGACATCAAGGTAGCAATGACAAATAGAAGGCGAATGAGTGACGCGTCGAGCTTAAGGTATTGAGCTAGACCTCCACAAACACCCATGAACTTCTTATCGAATCTTTCTTTGTACAGTCGCTTCATATGTTCAAAAAACTATAGAATATCTCTAACTTATACAAAAGGGAATTGGTGAAAAAAAAGATAATGCTTTCTTTGTAAGGGGGTGGAAAAATCCCAACCTATGAGCATGGAGACACATCCTAGCCCATTGAATTTCATTGTTTCCGTACTTTTTATCCCCTAAAACAGGAAAGCCCATATAACTCGATTGGACTCGAATTTGATTCTTTTTCCCTGTCGTCAATTGGAACCGGACAAGGCTTAAATTATCTCTGGTCTCAAGCCTTTCAAAATGGGTCTCAGCAAACACGCCTCCGTGATGAGTCACATGCATCTTTAGATTTCCATCTTCGACCAAATGGTGTTTCCAAGTCCCTTTTTCAGGGATTGCCCCTACAACAATGGCTCGGTATTCACGAATGATAGAGTGATTGGCAAATTGAGCGATGAGCCCTTCTCGTGACTTCCCATTAAGGGCAAAGACTAAAACCCCTGACGTCTCACGATCAAGCCTTTGAACTGTAGAGACCTGTCCATACCGTTGTTTTAGCTTAGCATGAAGAGTAAAATCAGTCTCTCTATCGGTGGCCACACTAAGAAGCCCCTCAGGTTTATCGACGACAACGATATCTTTATCTTCATAAAGAATTTCGATATCATCGAGGAATTTTTTCTTTTGCTTCAATTCACAGATCGCACCAGAAGCAATAGAAAGATTTTTTTTAACAATCTGGTCATTAACAATTAAACGACCCTCCCCTAAAATATCTCTTAGAGTATTCTTAGAGGCGTCGGGCATGCACCTCGATAGTGCATCCATAGCCATACAATTTTCTTCACATACCCATCTCATGACAGGCATTATCTACTTTTTGTTCTTAAATTTCTAGAAAGTAGAATAAAAAAACTGATAAGAACGAAAATCGCCAGACCCCAAAAGGGGAGTAGAGAAATTTTTGAGCAATCTTCACAATGAGCAAAGCTGAAAATAATGTGATTTAAAGAGGCAGCTGCTCCAAAAATAGAGAGGGGAAGGAGAAAGGGGGCAATATCAGGGCGACGAAAAAAAAGGATAAAAAAGAGTAAAATTGGCAAGGGGAAAAGAAAGACCCTTTGAGTCCAACACAACTTGCACGCCTCATTCCCTAAAGCTTCGCTCACATATAGTGAAGCTAGGGTCGCTACAAGAGCCAGCGCATAGGCTAAAAACAGGCTACTTCTTCTTATCATACAACTCTTTCTCTATGGTGCTAAAGACCGCTTGCCGATCAAGGGGGAAAACTAGTTTGCCATTGACTAAGACTGTTGGCATATGAATGCTTTCATCGTAAAGATTCGAGGCACTTGTTATACTCTTTTCTCGTAAATCCTCTATTGCTTCTGATTCTGTGCATTGCAAAATTTCGTTCAGAGGAAGCTTGGGATTTCTTGCCACAAATGAGGTGGCAAGCTCTTTTGCAGAAAAAATGTCTGTTTCGTTATCACTCATGTCAAAAAAATGATCGAGAAAAGCTTTCAAGTATCGAGGCCCCAGCTTCCCAATACAGCAAGCTGCGGAGAAGGCTGGATAGGAGGGGTCAAGGTAAGCAACAGGTATTATTGTCACCCTTATCTTCCCTGTATCGACGTAATTCGAAAATAAATCGTCCATCACTTCATTGTGAAAACGCTTACACTGTAGACAAGCAAATTCTTCAAAGATAATCACATTCACTACTGCAGATTCTGGGCCAAAGGAAACCTGCCCCTCTGCTTGAACCTGAAATCTCTTCACCGCAGGAGCAAAAGTGAACATCACCCCATAGAGACCTAACGCAATGAATGTAAACAGTGTCAATAAAATACGATCCATTGTGCCAGAATACAAAAATTTTCTTGAAATGTGAAGGTATTTTTAATGATTAGATTTAATTCTTGTGGGGTTTGAAAGAACTAAAGAAAGCGTGAAGCAAATTTTGCTCAGCTTCGGAATCTAATGCAGCCAGCTCAGTAGGATGTTGAAACTCTATCTGATACATCGTATCTTGAACTAAGACAAGCATTCCTGTCGTAGTTTTTCCGCTTTTTTCGAGCTTATATTCGAGGGCAGGGAAGTCGTAGTGTTTGCATTTTCTCTTAGAGACAATTGTTTTTTTGTCGACGACATAGTTGATACCCATCCCTAATACGAGAGAAGGACCCCATTTTGTCCAGCTTTTTGGTAACTCAGCTGCAGTGAAGGAGTAATTATGGGCAGCATCTTCGTAAATATAGTGCTTGAGTTCAAGTACTACATCGCTCTTAGGAACAGGATAGGTCTCTATTTTTTGCGAAGGTTTATTCGGAAAGTAGAGTGTAGCTGCAAGCTCGCTCTCTTCGACCTTTTTCCAGTTACTGATATTTCCAATTCTATAGCCAGTGTTCACCCCTTCGATAAAAATATCAACACCTGTTAAATTAGATATTTGATTCAAGGAAAAAGTAGGAGCAAACGTCACACAAGAAAACATTAGAGTGAAGGCGATAACAAAACTACGTAAAATTTTACTTTTTGAATAGGTTCCCAATTTTTCTTTTGAGAGTTCATCCCAACGATTCTTGGGAAATCTTGACAACTCTCTAATGTAAAAGAAAATGAAGAGAAGATTGATTCCAGGAAGAAATAGAGGGAGGATCAATAAAGCTTGTTTGAACGAGAGATTAAAGGCTGAATCTAAGGTAAAAGGGCGATCATAAGAAAGTCCAAAAAAAGCTTTTCCTAGGGTAGTACCGAAACATTTTAAAAGTAGGGCTTCTAGAGGCGCGAACAATAGGGGTAAAATGAGGATAAGGGCACCTTGAACAGAGAGGGGGACGCTTAAAAATTGAAATAAAAGGTGGAAGGCCCCCGCAAAAAGGGCAAGGTCAAAACATTTTGCTAACGATCTTCGTAACCAAATCATGCGACCATGGTACATTTCAGAGGATTAACATTCAATCAATAGACTTTTTTTGCTTATCATCGCCCCACCAAGGCAAATTTCCCCTTGATAGAAGACTACTGATTGTCTAGGTGTCGCTGCACGAACAGGCTCATCAAAATGAATACGCCATTGCTCATCATCGATCCTCTCAACTGTGCACGGTTCATCTTGGGTCCTGTAACGAATTTTTGCCGAAGCGCGGAATCGATCAGGCGGGCCTTCCTTGTAAATCCAGTTGATCTCTGTGGCAAAAATTTCTTGAGACAAAAGAAGGGGGTGGTCTTCCCCCTGGACTACGAATACATCATGAGTTTCGATATTTTTGTCGACAACGAACCAAGCATCACCAGGCCCTCCAATTCCAAGCCCTTTTCTTTGCCCAAGTGTATAAAACCAAGCCCCGTTGTGCTCACCTAGAACTTTCCCATCAATTGAGCGGAAATACCCTTTTTGAGGCGGCATATATTTCGCAATAAAATCACTGAATTTTCGCTTCCCAATGAAACAAATCCCTGTGCTATCTCGTTTGTCGTGGGTAATGAGGCCATTTTCTTTAGCAATCTTTCTAACATCCGATTTTTCAAATTCTCCTATGGGGAAAATCACTTTATCTAGCACCTCTCTATTGATGGCATAGAGGAAATACGATTGGTCTTTCGTAGGATCGAGCCCGCGGCACAGATTACCCCCTACAACCCGAGCATAATGACCTGTGGCTAACATCTCGGCCCCTAATTCAGCAGCCTTTTCTAAAAGGACCTTAAATTTGATCTCACGATTACAGAGAATATCAGGATTAGGAGTATACCCGAGTTTTAGCTCCTGAAGAAAATGGTCAAATACATTATCCCAATAGGCCGTCGAAAAATCAAATGCATACAGAGGAATTCCTAGCTTATCCGCGACCATCAAAGCATCTTCGTAATCCCTTGCTGCAGGACAAGACGAGTCTTCCGAGTCATCCCAGTTCTTCATGAACATCGCGATGACATCGTGCCCTTGCTGTTTTAATAAATAAAGAGAGACCGATGAATCGACCCCACCCGAAAGAGCTACTGCTACGCGCATAAACAAACCTAGAAATTGGCTGAAAAATATTAGTAAGATAAGTTCATAGTATCAAATTAATTTCAAAAGACGGTACTATTATACACTTTTAATATTTCTAGGGGAGAGGTTTATGGATGAAGTGCTCAACATTATTGGGGTTAATGCCTTTGACTCTATTGGTTACGAGGTATGCACGAGGGCCGTTATTAAAAATATTGTCGCGTATGCAGATATTGACGACCATTTAAATTCCGAGTACTGTTCAATGGAAAGACTTTACTTCTCAGCGAAAACCCGTCAACCATTCAGAGAGGCCTACTTTGCCGTTAGCGGTCTATTTTTCCAAAAATTAGTTGAAGGGATTGTCTGGACTGGGGTCGCGCTGGTTAGGGGGTTTTTTTTCTGTGATGTTTCGAAATCGTGGGGATTGGCTATAGAGGCTTTGGTTGCGGCTGTTTCGAACCTTGCTTCTCTTTTCATTGCATTTATCGGCATGTGTCACCCTAAGTGGGGTATATCTCTTTGGCTATCAATGACAAAGGTGATCATCGAATCTTCAGGGGCAGAAATCATTAATAACATCACAAAGAGTCTTATCGTAGGATTTGATCAACTTTATCCAGCTCTTGTCCACAACCTTGGTCGTGAAGAGACTGTCGGTGTAGATGAAACCTGCCAAGTGCTTAAGAAAAATCTCGGACGAATCGGAAAAGCAATTGAAGATTTAAAACTATGGGACTCTACATCAACATCTACATCAACATCTACCTCGCTAAAAAATAGAACCTTACTCATGTTCTCCGAACTGATTCATCATGTAAAAGAGACTGATTGCGAATAATTTCTTTTTTGTTGTATGTACGGTTCATGAAGAAAAGGCTAATCCCAGAAGCACTCCGTATTCAAGAAAACCATTTAGGAACAATTTCTATCTGGGATTTTTGGGGGCCATTCGTCCCTGAACGAGTATGGGGAATCGTCCGAGAGGATTACTCTAAAGATGGCGATAGTTGGAACTATTTTACCTATGATATGGCCAGAACACGGGTGCCAAGATGGGGTGAAGATGGGATTGCCGGAATTTGCGATAGATACCAAACGGTCTCCCTCTCTTTTGCTTTTTGGAATCATAACGATCCCCATCTGAAAGAGCGTCTCTTTGGCCTGACACCAAACGAGGGAAATCATGGAGAAGATGTTAAAGAGCTCTACTTCCATTTAGAAAACGTCCCTTCTCATGCCTACATGAAATACCTCTACAAATATCCACAAAACGAATTTCCCTATCAAAAATTGATCGATGAAAATAAAAAAAGGACCAGACAAGATCCCGAGTATGAAATTTACGATACTGGGATTTTCAAAGAAAAGCGTTACTTTGATATCTACATCGAATTTGCCAAGATTAATCCTAATGAAATTGTCATCAAAATCGAAGCTTTCAATCGCGGTCCTGAGGAAGCGGTTCTCGATATTATCCCACAGCTCACCTTTAGAAATATCTGGTCTTGGAAGAAAGACTCCGTGAAAAAACCCAAATTATGGAAAGAAGAACACAACAACGCCTCTAAAATCGTCTTTGATGATTTAGGAGCTGAAGCCTTTCCAATGCTTGATGTCGAGTACCAAATAGGTAGACGATATCTTTATACTTCCCCTGATGCCCTTTCCTACTTTACTGAGAATGAAACCAATTATGAAGCTCTTGGATTAGGGACAAACAAATCTCCTTACGTTCGAGATGCCTTTCACCGTAAAATTGTCAGTGGGGAAAACAACGTTGTTAATCCCGCCAATGAAGGGACACGGGCGTGTTTCCATTTTAAAGATTTAAAAATACCCGCAGGCTCTTCTCAGGTTCGTTATATAAGACTCGCTTCGCTTCCTCTTCTCGATCCTTTGGCAAACATCGACAGCATCATTGAAAAAAGAAAGGCAGAAACTGATGGATTTTACTCTAAACTCCTCAACACGAAAGCAACAGAAGAAGAGAAAATGATCCAAAGAAGAGCCATTTCGGCACAACTTTGGAACAAACAGCTCTACTTGTTCATTGTCAATCAATGGTTAATGGGAGATGAAGTTAGATTTCCTGATTCAAGGACAGATGAAGGGATTCGCAACTTACGCTGGCGTCATCTTGTGAGTAAACATATCATCCTTATGCCCGATAAATGGGAATACCCTTGGTTTGCGGCATGGGATCTTTCTTTTCACTCGCTTACGGTCGCTCTCTATGATTTACAATTAGCAAAAGATCAACTTAGCCTTTTGATCACGGAACAGTTTCAACATCCCAACGGACAAATTCCTGCCTGCGAATGGGAATTTTGTAACTTGAATCCCCCCATTCAAGCAACTTGTCTTCTCATGTTGTATGCAATGGAAAAAGAGCAAACAGGTAAAGGAGACCTTGACTTTCTCGAAAAATGTTTTGGGAAGCTCATGATCAATTTCGTCTGGTGGGTAAATCGGCAAGACTCTCAAGGTCTTAATATTTTTGAAGGGGGATTCCTTGGCCTCGACAACATAGGAGTGATCGATCGAAGTAAGCCTATCCCTGGAGGAGGGGTGATTGAACAGTCCGATGGAACAGGCTGGATGGGTCTTTTTTGCATCCATATGATGCGTATCGCCTTTTTACTTACCCGAGTAAGTCCAAATTACACACCTATGGTGACTAAATTTTTTCAACACTTCATTTATATTGCCTCTGCTCTAAACAACTGCTCAAAACGGGGTGTGCAAAATTGGGATGACGAAGATGGATTTTTCTATGATGTCTTGTCATTTCAAAATGGAAAACATCAAAGAATCCCCGTGAGATCTCTCGTTGGTATTATTCCCTTTTTCGCCATAGAAGGTTTTTATAACGAAGAGCTTAAAGAGCTAAACGAGTTTTATGAAAAACTCCAATGGTTCGAAGAAAATCGTCCCGATTTATTGCAAAATTGCGTTTACAAAACAAAAAAGAATGGAGAAGACTTTACGATATTTAGTCTAGTCCCAGTTAATCGAATTGAAAGGGTCCTTAAACGAATTTCTGATCCTAATGAATTTCGCTCTGAGTTTGGCTTGAGAAGTTTATCAAAAATCCACCAGTCAATGCCCTACAAAATTTTTGATTCGGAAATCTCTTATACACCTGGAGAATCGACTATTTCTATGTTTGGTGGAAATTCCAATTGGCGAGGCCCTATTTGGATGCCTATGAATTACCTCCTTTTTAAAAATCTAAAAAAGATGCACTCCTTGTTTGGGGATGACTTTAAAGTCGATCTCGGGAATGGAAAAAGCGTTAGAATCAAAGATATCGCCAGAGACTTCGGTGAGAGTGCAATCAAGCTCTTTAAAAAAGACACCTCAGGCAACCGCCCTATTTTTGAGGGGATTGCAAATATTGAAGATACCGGCCTTAACGACCAAATTCTCTTTTATGAGTACTTTCATGGCGATAGCGGAAAGGGGTTAGGGGCTTCTCACCAAACTGGGTGGACCTCTCTCATCGCCAATATCATTGATGAATTAAGAAAAGACCTCGATTTTGATGCAAGATATGATTCTTAAAGAATCTGACCAATTTTGGCTTGATAGCTAGTATGTTTCTCGATATGAGCATGACCCCAATCTTCCAATGGGATAAACTCGACACGATTGTTATGCCGACATGCCTTTTCATAGAGAAGCTGGCTTTGTAGATATGGAACTACTCGATCATTTTTACCATGAAAAATATAGATCGGTGCTTTTACCTTTCCTATCCACTTATGTGTCTGAAGAGGATATTTCAAAATCGCCTTTATGGCCCAAAGTGGCAAGTAAGGTCTCGTGTAGGCAGCTGCGTCAACTAGGCTGTAATAGGGGGCCTCTAAGATCAATTTACCCGGACTTCGATGGGCGGCGACCCAGGTGGCCATCGCAGTTCCAAGGGAATTTCCATAGACTATGATAGTTTCTTGATTATAGGACTTTGCCAGATAGTCATAAGCGATGAGAGAATCCTCTAAAAGCCAGCTTTCGCTAAAGCCAGGGGAACTCTTTCCAAAACCTCGATAATCGATCACAAAGACACTGTAGCCTCGCTCAAGAAAAAACTCGGATCTTTTCCCCCAAAATGAAAGGTTTTTACTTCTTCCGTGAAGAAAGAGGACAACCCCTTTGGGTTCCTCTTTTTTAAAGTAAATCCCATGAATTTCGCCACTACTTACAGGAAGATAGACCTCCTCAAAAGGAGCCGAAAAAGAGAATTGGTAATCCTTTTCCAGAGGGACAGATTTAAAAATCAACTCATCCTGTTTATAGTAGTTGTACCCGATGGCTAGGCCAAATAGAGTCACAATACCAACAAACGAACCAAGAATTATTTTTCTCATGGCGCAGAGTATACACTTGTCGCTTTTTTTTTCAAATGTACAAAATTGACAAAAATAAGTTCACTGCTTAATGTTCTCTTAACTTATTTACGGGTGCAAATGTTTAAAGGTGTTTTGATCGGAGACCCTGTCTCACAGAGTTTGTCTCATATCACTCACAACGCAGTACTTAAAAAAATCATCTATCCGGGCACTTATGAAAAAATCCTCGTTCCCCAAGAAAAAATAAAAGAAGCCCTCTCAGAATTAAAAAAATCTAAAATAAAATGGCTTGCCGTAACCATGCCTCTAAAAGATGAGATTGTTCCCCATCTTGACTATCTACGCCATCGAGCCTATGAATTACAATTAGTCAACACTGTACTTATAAAAGATGGGCAATGGATTGGTGAAAACTGCGATGGGCTCGGGGCTATGAATGCGATAGAAAAAGAGATGCAAGTCAGGGGTAAACGTCTTCTCATCGTCGGTGCCGGAGCTACGGCAAAAGCGATTGCTTACGAGGCAAAACTCCGAGGTGCAGAAGTATTTATTTGGAATCGAACACACATTCGTGCCGAATCAATTTGTATTGATCTCCAAATAGAGTGCGCCTACGAATTGACAAATGAATACGATATCTTAATCAACGCCACCTCAGTAGGCATGTTCTCCGAGGAGTTCTTAATTCCCGCCGATGTCCTTAGGGGGATAGAGGTGGTGATGGATGTCGTCTACTCCCCGTTTGAAACGCCTCTTCTAAAAACAGCCAAATCCGTAGGCTGTAAAATTGTTTCTGGCTTGGAGATGTTTCTGGAGCTAAGCAGCATTCAACTTGAGTGGGCTCTAAATCCACCTGTAACAAGAGAGGAGTTAATTTCCATCATGCGAGATTCCCTCAATGAAATAAAACTTTAAAATATCTTTACAACATATTAAAAATTTATTTACTATGCTCTCAGTTTACTGCTAGAGGTGCATCATGGAAGTTACAAATAACGGGAGCTCTATTACCCCATTAGACATTAACGAGCTAAGCTCAACGGCGCTAATAGACGCCTTCGAACATTATTACGATAGCGCCACAGCAAACATCCGAGCCGTAGGAGAACTCCTTGGAAATGGGAAAAAGGTAAGAACTTTGAATACAGCGGTTGCTTCATTGGAATTCAATCTTAACAGAATGAAACTCGTTCAAGAAACTGCAGTAAGGCGATTTCGAGCTCAGTCCCAGGGTTGTTGTGGTAAGCAAAGATCAGAAATTCAAGCAGTCGTTTGCGTAATAGGCGATTGGATTTCGGGAATTGTCGCTCTTGGACTATCGATCAAAGGTCTATCAGACATCTCTCAATCAAATGAAACTGTAAGCGTATTAAAATCGGTCGCAACATTTACACTTGCGGTTTTTCAAGGGGTGCAGGGAAACTTAGCAAACAATCATTTACAACAAAAAGCTATGGAACGGGATCTATTTCTCCTTCTGAATAGTTCTGGCCGAAGAATTCAGTATGTGAAAAGCATGATTGATTCGTTTAGAGCTTGGGAAATTTATCAGGTTCATGATGGAGCCGCTGAAAGCGCCTCTGTCGGAGAATTTATTAAAGTAATCGAGACTCTTCCTATTCATCCTAAAGGAGAAGATTCAATTTCTAGACACGATTTGCTAAGCAAGTTTCTTAACACTAGAACAGGCAAGAAGATGTTAAGAGAAAATAAGCTACTTCAAGACTATAATCGTCTGATAGAGCAAGAGAATGGAGACCAAAGTTCAAAAATAGGGGTCGATTCTGATGTAGAACATGTCAGTCCAGATACCGTTGTTCATAAAGCTCCTCGCCCCTCAACGAGTTCTATGAGTAACCTCGTAACAGATAATCAGGTAATTGTTAATATACCTCCATCCGAGAATCTTGATTCTTATAGATTGGAGCAACTCTGCTGGGGGGCAAGATGGGACATTGATCGGCTTACAAGGCAACTAACCGTTGCCTATGAATTAGGTGAGTCAGAAATTACTTCAGTGGGAGAAGCTATACAAAAACTAGGAGAAAATGCGATTGACTTTCAGGCAGGAATTCTGGTGCTTCAAGAGCAAATTCAACAAGTATCGTCAATTGAAGCGATCGTAGGGAAGATTTTAAATTCAACTGATCGAATTCCTAATATCATAAATATCAAAGACCAGCAAAAATATCGTTCAGTTATCAAGGTAGCATTGACTCTTTTCTCTTTTGTTACAAGTACTGCCGATACTGTGATGGTCTACAAAAAAGACAGCTCCAATACAACATTAGAAGCAGTTACTTTTGTTTGTTTGATAGGCGCTATTGTAGCAACATTTATAGATCAACGAATAAGAGGAAATCTAATTCAATCTCTCAATTCCCAAAAACAGCTAAGGGAGCTCATTGCAAGAAAATATTCGATTAATCTGGCAGCTATGGTTAAGGTTTGGACTCGTTATCAAACAGCCATTGAGACAGGTCAAACGATCGATGCAAAAATGGCTTTGCAAACTAGAATTCCAAGATGCCTTGAGCGTAGACATCCCAGTATGCAAATTGTGGGTGAACGATTGATTGCTGATCGAAAGAGAAGAGAAGGGACATCTTCAGCAGCTGAGGCCTGCGCTGCAGAAGATCCGTTTGAAGATTGCATAAGGCGAGTAGTTTCTGAAGATAAATCACCCTCAAAAGCCTCTGATGAAACAAACAGTTCAGCATCTACGTCATCTCAACAACAAAATTTTGCTGGTTGGGATACCTTTTCAATAGATGATGAAGATGAACTTGATCTCGATTGGGCTATACGATGGGAGAAACTTGAAGCAGAAAGACCTAGAAGAAGGCGCCACCGTCATAGGGATTCTGGAATGGTTGATATAGAAGGTAGGTCTAAAGATCATTCGAGTTCTCGCGCCAGTGAGTCTGAAACTACATTGTGACCTAAAAAAGTTGTGATGATTAGGGAAATAAGGTAAACTCATCGCTTAATTTATCCTGTGAGGAGTCACATGAGTGCGGTTTCACATTTTCCTTCAAAAACAAAAAATAAATTTTGGAAAGTAAATAAAAAAAAGATTTATCTAGCTATTTGTGTTGTTATAGGTCTTGGTATTTGGTTTTCTCCTGCTCCCGAAGGTCTTGATCCAAAGGCGTGGAAAATCTTTGCTTTGTTCATCTACACTGTAGCAGGAATGATCCTGAACCCGATTGAGCGGGGAGTTTTAACACTAACCAGCTTGGTATTTGTTGTCCTAACGCAAGTAGCTACTTTTAGAGAGGCCTTTCAAGGGTTCTCAGATCCAAATGTTTGGTTGATTACAATTGCCTTCTTCTTTGCCCGTGGCTTTGTTAAAACTGGCTTGGGTATGCGGATCGCTTACAAAATTTTGACACGGGTAGGGAAAAGCACTTTAGGAATGGCTTACGGTCTTGTTTTTACAGATTGGCTTTTAGGAAGCGCAATTCCGAGTGTGACAGCTCGTGCAGGGGCGATCATCTACCCTCTTGCCACTTCAATTTCCAAAGCCTTGGGTAGTCACCCTAATGAAAGCTCAAGAAAGTTGGGAGCCTACTTAATAAAAACTTTATTTCAATGCGGAGCCGTGACAAGTGCCATGTTTTTGACTGCAATGGCAGGAAATCCAATGGTACAGGGGCTTGCTGAGAAATGTGGTGTCAACATGACTTGGGGTACTTGGGCATTGGCCGCTCTTCTTCCGGGAATGTGCTCTTTGATTGTCATTCCTTGGCTTCTCTTAAAAATTTATCCCCCTGAGATTTTGGAAAGCAAGGAAAGCGTCCCCATGGCAAAGGCCAAACTCAAAGAAATGGGGCCTCTATCCCGTGATGAATGGATCATGATTTTTTCATTTGCTGTTATGATTGCCCTTTGGTCTACAGCCTCTTGGACTGGAATTTCAGCGGCACTTACAGCCCTTACTGGTCTCTCTATTTTACTTTTGACTGATGTTCTCACTTGGCAAGACGTTCTTTCCGAAAAAGGGGCTTTTGATACCCTGTTCTGGTTTTCTTCCCTTCTTGCACTTGCGACTCTTTTATCAAAATATGGCTTTATGGACTGGTTTTCCTTACACGTAGGGGGAAATCTTTCAGGTCACTACCCATGGGTAAGCTTCTTAGTCATTTGCGGTCTTTACTACTATTCTCATTACTTGTTTGCAAGCAACATTGCTCACATTACCGCGATGTATGCCCCATTCTTGCTCCTTTCTATCGGAGCGGGAGTTTCCCCTGTGATCGCAGCTTTTTCATTAGGATACATCAGTAGCTTGTATGGATCCTTAACGACCTATGGCTCTGGACCTGCACCCATCTTTTTTGGCTCTGGTTACGTTACAGCTAAAGATTGGTGGAAGCTAGGGTTTATCATCAGTCTTGTAAACATTGCGATTTGGCTCTCTGTGGGTGCCCTCTGGTGGCGAGTGATTGGATTATACTAAACCAAATCCAAAATTCGGTTTTAGTATAAATTAGTGAATCGAGTATATGAATAGCATGGATGATATCGCACGTAAACATGGTTTTATCTACATCGATGAACTCGAATTTACCAGCGAAGATCTTTTGGAAAAAGTTCAAAAACGGTGTATCAAAAAACTAAGCAAGAAGTCTCACGAGGTCTATAACCGATGGTCTCGATCCCTTTTTGAAAAAGATCTCCAAGATCGAAAGAAAGTAGCGATTTCGATTGAAAAGATTCACCCACTCATCGGGTATGGTGTGATCGCAAGAGAGGTCATTACTCCTCTTTCCTACGTTGGCGAATATTGTGGCATCGTTCGGAAACGAAAATGGAGAGATTCACGCAATGATTACGCCTTTGGATATGTGATCGGTCCTCATGACACCCCCTGGATCATTGACGCCTCTCAAAAGGGGAATTTTACCCGCTTTTTTAATCACAGCTATTCACCGAACCTAATGTCTCGTTGGATCATCACCGAAAACATCGCCCACATAGGTTTTTTCTCTACAAAAACCATCCAAATCGGCGAGGAGCTGACCTTCGACTATGGCCCCTACTACTGGCGCCGCCGCCCTACCCCACAAGACATCTAGTATTTTACTCTTGTTAGAAACTTCTACTTCGACTATTCATGTTAAGCTATATCAAGGTGGAGGAAACCATGGGCAAGAACGTATCGCAAAAATTGATCGAAAGTCACTTAGTTTCAGGAAAGATGGTCATAGGAGAAGAGATTGGTCTCAAAATCGATCAAACTTTGACTCAAGATGCGACGGGAACCATGGTGATGCTTGAGCTGGAAGCTCTTGGACTCAAAAACGCCAAAACTGAATGCTCCGTACAATATGTCGATCATAATCAAATTCAAGAAGATAACAAAAATCCCGACGACCATTTATTTTTGCAATCGGCTGCAAATTGCTTTGGTTTATGGTTTAGCAAACCCGGAAATGGGATTAGCCATGCAGTTCATTGTGAAAAATTTGGGAAACCGGGGAAAACTCTCTTAGGTTCTGATAGCCATACACCAGCTTCAGGATCACTTGGGATGCTTGCAATCGGCGCAGGAGGTCTTGAAGTTGCTCTTGCGATAGCAGGGGAGCCATTTTTTACCAATATGCCGAAAATATGGGGAGTTAGATTAACCGGCAGTCTTCCCGATTGGGTGAGTGCAAAAGATGTCATTTTAGAGATGCTACGTAGACATGATGTTGCAGGGGGCGTTGGAAAGATCATAGAATATTACGGCCCTGGTTTAGAGAACCTTACAGCCATGGATCGACATGTAATTGCCAATATGGGTGCTGAGCTAGGAGCCACTACAACAGTATTTCCTTCAGATTCAGTAACAAGAGCCTTTTTGAAGCAAATGGGAAGGGAGCAAGATTGGATAGAACTTGTTGCCGATCCAGGGGCCACTTATGATGAACATGAACACATTGATCTTAGTAAGCTAGAGCCTCTTATTTCACTTCCTTCAAGTCCTGGCAATGTGAAAAGAGTTCGCGAAGTTGCAGGTAAGCCAATATTCCAGTCTTACATAGGCTCTTCAGCAAACCCCGGGGCAAGAGATTTTGCAATCCCGGCCCTCATGTTAGAGGGGAGAAAGGTCGCAGAAAATGTTTCTTTCGATGTCAACCCTTCTTCAAGACAAGTACTCAATTTCCTCACTGATACAGGTCATTTAGGTATGTTAACGCGCGCTGGGGCACGAATTCACCAAGCAGGATGCAACGGTTGTATTGGCATGGGACAGGCTCCTGCCACTGACCAAATTAGCTTAAGAACAGTTCCGCGTAATTTTCCGGGTCGCTCAGGAACAAAAGAGGATAAGGTCTATCTTTGCTCTCCAGAGACCGCAACGGCATCGGCAATCACAGGGGTGATCACAGACCCACGAGACTTGAAATTTCCTTACCCACGATTTAAAGAACCAAAAAAAATGGAGATTGTCTCCGACATTATTGAACCTAAACCAATTGATCATCGAATACGCCCTATCAAAGGACCCAACATTGGGGGATTTCCTGAATTCTCTCAAATGTCCGATGAGTTTCATGCTAAAGTCATCTTAAAAGTAGGGGATAATATTTCGACAGACGATATTTCTCCCGCAGGAGCGGTGGTTCTTCCCTACCGAAGCAACATCCCGAAAATCTCTGAATTTACTTACTACAGACTCGATCCTACTTTCTATAAGCGAGCGATGGAGAATCGTGATCACGGTTCGGTCATCATAGGAGGGAAAAATTATGGGCAAGGATCTAGCCGTGAGCATGCGGCCCTTTCACCACGTTACTTAGGCATTCGAGCTGTCGTGGCAAAAAGCTTTGCACGAATCCACCGAAAGAATCTGATCAACTTCTCTGTCCTTCCTCTAACTTTTGCTAATGAGTCTGACTACGAAAAAATTTCCCAAGGAGATCTTCTCGAACTATCGAATATTCACAAAGCATTAAAGGGAACAGGGGATCTTCGACTCCACAATAAAACGAAAGGGGAAGATTACCCGGTGAAGCACAAGTTTTCTACCGAGGAACTGGAATCATTGATGGCAGGAGGTCTTATCGCACACGTCCGGAAAAAACATACGGTCCCGGTCAGGTAAATAGCGAACGACCAAGAGCGGTGAGTTTAAAGCAATCGCGGCCATCTACCTGGCCACTTTGCACAATACCCGACTCGAAAAACCATTCCATAATAGTAAATCGAATCAAAGCGAATTCCTCTGGAGTATATTCAGGCAAAACATACCTCCAAACACGCCCTTTTTTCTTTAGAGAAACCTTCTTTTCATCACTAAGCTCAATCGGGCAACCTTTGATAAAGTCGTCAAAAAAGATCCATCCTAAATCGACTACCTGAGCCATACTTTTTTGGATTTCTAGGATACTCCGATCATTTGAAAGAGGGGAAATTTTTTGAATATCGAGAAAGTTATGAGGATGCTTAAACGTCACATGGACTCTTTTCTCGATAGGCATTTTGATCCATTCATCAGAATGATCGGTCGGTCTTAAATATTGATCTTCGATCACAGCTAGCCCAAGAACTAGAAGCTTGTTAATCAATCGATCAATGTAAAAGGAGGTGACTTGCTCCGTTTCAAATAAAGCTAGCGGGCTCTTTGCTGTAAAATGATCTTTTGATTCATCGAACCCAACAGAGAGATCATGGTCTTCGCAATAGAGAAGAAGGGTTGTCATATCTTCGATAAAGGCATATTCGTTACAACGTTTTAACTCAATCGCGAACTCATTTTCAATATTCTTGGGAACGCCGTTTTTCAAATAGAGTAAATAATCTCTCCACTCGGCAAAGGGGGTAATTACCTCAACCCACTGATCTAAGTGAGGTTCAAAAGAGGAACAAAAAAGAAAGTTGAATTCCCCAAGAATGACTGATGCACTCAATTCACTAGGTGAAACACCGTATTTTTCACAAATATCGTCGGCATAAAGCTTGTAGCCAGGCGCTGCTTCAAGATCTTGTAAAATATCCTTTAATAAAGAATTGCCTGTTGTAAAATCAAGCAAATAGCGGTAATAAGTTCTTGGAGTATAGAGATATTTCTCAACGATTGATTCAAAAATACTATCCGAAGTTCGAGGGATCTGATACCAACCAGGAAGAACATGGATCGGCACATTCTTTAAAAGCCCTTGGAGAAACTCCATACCGGGGGAAAATTCTTCAGAAAATTTTTCAATGTGTATTTCGAAATATTTTCTTTTCTCTTTATTGACGATGAGGTTTTCTCCCTCGAGGGCAAAAAGCTCAGAACCTTGAAATTTTTTAATAAATTCTCTCACCCTTTCAAGAGAAACATCGGCGCTATTAGCAAGCTTTTGGAGAGGAATTGTGAGGGGGGAGTAAAGTATTTCCTCCAGAATAGCGACATCCTCTTGCTTCAAATCAGAAAGCAAAAGGCGATTTTGAATATCGCCGCTTAGTTCATAATCCTCAATGACAACACGATTCTTTTTTGCCCCTTTCGCGCTATCATGTATTCTTTTTTCTAACTCAGACAGTATCATAAAGACCATATTAACCTGAGCTTTGGATTTCTCACCAGTCAAATCAAAAACAGCGAAAAATATCTTTTGCATTCCTGAGTAGTAGATAGTATATTATCGCGTATGCAGACTTTACGGGACATTGCCCACAAACGAATCCGATCAGGTGAGGAGAGGAAAGAAGGCTACGGCACATTTACGGGTGTCTTCCTTCCCAGCTTTATTACAATGGTAGGAGCCCTACTGTTTCTTAATCTAGGGGCCTTAGTCTCTATAAGTGGCATCTCTTCTGTTCTCTCGTCGCTCATCCTATCTCTTGTGATCACCTATCTTACAGCCCTCTCAGTCACCTCTGTCGCTTCAAATACTCCGGTGGGTCGAGGAGGAATGTACTATATGCTTTCTCGTTCATTTGGATATGAACTTGGTGCAGCTGTAGGAGCAGCCCTCTATATTGCCCATACCATCACCGCTTCCCTTTGTATAATGGGCCTCACAGTCTCATTAAGTGGATTCATCCCTCATGTGGAAAAATCTCTCCTTGGAGGGGGAATACTTATTGTGGCAACGCTATTGGCTTATGCTTCGACAAAATTGACTCTAAGATTGCAAACCATTGTCTTCGTAGCAATTACATTCACTATAGTTCTATTCTTGTTAGGTCCTTACACCCAATCATCTCAATTTTCATTCCCGCCCACTATTTCCCGCGGATTTTGGAATACTTTTTCGTTAATTTATCCTGCCCTCATCGGAATCGAAGCTGGTGTAGCAATGTCAGGAGAACTGAAACGGACTCGATTTTCGCTGATCGTAGGAAGTTTGTCAGCAACATTGATCGGTTTTGGTTTTTATTTTGTTATGGCTTTGATTTTATGGACCAACGTTCCTCGAGAAGCTCTCTTCGCAGACACTCACATTTTACAATCGCTTTCACCTTTTGGCCCCATTGCCTTGATTGGACTCTGGGGAGCAACTCTTTTTTCAGCTCTCGGGTGTCTTTTGACTGCGCCCACAACACTGACTGCGATGGCAATCGATGGGCTCCTTCCTTCTTTTTTTAGAAGTTGGCGATTTTCCACGATTATGACGGCTCTCTTAATCGGAGTTGGTCTATTCATCGGTTCAATGAATGTCGTGGTTCCGATTTTAACAAAGGTCATTCTCCTAGTTTACGGCTTATTAAACCTTTCTGTAGCTATTGAATATATTATTGGTAGCCCCAGCTGGCGCCCTTCGGTTCGAATATCTCCGCTAAGTTCAATCACTGGCGCGTTGTTGTGCTTTTTTGTTATGTTCATGATGGATCCTGGAGAGGCTTTTTTTGCTTGCGCACTCGTTGGATTCATCACCATCCTGGTCAGAAGGGGAAGGGTAGTTTCTAAATGGGATGACCTTAGACAAGCCATTCTCTTCTCACTTAGTCGCTTTGCGATCTATCGACTTCTCAATTCAAGAAAATCTCATCGTTACTGGAGACCCAATTTTCTTGTCCTATCTGAAAGCGCAAGTCCAAAGTCACCTCTATTGTCATTTGCAAATCAAATCTCTAACAAACAAGGCTTTATTACACTTGCCTCGGTGCTCAAAAAGGATCACACCCAGTTCGATGAAATTGAAAAATGGGAAAAGGTGATAAGAACCAATCTCCAAAAACGGAAGATGGACGCCCTTGTCGAAGTGACCATTGCCGATAATCTTGTAGAAGGATTGAAAAACATCATCACCAATTTTGGTTTTCGCCCCCTCTCTCCGAACACGGTGGTTCTTGGAGAATCGACCCGTGAAGATCATTTTGATAGCTACATCAAACTGATTGAAATCTCTTCCGAATCAAGACGAAACGTTCTAATCGTTAGAGGTGATTTATTCCAAAATGATCTTTCCCCACAGGAAATTGACATTTGGTACACGGCATCCGAAAAGAAGAGCTTCGAATTGATGATCATTCTCGCTCATCTTTTGACCAAATCAAAACCTTGGAGAAAAGCAACAATTACACTCAAGTGCCTCGTCGATTCAGAGATGGAGAAAGAGAGTAAGAGTGAATACTTTGAAAACTACTTCAATGAATGCCGTTTGAGCATGAGATCCGAAATTTATCTAAAGCAAAGCAGCGAGCTCTCCCAAATCGACCGCCATTCTACAAAACAGGGAGTTGTCTTGATCGCTATGCCAGCCCCCGATGAAGCATTCGGTCATTACTACAAAACTACCATGCAACAATTAAAAGATATTCCGACACTTTGCTTAGTGCTATGTCGCGAAGAAATCGAATTACAAAAAATACTCCACTAATACAAGGATACAAGCGATGACTGGGAAACGGTACTACCCTGAAGACATTGAACTTAAATGGCAGACATTCTGGGATCAACATCAAATTTTCAAATGTGAAGTTGATAAAAGCAAACCAAAATATTATGTACTCACAATGTTTCCCTACCCGTCAGGAGCAGGTTTACACGTAGGACACGTAGTCGGCTATACAGGAACTGATGTCATTGCACGATACAAGAGACAAAAAGGATTCAACGTCTTACAACCGATGGGGTGGGACAGTTTTGGTTTACCTGCGGAACAGTATGCTATTCGAACAGGAACACACCCCGCCGTTACCACAGAAAAAAACATCGAGACTTATCGCAAGCAGTTAAAGGCACTAGGCTTTAGCTATGATTGGTCAAGAGAGTTTGCGACGAGCGATCCAAAGTACTATAAATGGACTCAATGGCTTTTTACCAAGCTCTATGAAAGGGGGCTTGCTTACGAAGCTGAACTCATGGTGAATTTTTGCCCCGCTCTCGGAACAGTTCTTGCTAATGAAGAGGTGGAAGATGGTAAAAGCATCGAGGGGGG
Organism: uncultured bacterium; assembly: GCA_964477345.1. Lineage (GTDB taxonomy): Bacteria > Chlamydiota > Chlamydiia > Chlamydiales > 2-12-FULL-49-11 > JAJZEO01. The sequence goes on from CAYZDL010000008.1 coordinate 28,096, forward strand.
CTTTCCGATTGAAAGAAGACCTCTTCGCCAATGGGTATTGAAAATTACCGAATATGCAGAAAGGCTTTTAAACGACCTCGATGATCTCGATTGGCCTGAATACCTGAAGACTGTTCAAAGAAATTGGATTGGAAAATCAGAAGGGGTGAATGTCCACTACAAAGTCGACGGGCATAAAGATTGCACCATTACCACTTACACGACAAGACACGACACAATCTTCGGAACCACCTTCCTTGTTCTTTCCCCTGAACACCCCATCGCCCTTAAGATCACGACCAAGCCTCACAGAAGCGCCGTTGAGGCCTACATGCAATCGTGCCAAAGCAAGAGCGACCTTGAAAGAACCGAGCTTGCAAAAGAAAAAACCGGTGTCCTTACAGGGGCTTACGCGATTAACCCGATCAATGGGGATAAGATTCCTGTCTGGATAGCTGACTATGTCCTCATGTCATATGGTACAGGAGCCGTTATGGGTGTCCCAGCCCATGATGAGCGAGACTCAGAATTTGTCGACAAGTTCGGAGGAGAAAAAATCGCCACGTTTGATGAAACAGGCCAATACATCAATAGTACCAATGAGAATGTCGACCTCTCCCGTGCAAAATCGATGCAAGAGGCAAAGGATATTATCGCCGACTATTTGGAATCGATTGGAGCAGGTGAGCGCCGGGTCAACTACAAACTAAGGGATTGGTTATTCTCTAGACAACGGTATTGGGGCGAACCATTTCCTATCATCGAGTTTGAAGATGGGACAAAGAGAATACTTGATCTCGATGAACTTCCGTTGACACCGCCACTAATGGAAGATTACAAACCCTCATCCGATGGGAATTCTCCATTAGCTAAGGAACGTACATGGGTTGAGATCACAGACTCGAAAACCGGGAAACGCGCAGTTCGTGAGACTAACACGATGCCCCAATGGGCTGGTTCCTGCTGGTATTATCTCCGTTTTTGCGATCCACATAACGACCTTGCTGCCTTTGCCCCAGAGAAAGAAAAATACTGGATGCCCGTTGATATTTACATAGGTGGAGTCGAACATGCAGTACTCCACCTCTTGTACGCAAGATTTTGGCATAAGGTTTTCTACGATATCGGTCTTGTCTCGACAAAAGAGCCATTTAAAACGATGTGTAACCAAGGACTCGTCACTGCACGTTCTTATAAAAAAGAAAATGGCGGTTATGTTCACGAGGCCGACGTTGAAAAAATCGATGAGCACCACTACAGACTTAAGGGTTGTGACGAAAAAGTGACCTCCTTAGTCGAAAAAATGTCTAAGTCAAAGCTCAACGGGACATCTCCTGATGAGATGATCGCTGAATATGGAGCCGATGCCCTTCGGATGTATGAACTCTTCATGACTCCATTTGATAAAGAAAAGTTGTGGCAAACAGATGCGGTCAATGGCACAAAGCGCTTTTTAAATCGAGTCTATGAAATGATCACCGATGACGACAAGGTTGTCGATGAAGAAGAAAGCTTAGAGGCAAAAAAGCTCATTAACCGCGTCATTAAAGCCGTTGATGAAGATCTAGAAAAGCTCTCTTTCAACACTGCGATTGCAAAGATGATGGAGTTTATTAACGACTTTTCGACCCTAGATAAATACCCAAAAAGTGCTTTAAAAAAACTAACCCAGTTGATCTACCCCTTTGCACCCCATTTTGGGGAAGAGTGTTGGCAAATCCTAGGGGGAAAGGAAAAAACGATTACCTACGTCGCATTCCCGACTTACGACGAATCATCTCTTGAAGAAAACGAAGTGACCATCGTTATACAGGTTAATGGCAAATTAAGAGGAAAAGGGACCTTTAGAAAGGGAGTATCTCAACAAGAGTTGGTTGCATTTGCAAGAGAAGATCGAATCGTGAAGAAATATCTTGAAGGAGAAATTATAAAAGAAATATACGTTCCTGACAAATTATTAAATTTGGTTGTTCGATGAAGTATATCGTAAATTTTGCTCTGCTCACTTTGATGATGATTAATCTCATCAAATTTTCTTTTGTTTTTTTGACCAAGCGAGAATTTAGAAACGATCTATGGTCTAGCCTCGGTTTCAAAGATCCCAAAATTCCCCCGCGAAAACAGGGCAAAATCCGCATTTGGATCCATGCGGTCTCTCTTGGAGAGACTAAGGCAATTGAGCCGTTTGCCCAAATGGTAAAAAATGAGCTCCCTGATGTAGAGATCATCAAAAGCTCCGTTACCGCGACAGGTCATGAAGAGTCTCTGAAAAGAAAGGATGTTTTCGACCGCTCATTCTACCTTCCCATTGATTTTTCCTGGCGAGCCCGAAAGCTTGTCAAAAAGATCGATCCCGACCTATTCATCCTTGTGGAGAATGATTACTGGCCCAATCTATTAACACAACTTAAAGCCCACGGAACCAAAACCGCCCTCATTAATGGGCGTATTTCTGACCGCTCCTACACACGGTATAAGCTCTGGCCGCGCTATGCAAAGAGACTCTTTGACAACTTTGATATCCTTTGCCTCCAATCAGACGAATACAAGAGCCGCTTTGAAGATCTAGGAGTCTCTTTAGATAAAATTTCGGTCACCGGAAACATCAAATTTGATGCAACCAATCCAAAAAAACCACGACTCGACCTTTACTTTCCCCAAGGCAAGCGCATTATCACCATTGCCTCTACCCATGAAGGGGAGGAGGAGATGATTCTCGAAGCACTCCGAACTATGGACGATTCAGTTTGCCTATTTATTGCCCCAAGACACCCTGAACGATTCGTAAAAGTAGCCGAGATTCTTCAAACTAGAGGGGTTTCCTACCGAAAAATCAATGAGAAGGGGAGAGGCGACGAAAGAGTGGTCCTCGTTGACATGATGGGCGTACTCGATGAATGTTTTAAAGTCTCGAATGCAGCCATTGTCGGCGGCAGTTTTGTCAAGCACGTGGGAGGTCACAATATTTTTGAACCCGCAAGACACGGCGTTCCTGTAGTCTATGGCCCCTATATGTTTAATCAAGAGCCCCTCGTCGATGTCTTTAAAAAGCACAATGTCGGCAAGCAAGTTGAACTTGAAAAGCTCAAAGAAACTCTAGAAAGCTACCTAATCCAGAGTAGGCCGGAAGAGGGGATTGAGCCCCTAATCCGAGAAGTTGCTGGAGCCACAGAAAGATCATGGGAAATTATAAAAAAGTTGTAGAAAAAGAAACCCTTATGATAAGCTCATCACATCTCTATCGCGGGGTGGAGCAGTTGGTAGCTCGTTGGGCTCATAACCCAAAGGTCACAGGTTCGAGTCCTGTCCCCGCTATTGTCATACCACGTTATCCTGAGGCGGCTTAGCTCAGTTGGTAGAGCATCGGAATCATAATCCGCAGGTCGTTGGTTCGAGTCCGACAGCCGCTAAAACACTAACACTTCCCACCAGTAGCTTCTGTACGTAACTTCAACATACAGGAGACATCATGTCAAAATTTAAGAAAATTGCGGTTTTTCCGCATTTTTTACGCAAGTCGTCTGAATCAATCAGAACAATCAATCAACACACAAATTTGCACTGTTTTCTATCAAAATTTTTCTCGAATGCGGAAAATTTGCGGAAAATGGCATTTCGGTCACGGAATTTTCAGTCCAATGCTCTAGGAAAAAGGTCGACTTAAGTAAAAAGAGCAACGGAATAGGAAACCTATTCCCTTTTATTCCAAAATATTTATATTAACATTCTTAGGTGCAAATTTATGGCTAAAGGTTCTGACAGTTACAGATGTATTCGTGAATACACAAAAAAAGACGGCACAATCACATATCGTGCGGAAGTAAGAAGAAAACATGCCAAGCCTCTGCGCAAAACATGCCGTACGCTTACAGGAGCTAAAAATTGGGTGCGCTCTACTGAGACCGCTCTTTTAGAAGGAAGGACGCCACCGGAGGCAAAAGCTAAAAAATACACCCTGTATGACCTAATCGAGCAATACAAGCGCTTACATTTAAGCAAATACCCAAAGCGACTAAGAGATCAATCGATCCATTTAAAATGGTGGGATGAGCATTACGGGCAGAGACTTCTTAGTGACATTACCCCGTCTCTACTGGCTGAGGCGAAAAATGAACTTCTCAATGAAATGACACCTCGTAAGACTCAGAGGTCTGGTCCGACCGTAAACAGGTACCTGGCAAGCCTTAGTAAAGCCTTTTCATTGGCTACAAAAGAGTGGGAATGGATCAGCGATAACCTCTTTCCAAGAATCTCAAAGTTGCCAGAGAACAAGGGACGGATGCGCTTTCTCAGTAAAGAGGAGCTGCAAAAGCTTCTCCAAATTTGTAAAGAGCATAAGAATCCCAACCTCTATGGAATGGTGCTAATGGCGGCATCCCTTGGCATGCGCTTTGGTGAAATCTCTGATCTCAAGTGGAAGAACGTAGATTTTGAAAACCGCCTCATCACAATGGAGATGACAAAGAATCAGGATATGCGGGTATTGCCCATACCAGACCAGATTTTCGAGTTTCTAAGGCAAAGAGAGGGGGATTGCAGTAGTGAAGATTATGTATTCCCTTCGAGAGATCCGAAGAAACGTCATCCGTATTCCATGGTTAGAAAAGCTTTTAGGAGTGTCACAAATACACTAGGGATAGATGATGTGGTTTTCCATTCACTCAGACATACAGCAGCGTCCCATTTAGCTATGAGTGGCGCATCCCAG
>CAYZDL010000008.1:32792-35207 GCA_964477345.1 uncultured bacterium
ACTAATGGAGGTGCTTGGCCATCGATCCCCAACAATGACCAAAAGGTACGCCCACTTTAACAAGGCGCACTTAGCGAAGTTACTGCAGAAGACCAATGACAACCTAATCAATGAACGCGAGGTTGTAAATGAAGCAAAATCTTGATTCTATAAAAGAGCTACTTTCAAATTTTACTGATGAGCTGGCTGTGAAAGTAGAACTCGAAAAAGATCATGAAATCATCAACGACTATGATGACACTTTAAGGTCTTGGGAAAAGGCGGAAGCTTACGGATGGATATTTTTAGAATCGCAATATCTCTTCTTTTGGAGCGTGTCGGAAGAGACAAAAATGAGAAGCCAGAAGAACAGAAAGTACCCTGAGCATCTTCTTAGAAATGGGAATGAATATTACTTAACATGGCAAAACAAAGTCATAGAGATGAAGGATGTTAAAAGGACGGTTCCAAGGCTATGCGAATCCTCCAGATACGCACGTTATGGAATTCCTCAATCCTTGCCCACAGAGTCCCTAATTGCATATATCAATCGCTTACGAGAATTGGTTTCAGACAAAACCTATCCTAAAAAACAATGGGGAGAATCACTAGGTAGCTTTCTTGAATTTGTGCGTTTACACACTTCATCTGATTGCCACGGGTTCATTGACATCATTTTCCCAGAGGATAGAGCCTTCTATTACGGCACCATTATCAGGTAGAAAAACTTGAACGTTCAAGTAAGTAATTTTGGAGGTACATGTACATGCGAAATCTAAGTGATAGGTTAGACCGTAAAAATTATACGCTGGGGATTGACCATGATCGGATCTATAGAAATTCTATGCACATATTCCAGAATTACCCCCTATGTATGGATTTAGTAACGAATATTTGGGTGGGTTAAGATTTCATATATGCACGTAAAAGCGCCATTCCTTGAGAAAAAGCCCAAACTGCTGTCATAGCTAGTACTGCCCACTTATCCCTTCTGAAATAAATCTTTCCTAAACACCACGCAGCGCCTACAAGTGCAATAACTCCTTGGACTAATAGGCTGTCCCAGTAGACAAGCATGATCACTAGGACAATGACAGCGGAGGCACATTCAATTTTTCCCTCGATGCGCCACCATTTCAAAAATCGCTCTTTTTTCGATGGTTTATGTGTTATTTCCAAATTTGCCACCAACTTTTTGGTTCTTCTTCACTTGGGAAGTATTGCCTTTCTAAGGCATCTGCCTCACGCTGACATTCTACACCTTCTACATATTCTCCGCATCCTTTAACAATATGTCTGACTGATTGGACTTCTGCGTATAAAGCAAGCCATTCCTGCCCTGTCATAACAGATACCCCGGCAGCAGCACATTCACCGCCTGCTTGTATTAGTAGTTCCTGCGCTTGCTCTTTGTGCTCCCGTTCTTCTTCTCGCAAAGATTGTATCTGGCGAGCTACATTATCTTCGTTGATCTCGTTGGTTCGAGTCCGACAGCCGCTAAAACACTAGTTATGAAACGGCTTTTATCTTTCTTCCCTTATTTTTTAACCGACACATTTGTCCCAAGTTTCTTTTTCATTACTTAGTGCTTTTTGTGCATTGACTCTTGCTTTGATTCCTTTTTAAAACCATTAGTTTATCCCTCATCCTGGTTGTTTCTCATTTCAATTCTCTTTGATAATTGTAGCAAAGCCATCAATTGGGCTTGCGCCTCCTTTAAAGCTACCACCTACTATTGTTAGTGAAGAATTGCCTCCAGTCACGAAATACAGGATAGAGTAGTTGTTAACATCGCTGAAAGTATCATTCGACGAGGTGGGGTGATGATTGAACCACCATCATTTATATCGTTAATAGAGGGTAGAGAAGAAAGCCGAGACCTATGTTTTTGATTCTTATATTTGAAGTGACAGATTTTTTTTCAATAAAAAAACCAGAGATTTTCAATTTTCACTTTAGTATGGTCTACATTTGAAAAAAACTAGGAGAAGTATGAAGAATATTCCAAATTGCACTAAATGCGGCAGCGAATTTACTTACCAAGAGGGGAATCTTTTTATTTGTCCTGAATGTGGCCATGAATGGACGGAACATGATAATGCGGAAGATAAGAATCTTGAGGTAGTTGTAAAAGATGCCCATGGAAACATTTTAAAAGATGGAGACACTGTGACCATAATTAAGGATCTCAAAGTTAAAGGATCGCCAAATGCCATTAAGATCGGGCTTAAAGTTAAAGATATTCGTTTGGTTCCGGAAGTAAATGGACATAACATCGAAGCAAGAATTCCAGGACTTGGCACGATGATGCTAAAGTCCGAGATCGTTAAAAAAAGCAATTAGCATTGCTTTCGAAATCCATTAATTCCTCCTATAAAGAAGACCGCAATTGAATGCGGTCTTCCCATTATTATTCTGAATCATCAGATTAACAAC
>CAYZDL010000008.1:35217-62946 GCA_964477345.1 uncultured bacterium
TTAACAACAGCTAGAACTAGATGAGCTTGATGAGCAGCTAGAACTTGAAGAGCTAGATGAACTCGATGAGCAACTAGAACTTGAGGAACTAGATGAACTCGATGAGCAACTAGAACTTGAGGAACTAGATGAGCTTGATGAACAGCTTGAACTTGAAGAGCTTGAAGAATCGTCAGAATCAACAATGATCTTGATTTTGGCGACTTTATCTTCTCTTGAGTCTTTGCACATATTTTTTCTCCATATTAATTAACATGATAAGCAATCAAAATAATTTGATCGCTCCTTAGGTAATTATAACTTTCACAAGGAAAATTTCTTAACCGTCTTATAATTGGTGTGTTCACGTCGATCCTTAAAAATTGCCATAATAAATTTATGAAAATGAATAATTTTTATATTTTAGAAAATATTTGCGAAGAATATCTAGAGACTGATCAAATTAATCCTAAGTATATTGAAGAGCTGACTCAATATACCCAGGGGGTATCAGAAATAGGAGAAGAATTCTTAGGCTCTCCTATTGATCTCAAAGATAAATCGAAAGGCTCTTATTTTAGTAAAAAAGATAAGGTCTATCTATTTGGAAAAAAGGGGGGAGAATTTTCCCACGTTCTTAAAATTTATCAAAATTCCAGGGATGCCTTTGGAGAAAAAATCGCCTATGATCTTCTTTCGCCCCATTTACCGCCATTTGCCCAGCTTGCTCGTTTAGATACAATTGGCAATATCAGGGGGAGTGTTTTTTGGATCATGGAAAGGGTAAAAGGACTCGCCCCTGTCGATGTCTATGGCAAAATGGAAAAAGGGGAGCGAATCACTTGGACGGAAAAACTTGCCATTGCAGCTGCCAGAATCCATCGAGAGAATATCTCTCTTTTATCACCACAACAACTTGAGCCGACCTTTAACAATAAACTTCGCTTTCTTGAGGGAAGAATAAAAGCTCTTCCTGAAAGCACGATTCTCAAAAAAGTAGTGGGGGAAGAGATGCCCAAGATGCGGCAATTAGCCCAAGATTGTCTAAAAGAACCAATGAGCGGATCTCTTGCTTTTGGAGATTTTCATGAATCGAATTACTTATTTTCTTTAGAAAGTCAGAAGATTCATTTCTTTGACCAATGTACATTGATCCATGCTCTTACCAAAAAAAAAATGGCTCCTTTGAATCGAGAATACAATGTAGCTTTAGCACTGACCATGCTCGATTCGTTGGCCATCAAAACAAGAATTTCCCTCAAAGAAGTGGCCTCTCTTAAAGAATCGTTTATCTCTGTTTGGAACAAAGAAACCGATCAAAAAGGTTCATTTAATGGGATCCTCTTCTGCTATCGGCATCGAATCCTTGCCAAGCTACTCCTTCAAATTTCTAAAGCTCCATCTAATCTCAATTTAATTGTTGATCTTTACTTCGATTATCTCTCAAGCTCTAGCTTCTTAACATGATGGATGAGCTTTAAGGTCGAGGGCAAAATGATGCCCTTTGAGTTGGAACCTATGATTTAGATACAAACGATGCGCCTCATGTCTTACGAATCCACTATCTAGGTGAACCTGATCGCAATCAACCTCTTTTGCCTTTTGAATCGCCCATTCCAATAGTTTTCCTGCAAACCCCTTTCGACGCGTTTGAGAATCTGTGACAAGATCGTCGATGTAGAGCATCTTGCCGTAGGCCAAAAATTCCAATATTCTAAATCCCATCAGAGCTTTAATCTCACCATCTACCTGAATGTAGACAAGCTGGTAGCCGTCGTTGATTTGACGAAGGACCTGCTGAACAAATTGATCTCTATCAGTAAGATAAGGACGCAATTGAACCATCAAAGGGTAGCAGGCACTAATCTCTTCTTCAATTGTTGCTGACTCAATCATGCATGCCAATATAAATATAAAAAATCTTGTCGTCAACAATAGATTGTAGTATCCTTGCCCGCATGTTTTTACAAACTGATCGAATAATTCTAAGGCAATGGGAAGAAAAGGATCTTGAACCTTTTGCCCAGTTAAATGCTGATCCGCGCGTGATGGAGTATTTCCCCAAGCTTCTGACTCGCGAGGAGAGTGATGACATTGTTCGGAGATTGAAAGGGCATATTGAAAAATATGGGTGGGGATTTTGGGCAGCATCGCTTATTTCTACAGGTGAACTGGTTGGATTAATCGGGATGCAACATGTTGGTTTCAACGCCCCCTTTACTCCAGCGGTGGAGATTGGGTGGCGGCTTGCTCAAAAATATTGGGGGCAGGGCTATGCGCCAGAAGGGGCCATAGCATGCCTCCAATATGCTTTTAATACATTGGAATTAGATCAAGTGGTTGCCTTTACCTTTGAAGGAAATCTTCGATCAAGACGAGTGATGGAAAAAATTGGGATGCATCACAACGCAAAAGACGATTTTAATCATCCTCAAGTTTTGCCAAACCACCCATTAATGAGACATGTTCTTTACCGGATCTACCAACAGGAATATCTTCATGGAAAGTGAACAGATACAATTTGCCGATTTTCTCAAACTCGATATTCGAGTAGGGACGATCATTCAGGTGGAAGATTACCCAGAGGCAAGAAAGCCTGCCTATAAATTGCAAATCGATTTTGGCTCCCTAGGAATCTTAAGATCCTCAGCACAAATTACCGAGCACTATACAAAGGAAGAGCTTGTCGGAAAACAAGTGATTGCAGTCGTTAACTTTCCGCCAAAACAAATTGGCAAATTCGTCTCACAAGTATTGACCCTAGGTCTTCCTGATGAACATCACAAAGTGGTCTTGGTTGAACCGAACAGAAAAGTTCCTAATGGGAGCCGGCTCTTCTAACAAGAATGAGTAACTCGCCAAAAAATGCGGCTCTCTCTTTATCGTTGCGATCGATCGGATGCTCTGGATGCGTCCCAATAAGAAGTGCCACACCTTTGCCTACTGAGCACTTGACGATCGCAGCAGGGGAGGTGGGAAGCTCAGCATAACGGGCAATTACCTCAACAGACTCATAATGATCTGCATCTTGAAAGTAACACCCTCCATTAAAATAGTTATCCACGATCCGATCTTTGTAGGAGAGCTTTGCGATTCGCGCTCCTTCTTCACTTGCGTAAACAAACCTCTTATCGGTATAGGCAGGTCCGATTGCGATACCTGGGAAAAAGCTCAGTTCTCTCTCTCCGACAACTTCAAGGGGACCTCCTTGATCAAATGCAATAGAGGCCGCACCATAATAACCGCCAGCACAAATCCCCAAATACGATCCACCCACCTCAACAAATTGTTTAATTTCGTGATTAATTTTCCCCGTGAACTTCTTGTGGTAGGGGATATCACGTCCCCCAGGCATAATCAGGAGCTTGACCCCTTCTTGCCAATCACTATGTTGAAAAAATCGATGATCGATCAACTCAATTTTTATGTTCAAACTGAGAAGCGCACTGCGCAAATGAGAAACACAGATTTTACCTGCCCCCAACCCATTGTATAGTAGAGTGCTCTTTGACACCTTATTTCAGTCCCTTAAAGATCTTTCTAACCATCCCAACGTCATCGTCTGAAGTATTCCACGAAGTGACAAACCTCAGTTCGCTAATTTCCGCAGTCCAGAGATAACAATTAATCTTTTCCTGGATGTAAGGAATCAATTCAGGAGGAGCCGTGAAAAAAATTTGATTCGTTTCAACAGGAGCTGTAATACGAAAAGCTGGATTTGCCTCAATGATGGAAACAATTTCTCTTGCCTTTTGATTTGCCTGTGAAGCTAATTTTTCCCACAAGTTATTTCTGAACAAAGCTAAAAACTGCGCTGCAAGATACCGCATCTTTAAAACAAGTAAAAGGGATTGTTTTTGTTGATGTTCGCAACCCTCTTGAAGGTCTTTGTTAAAGATCAATAGGGTATAAACCGTCATTGGGTCACCGATAAAACCCGAGGTGATGTGGCATGCTTACCACTGAGCCTTTCTTGTTTTAGCTTTTTGACAATCTCGGCAGGATAAATCTTTCCATTCTCTGAAAAAACAGGGATCAATTTAACTCCTACGACCGATTCTGCAGCGCCACTTTCAGCAACTAAAATATGAGCTATTTCAGAACATAAAACAGATTCATGCCTCTTGCAAGCAAGCTTTAATGCGAGCACATTGCTCCCAGTTCCTGAAGGAACAAGCAAAGTTTTCATCCCCCTCTGGAAAACCTCTTTGAATAGCGATTCGACCTGTTCAGTCCAAAAATCGCCTCCATAAGAGGTAGCATAGCCATCGTTTGCCTCTGTAATTGCTTGAATAATCGAAGGGTAAACAGGAGAACAGTTATCACTTGCAAGAGAAACCTTATTTCTCATTTTCCTCCGTTGATGGAAGTTTTTCTAAACGACTTCCTATAATCACCCCTTGATGATCGTCGACCCCTTCATCCATTTCTTTGCCACGTTGTAGAAGTTGTTGCAAAAGACCCGCTGACTCTTTTTTCTTTTTTGATTCTTCCATATATTTCTTTCCTATGCTAGGTTGAACTTTACTGCTGTCTAGACAGAGAGGTGTTACTCATGCTCAGGCTTGCTTTAACGAGCTTTCAGGCGACGTGGAAAGAGTTCCTCATTCCTATCCTTATACTCAGCCTCTCATTCTTCTTCATTATGTACGAGATTACCATGTTTGGTGTGGCACTGACAAGAACATATTCTCTCGTTTCACTACTTCCCGATGTAGACGTTTGGGTAATGGACAGAAACACAAACGCCCTTTCTCCCATTCATTTCTTGGAAGAAAACGATCTTTCAAAAATCAAAACAATCGAAGGTGTCAAGGGAGTATCTCCTCTCTATTCAACAAAGGTAACTTTTTCTTCCCCTCTAAAGAAGACCTTAGAAGCTCATTTAATTGGTATTGATCCAAAAGCTCCTTTTGGTATGCCTAGGAATTTTCTCAAAGGAAAACCGCAAAACTTAAGCTACGAGAACAGCCTATTGATTGATCAGACTACAAGTAAGAAATGCTCTCTTAGAATCGGATCCAAATTAAAATCTTCAAGCCAACCAGCAACTGTTGTCGGTGTCTTTTCCTATCCCAAAAGTTTCGGTCAAAGACCCTTGATGATTACCTCCCTAGACTATGCAAAAGAGCTTTCTAAAGAAGGCAAAAGCTCCTTTCCCTTCATAATCGTAAAAAAGCACGGAGGAATGAACGTAAAACATCTTAAGCATGAGATTGAAAAATCGACTCAACTAAAAGCTTATGACAAGTCAGAGTTTATTCGTTTGATTCTCGATTCAACAATGAAGGATACACATCTCCCCAATGCCTTTTCTGCTGTGGTGATTTGCGGGCTTCTACTGGCTATCGGAATTTGCATCTCTTCATTTATTTCTATTTCTGATATACTCGCCCCTGAGCTAATTTTGTACAAAACGCTAGGAAGCACTTATTTGAAATTGGCAGCGTTGATCCTCCTCAATTCCTATGGTGTCATTCTATTGAGTTTGTTTGGCGCATTTACCTACAATTTAGTCCTTCTCAGTCTCATTCCTCAAGGCACTTATGTTTTCCTTCCTAGCTTCGAAATCATTTTTATGCTCCTGTCGGGATCGATCTTGATGGCGACCCTAATCGGTTTTTTAAAAGCAAACATGATTAAAACCTTAGGAGTTAAGAGAGCATGAATGCTTGCCACCTTGAAAAGATCCGAAAACTCTTTTCTACAAAGCAGGGCGAATTTATCACTTTAGAAGATATTTCCCTCGATGTTGAAGAGGGAGAAGTCTATATGATCACAGGCCCATCACGATCTGGGAAAACCACTCTTCTCTCAATCATTGGTGGACTTCTTACTCCAACCAGCGGCATTGTAACACTCCATGGCACGAATCTTTTCGAAATAGGGGAGCATGAGGCCGCTCAGTTTCGGTTAAGACATATTGGTTTTGTTTTTCAAACTCCGCAACTGATCAATTCATTTACTGTTTTTGAAAACATCCTTGTTCCTCTCCATTTAATGGGTCTCCCCAAGAAACTAGCAGGAGAGAGAGCCTTAGAAGTAATCGATCAATTGGGCCTAATGCTCTATAAAGATGAAAAACCCGACATTTTAAGTGAAACCGGAAAAACATTGACCGCCATTGCAAGAGCCCTAGTTCTTCTTCCCAAAATTTTGATTCTCGATGAACCGACCGCAAACCTAGACCACACAAGCGGGGTCAAAATCCTCACTCATCTAAGGGAACTTGCCTATGACCATCAAATCACTGTCATAGCAGCGATTACTGATGTCAGACTGCACCCCTTTGCTGATCGCGTCGCTAAAATACGAGAGGGAAAAATCTTTATGGTTTCAGGGGAGCCGGGAGCCATTGAAAATGATACCCCATTCCTTAAATTGTAAGGCGAACTTTGACAAAAAAAATCTACGATCCAATTCACAAATTCATCGGGCTTGACTCCTGGGAGGTCTCGCTACTCAAGACACTGCCCATGAAAAGACTTCAAGCCATTCACCAGATCGGTTCTGCCTCATTCGTATATGGGGGAGGTGATCACAAACGGTTTGATCACTCAGTCGGTACAATGTTTGTCGCGACTAAAATTTTTGACCAAGTGACGACAAAAGAAAACCTCCAAAACATCCCCAACATTGATCAAGAAAAGCTTTCCTATTGGAGAAAAGTTGTTAGAGCCGCCGCACTTTGTCACGATCTTGGCCATCCCCCTTTTTCTCACTTAGCCGAAGAGGCTCTCTTAGGGGAAGAGGGGCATGAAGAGTGGTCCTTAAAAATGATTCGAAGCTCTTATCTAATGCCCATTTGGGAAATGGCACAGATCAATCCAGAAGATGTCTCAAAAATTGCAGCGGGAGAAAAACTTTATAAGAAGACGATGAACATCCCCATGTCATCCTGGGAAAACCTTGTTTCAGAAATGCTTACAGGCGATTTTTTTGGTGCTGATCGGATCGACTACCTTTTAAGAGACTCCTATTTTACCGGACTTGCCTATGGCCATTTCGACTATTTACAATTGATCGATTCGCTCAGAATCCTCCCTTTTAATGAAGGGATCATGTTGGGAGTTGCAGAAGATGGATTAGAATCTTGCTATTCTCTTTTGCTAGCAAGATACTTTATGCATAAAAGGCTCTATCAGAACCCCAACGTAAAATCTTATAGCTATCACTTAAAAAAATTTATCGTTCATTTCTTTGAAGGAAAATCTTTTTTAGATTCAGTTGATAATTATCTAAAAGTCAACGATTTCGAAATATTAATAGAAATAAATACAGACGTATTTGACAAAACTCACCCGATGCATGATGAAGCCATGGCCATTATGGATCAACAAAATCGGGTTTCTGTCTTTTCAATGACCAAGGTCGAGTACAACGCCTTAAAAGAGGGGTTAAAACTCGCCGAGGGGATCATTCATTTTGAAAAAAATCCTTTTTCAAGAGCAAAAAAGGGTCTTCGCTTTCCAGTATTAATGAAAAATGATACAGTTGTTTCAGCCGAGAATGTCACCGATATCAGCATACCGGTAAGCTTCAATAATTGGGTTTATATCCGCCCTGACAAGGTTAATGAAATCATAAAAAAAATGGATTATGATCCGACAGTTTCTTCATAAAGTAAAGACAGAGATCAGTAGCTATTCCAGGCCTGAAATCATTTTTATCCTCACAATGATGGCGGCAAGCTTTTTGATTACTGCCGAGGCGGGGATCACGAGGGCATCGGCCAATTCAGTCTTTCTCACCGCCTATTCAGCGAAGTTTTTTCCCACCGCATGGCTCGCAAGTGTTCCATTGAATTTTTTAATTGTCTCTTTTTATAACCGATTTATTCACAAGTTCGGTTGCGTTAAAATGATGGCTATTAGTATTGGAACAGCCTTCTTGATGAATACCATTTCAGCCTTTTATCTGAAGACGATTCCTTTCCTCCCCTTCATTCTCTACTTATGGAAAGATATTTTTATCATTTTGATGTTTCAACAGCTCTGGTCGGTTATTCATGCCACCGTCAATATCTCCAAAGCCAAGTACCTCTATGGAATAGTTTTTGGAATGGGGGGATTAGGTTCTGTATTTGGAAGCCTATTTCCCAACTTCTTAGCTGTTTCAATGGGGACAGAAAAACTTCTCCTAACCACCCTTAATTTATATTTTATCGTATTGACCGTCT
Source organism: uncultured bacterium (assembly GCA_964477345.1). Lineage (GTDB taxonomy): Bacteria > Chlamydiota > Chlamydiia > Chlamydiales > 2-12-FULL-49-11 > JAJZEO01. Next base: position 43,376 of record CAYZDL010000008.1, read on the forward strand.
ACTACTTTCACCAAAGGTAACGACAAAAAATCCCAGGAAGGCAAGATATCGGCGCCACGAGCATGGAATCGACAGATATTCTCTCAGGCTTTAAGCTGATCAAAGAATCCCGATTTTTAGTCTTTATTTTAGCTATCGTCCTCTTCATGCAAATCTCGGCAACAATCCTCGATTTCCAATTCAATTCGATGCTTGAAAAAAAATTCTCTGTTCAAGACCTTAGAACCCAGTTCCTAGGCCGCTATTTTGGAATTGTCAATTCGATCAACGTCTTACTACAGTTTGTGGGAAGCTTTCTACTCGTACGCCTCCTAGGACTCAAGTGGGCTCACTTCTGTGTTCCTTTTTATCTTGGCCTAAATGCCATCTCATTTTTATTTTTTCCCAGCTTTTCAGTCATGCTCATCTCGTTTGGTTCAATTAAGGCGATGGATTACTCGATATTCGGCATTATCAAAGAAATGCTCTACATTCCTCTTAGAGTTGAGGAAAAATTCAAAGCAAAGGCGGTCATCGATGTTTTTGCCTATCGGACATCAAAAGCGATTGCCTCATTGGTCATCATCGTTCTGCAAGGCATTTCATGGGTGGCTATTTCTACCCTTCTTTCGTGGAGCGTCATCATCATTTTTGCAATCTGGATGATGGTGATTCTTGGAATGTTTAAATACTATTATCAAGAAGTCGATAGACATCATGAAAACTGGACATCTCCAGCACCTACCGAATAAAAAAAATAATTTGATTAATATAGACCCCTCGAACTATGGTGCGGAATTTAGACGTCACAAACGGGGGCTCAAATGCAATCATCAAAACGCATCTTTTTCTTTTTAGGAATAGCAACGCAAATTATCGTACTTTGTACATCGGTTTTTTTCTTGCATAATGCCCATCAAAAGGGCACTGGGGAGCTTGAAGAGGAAAATTTTTTCTCTTTTACTAAGGAAGAAAAAACCGATTCAGAAACAGCGCTAAAGTTTCCCTTCGCCCATTTTGTCACAGGAAACGGACGAGTCCTTCCATCGAGTGGCTACATTGAAATCACACCAGGAGTTAATGGCGAAGTCGTCGATGTTTATGTTCGACCTGGCGATAGTGTCAAAGAGGGAGATCTTCTTTTCCAAATCGATGATTCTGACTATAAATTTCTCCTCAGAGAGAAAATTGCCGAGTACGATGCCTCTGTCGCTTCATTAAAACTTTTGCAAGAGGGTCCCTCTCATTCAATTCTTGAAGCAAAAGAAAAAGAGATTGATCAGATAAAAATTAAAGTGGCCCAAAGTGAGGACCATTGCTCCATTTTCAAAACCCTTTTGGAAAAGGAAGCTGTAACTACCTACGAAAACAATGAACGAAATATTGAACATGCAATGCTTGTCAAGCAACTTGAAAAAACCTTAGCTGAATATTCAGGACTTCATGAAGGGCCAAGCCCCTCTGAACTCGAAATTCGAAAAGCCCACGTGAAAAGAGAAGAGGCGCAAGTTCAAGCTATGGAGAGACGCCTACGCAAATGCCACGCTACTGCCCCGATCGCTGCACGAGTCTTAGCGGTAAACCTTCATAGGGGAGAGCACGTTTCGACCCAAGATAAACATTCAATCGTCTTAGGATCAGATAACCCCCTTCACCTCAAAGTGCATATTGAAGAAAAGGACACCTGGAGAATCTCTCCAAGCAAAACATTAAGAGCTATCGCTGTACATAAGAGCAATCCAAAACTCCACTTCATACTCCATTACGTCTCTTTTACCCCGCTCCTCGATAAAGCAAATGATCATGAAAGAAAACTTGAATTGACTTTTGCTTTTGATAAAGGAATGTCTCCAATTTATTTAGAAGAGCTCCTTGATGTATACATTGAAGCCGCTTCACCAACAGACACCGCTTGTTTGGATTATCAATTCAGTCAACAGAGGTAGAGTGTTCTATAGAAGGCTTATATTAGCCCTATTGATCGTTGTCTGCACATCCTGCCAAGATGAGCTTGACTATGGCTGCATGCTCGTAGAACTAGCCGTTCCTGACGAGCACTACAACATGGGAAAAGAATTCGAAGGGACCATCACCAATTTTGAAAAATGGTGGGGACAATTTTCAGGAACCCCTCTAGGAAGGCTATTTGAGATTGCTCTTGAACGGAGCCCTCTACTCGAAAAAGCCCGCAATGAACTTCGAGAAGTTGCCTATAAATATGGGATGAAAGAAGACAACGTTGAGAAAATGGTCACAAATCTCAACGATTACATAAAAATTTCAGTACTAGCTCCTGAATCGAATTCAACAACACCAATGAACTTTAGCGCCACCCACGTCCTTTCTCCAAATGGAGTCCCGCAAGACTTTGAACAAGCCGGGAAAAACTATTTTCGCCTCTTCAAGCTCGACGTCATGATCGACATCTTTGGAAGAAATAGATCATGGAGAGAGGCTGCTATGAATGATATTACCTCCTCAATCGAAGTGATTCGGGACGTCTTCTCAATCATCAGACTCAATATCGCAAGGCATTTCGCCCATATTAGAGCTTATCAACTACGAATCCACAAACTAACCTTTCTAGATTGCGATTGCGACAAACTTATTGCACAAATGGAGAGACGAGTGAAAGCCGGGGTCCACGACTCTAAAGAACTCGAAATAGCCTATAATCTTATAGCCGAAACAGCAGAGCACGCCTTTAGCATCACTCAATCTTTGAAACAAGAGTTCCATTCATTGCTCGTAGAAACGGGGATTGCTAGCCTTGAAGAGTTGATTGAACTTATAGGTGAAGGTCTTGAGTTACCAAAAGTGAATGAAAACGTCCTTGTGGGAACCCCTATGAACGTTATTTTAAATCGACCTGAAATCGTAGTAAAACTAAATATCCTTAAACACATTTGTGGAATTATAGGAATCACACTAGCCGATCGATTTCCCAATTTCAAAATTCAGACAATCTTTGAAACCAGTGCAAAATCCCTTTACGATTTGGTTAAAAAAGATAGTTACAGCTTTGCCTACGGCTACAAAATGGATCACAACGTCTTTGAACAATCAAAAGTAACAGCAAAACTCTTGATGCACCGATCGGCTTACCAAAAAGCTGCCAGCGAATATAAATCAGTTGTTGCAAATGCCCTCATTGATGTGGCCGACAAAATGGTACGAAAAGGGACCATCCAAAGAGAGTTAGCCTATATCGATTCTCAAATTTCTGCTTCTGAGGCTAAGATAACTAAAATCAAAGCTAAGCTTGATAGATCTTCTGCTTTCCTTCTTGAAACCCTCCAAACGGAAAAGGGTAAGATCCAACTTGTAGATCAAAAAATAGTCTTGGAAACAGAGGACATAATCAGTACAATGGAACTTGTTCGTTCACTTGGTGGTTAACATGGCAGATACAATAGAGTCAAAACAAGTCTCCCTTAGAGGAAAAAACCTTTTAAGAAGCCCCCTACATAATAAAGGGACCGCTTTCACAGAAGAGGAGAGAAATAAATTTGGCCTCACAGGCCTTTTGCCACCTGCCATCTCGTCAATGCATGACCAACTTAAGCGCAGGTATGACAACTTTTTAGCACAAACAACACACATTGGCAAATACCGCTTTCTCATGGACTTACAAAATCGCAATGAGACCCTTTTTTACCGTCTCGTCCTTGAACATGTCGAAGAGATGCTCCCTTACGTATATACACCAACAGTCGGGGATGCGGCTCTTGCTTTTTCTTCTGAATATCACACAAGTCGCGGCCTCTACATTACTCCCGAAATTGATGACATCGAAACTGTTTTGAGAAATGCCGGTCGTGAAAATATTGACGTCATTGTGGTCACTGACGGGAGCCGTATTTTAGGCTTAGGCGATGTAGGAGTTGGGGGAATCGTCATCCCGATTGGAAAACTTGCACTCTACACACTTTTCGGAGGGATCGATCCTGAACGAACTCTTCCGATATTCCTCGACGTCGGCACAGATAATAAGGAGCTACGAAGAGATCCCCTCTATGTAGGAAAAAGAAATGGAAGGATTAAAGGAGCCGAATACTTCGCATTTATCGATCGATTTGTCAAAGCGGTGAAACATGTTTTTCCAAAAGCTCTTCTCCAATGGGAAGATTTCGAAAAAGATCACGCCTATCAACTACTTGAAAGGCACAGATCAAAGATTTGTTCATTCAACGACGATATTCAAGGAACCGCCGCTGTAGCTTTAGCCGGTTTATTAAGCGCCCTTAAGATAAAAGGGGAGACCTTTTTACAACAAAAAATCGTGATTTACGGTGCAGGTTCAGCTGGAGTTGGGATCGCCAATTTGATTGTCGATTACCTAGCTTACCACAAAATTTCAAAAGAAAAAGCTTATGATCTCATCTATTTGATCGGCAGTCAGGGCCTAGTTCATGAAGATTACCCTCACATCCGCGATGAAGTCAGACCTTACGTCAAAAAGCGAGAGGAGATCAACTCCTGGAAAGACAAAGAAGGGATTATCTCGTTAGAAAATGTTATCAAACACGTACCTACCACAATATTGATTGGTGTTTCGACCGATAGCAAGGCTTTCAACAGGAAAGTCGTGAAACAAATGCTCAAATACACCCCAAGACCTATAATTTTCCCTCTATCGAACCCCAATTCCAAATCAGAAGCCGACCCAAAAGATTTATTTAAATGGACAAAAGGTCAAGCCTTAGTTGCTACCGGTTCCCCTTACATGCCAAGTAAATACAGAGGGCAAGTTTGCAAATCTTACCAATGCAATAACGTCTATATCTTTCCCTCAATTGGACTTGCTGCATCGACCGTTCACTTTGAGAAAATCACCCAAAACATGTTCATTGCAGCTGCTGAGACCTTATCAGAGCATTCACTTCCTCATCTTTATCCCTCATTCAAACAACTCCGGGAAGTGACCCTACTGATGGCCTATAATGTGATCAAAGCAGCAGAAAAAGACGGCGTAGTTAAGTCTATGCCTAAAGAAGCACTTGAATACCTACTTGAAGCCAACATGTACAAACCTAACTACAAACCGTATGTACCGGTTTAGAGCTTCTTGACAGCAGCCTCAAGTTCATCAAAGTTTGGGGGATTGGTGATCTCATGAACAAGTTCCGAATAAATCACCTTGTCATGTGCGTCAGCCACAAAAACCGCTCTGGCATGTAATCCTGTGAGAGGACCCGATTTGATCTTTACTCCATAATCTTGAGCAAATGTAGAGTCCCAGTACATATCAGACAATGTGGTAATGTTGCTTACTTTTTCATTTTTACAAAATCTCTGCGCTGCAAAAGGCAAATCTCTTGAAACGACTAGAATGACAAGCTCGGGATATTTCACAGCCAGCCTATTGATATCAATCGTCTCTTTACTGCAAACAGGGGTGTCAAGGCTAGGCACAGTTATGATCAATTTCGGTTTCCCTTTATACTGCTCCAAAGTTACACCCTCTAAACTTTGATTTACCAACCTGAAATTCATAAGAATATTCCCTGGTTTGATAAAACTTCCCCCCAAGGTTACTGGGACCCCTTTTAACGTTACTTGACTCATGTCTCTTTCTCCTTACGGCTCATAATAGGGCCATTTTGCTCCAATTCTCATTATTTTTATACATTTTTCAATAAATTGATTTGCAATAATATTAAGATTAAGTTAAGCTATAACTCCAAAAAAGAAATTTTTTCTAGGAAATAGACAATAAACATTAATTAAAACAATAGTAGTCTGATGGTTAAAAAAAGTGAAGTTGTCGAGGAATTCGCTGAAAAAGTTGCTAAATTTTGTGCCCAAAATGGCCTTAGGACGATTTTAAGGGCCCTTGTAGCGAAAAGCCAAACAGATGAGTCTAAAAAACAATCTTTAAAAGCCCTACATTTTCCCACCATCGATAAAATCACCAAAAAACCCTTCTCTTCACGCGAAATCACACCGCCACTACTATTAACAAAACCTAAACAAACGAAAAAAATATCTGTCGACCTCCTTTTTCGAGCCAAACCTCTTTCTAGCAACTTCAAATCCCTCTATGGCGCCGCCTACGACACACACAAATGTTGCCGAGACCAAGACCTCCACCTCTATCGCCACAAACAAATCTACGAGCAAAAAAGGCTATCTTTGAAGAACGTACGTGGCTGGAAGCTCCCAAAGCCCCTTATTGCCAAAAATCAACTCAATTATTATGTTGATCAAATGCAAACCTATAAGGAAGGTTCAACATCTCCTATCCATACAGCAAAGATGATCCTAGTGGGAGAAGAGGGGAGGCGTCAAAAAGAAGATAAGGCACGCTTCAAGGAGCAGCTAGAGCTCGAAAAGCAGCTTAGAGAACGACGCGAATATTCTACCAAGAAGCCTACGTTTAATTAATTTCTTAGTGAAACATCATTAGAATCCCGATCGCCAGCAGCATAATGGCGAATATTTTTTTTAAAATTGCCAGAGGCAAAGAGTGGGTCAATCGAGCTCCCCACCTAGCCGTCAATACCGATCCCAAGGCAAGAGGCACTAAAGCTGGAATGTAGAGGTAGCCAAAACAATACGGGTAAGAGATTTGGCCAAATCCTGGAAGAATAAATCCTATGACACCAATAACTGCAAGGAGAAAGCCCATTCCTGAGGCTGTCCCCACGGCTTTTCTTATTGGTTGGTGAAAAAACATCAAAGCAGGCACCAGCATCACCCCTCCACTCATGCCGAGCATGGCTGAAACTGTCCCTACTCCCATACCAACTAAATTAAAGGGGATAAATCCTGGGATATGGCCCGTTTCATGATCATGAGGCTTCGCAAAAAAGAACAGATAGACAGACAAAATGCAAAGACCACCCCCGAAAATCTCTTTTAGAACACTCCCTGGCAATATCCGAGCCAGATAAGCACCCAATAAGCTTCCTAGGGTGATCCCAAAGGCAATCTTGTAGATCAACTTCCAAATGATGGCTCCGTGCTTTGAATGAGCCCTTGCAGAGGTAAATGTCGTACATGCGGTTGCAAATAGCGAGGTAGCGACTGCCATCTTCATTTGGAGAAAAGGAGGAATTCCCAATAGAGTGTAAATTAAAATTTGAGACGGAACAAAGATAATACCTCCACCAATTCCAAAGAGGCCACCAGCAAAACCGGCAAGACCTCCAATTAAAAAAAACGTTACTACTTGCTCTACTAACATCTCTTCAGATTATCTTAACGGGGGTTGTTCATTCAAGAAAAAGGTTTTCATAAACTAGGTAAGTTAGTTATAATTTGTTAATCTATGATAAAGAGGGATCTTTCTTTAAAATAAACGATATATTGTTCCTCTGGGAACATTAGGAGCGGGCTATACTTTTTTTGCCCTTTTTATAGCTCGCTCCGCTTTTTACCTCGAGATGTGAATGGACGAATTCGAAGATTGTGAGTACAAAGGATTGAAGGGGCCACTTAAACAAGGTCGATATCAAAACTGCATTTTTGAAAACTGTCAATTTACACAAAATGGTTTTTCAGGCTCCTCATTCCAAGATTGTAGATTTAAAGGCTCACTTTTGAATTTGGTTGATTTGACCTCTGTTCGATTGAAGGATGTTAAATTTTCCGAATCAAAATTGATGGGGCTTTCTTTTTCTCTTTGCGACACTCTGCTATTTTCTCCAGTTTTTACCCACTGTAAGCTCTTTCGGTGCATTTTTACCCAAATCAAACCGAAAGTGGGACTAAAGTTCGATGATTGCAACATTGAAGAGTGCGATTTTTCAGAGGCAAAAATCAAAGGTTCCTCCTTTACCCGGTGTAGACTTCCTTTAACAAGATTCCATCACACCGACTTATCTCAAAGCGACTTTACCGAATCTGTCGATTTTACCATCGACGTCACGACAAATAAAATTAATCAATGCAAATTTTCTGCATCAGAGGTACACTCCCTATTAAATGTCTTTGATCTTGAGATTGTGTGAAAGGAGTCTGCTCATGCTACTTCTATTTAGATTTTTTATAACGTTTGCCGTAGTGATGACCATTTGGCATGCGATCCCTGGCTTTTATATTGACAACATGAGAGATGTCCTAATTTTCTCATTTGTCCTTTCTGCCGTGAACTCCATTGTACGACCAGTTCTTGTGCTGATCACACTGCCGATCACTATTCTCACATTAGGATTGTTCACTCTTCTTATCAATATGTTTACATTTTGGCTCGCCTCTGAGCTTTCCCTAGGGGTTGTGGTTGAGACATTTTCTGCTGCATTTTGGGGCGGCTTGATTATGTGGATTACAGGATTTTTCACTAATCGCTACATTTGGCACGTAAATATATATTGAATTGAAGTCACAATATTTGCTAGAGAGGGGACTATGAAAGCAAAAAGTTCCTTATCTCTTTTAAGCGCATTCATTCTTTTAACGGGATGCCACGTATCGAGTAAAGCAGCCGTTGAGGGCTCTGGTGGTCGCACAGCCTACAATCAAACCTTACAAAAGACGACCAACGAACAAATGCTTCTCAACCTCGTCCGACTTCGCTACATCGACTTTCCTTTTTTCTTAGACGTCAATGCAGTTACAACACAATTCTCAATGGGAACAAAAATCCAACCTTATATTCCGATACCTGGGTTTAATGAAGACAATCCTGCATCGATCGGAGGGGAATTTAGTTGGTTAAACACCCCCACTATTTCTTATACCCCATTACAGGGACAAACATTCTCCCTCCAACTTTTCCGACCCATTGACCTGATTATCATCCAACAACTCATTTACGCAGGCTGGGACATCGACCGAGTTTTCAGACTTTGCATTCAAAGTATCGACGACATCCCGAATGCCCCGACCGCTTCTGGCCCCATGCCTGATTTTGAACCCGAATATGAAAGATTTGCCTATTTCACCAAGCTTCTTCGCTACTTTCAACAACGATCACAACTAAAAATTTCGATCCAACTCAACGACAAAGATGCCATTTTCCGAGGGAAAGCTTTTGATATCACGTTTCCTGAAGGTTCCGATGAATCCCGTGAGTTGACTAAGCTTGCGAAAGGGGCTGTTTTAGAGGACGGTTACTACACCTATAATGTCGCTATAGGATTCAATAAAGACAGGAATATTGGGATCATGCCGAGATCTTTAATGTCGTGCATGTATTATCTATCCCTTGGGGTAGAAATCCCCCCAGGATCCGAGTGTAAATGCCCTGCTACTTACAAAGAGTCGGGGGAAAGATTTGATTGGAAATCGGTTGTTGGCGATCTACTCACCGTCAAAACCTGTAAGTCAAAACCTGACAACGCCTTTGTCTCCGTCGAATACAAGAACACTTGGTTTTATATCCATGACAATGATCATCAGTCAAAAAGAACCTTCGTGCTTTTGCTACAACTCTACAATCTTCAATCAAGCTCAGCTGCTCCTAACGCCCCTTTACTGACATTGCCCCTACGCTAAAGCTCCAAGAGGATCCCAGGCAGGAAGGGGAGTGAGGGGGCGATCCAAGGTAGCCAACACCTCCTTAGAAAGGTATTTTTTCTCCACAGCAATCTCAAACATGTACTCCTTAAACCAGTCTTGGGTCATGATAAAGTACCCCTTTTCTCCCTTATCATCACCCCAACTATTTTCAACTCTCCACCGATCGGCCTTTCCATCGATCAAATTGACCCCGGTAAAGAGCATTGCATGGGTCATCATGCTAGCACCATGATTCATCCGCGCCTCTTTATTCATTTTAAAATCGACATCATAGAGAAGTTCATAATCAAAAAGATCTAAGTCCATCACCCCAAGTTCTCGATGCAAATACTTTCCGACATCACATCCAAACCAGACCGGTTGATGATCTTTCAACGATTGAACGGCCGCATGCTCCATCACCTCTATCGGCACATTTACATAAACTATCTGCTTACCTTCCACAACGTTTCCCAAATACTCAATCGTGTAAGTTTTAAAATAAGGGGTAATTTTCCTAGGAGAATCAACTAAACAGACGTAATCATCCAAGTTCACTTTTACATAATCTTGAACAAATTTTTTAGGTGTGAGCTCTCTAAAAGCATGGAATTTTTTGCTCTTATCCTTAAACTCCCAATCAAACTTTTCAGGGGGAGTCCCTAGATGCACGGCCAAGATCCGAAACACCTCACCCACCATTTTCTCTTTCATCGCCTCGAGCTGATGGCCTCCATTAGCAGCCTCCTGTCTTAGCAAAGAGGCATATTCTCTCAACCTAAAAGTCAAAATCTGATTGATCTCAGAAGATTGGGTAGCGGCAAAACTATCGGGATAGATCGACTTTGGCACCAAACCATATTTCTCGACTAAAGAGACGAACATATGCCATTGGCCACCATCTTCTAGAGGTTTTGACAAAAGATACATCACCAATCGCGAATCGACAGGCTCATCAGCTGTCTCAATAATGCTTTGCAGAAAATAGTTAGCCTTTTCAAGCTTGTCCCAAAAGAAGAGATAATTTTGCGAAAACTCGAACTCATCCAATTTATATTTATCAGCTACCCTCAGACGCAACAAATTCAACGCCGCAAAAATCCAACACCGACCCGACTGCTTTTGCGCCGTAATCTTCAATTCATTAGGAACTACATTTGAAAAGGTATGACTGATTTTACGAAATCGGTCCCAATTTAGGGCCGATTGAGCCAAAGAGCTCCTTGTCAAAGCATTCCTTGCAATACAATATCGGGGTGTGGAAGTGAATGTTTTTTTTAAAATTTGAATCTTTTCAAGTGAAATTTTTTTCATGATCTTTCCTTCGCGAATTTCTTAAAATCTTACGATAACTCACACTTTTTTCTAAGAATTTTCTTATTCCTTAACAGTCAATTAATTATTTTTGTTGAATGAAATATTACCCCTCTTTACCATTACTTAATATCATGAAAAACTGCTCTCAAGCAAAAAGGAGAAAATAGCTATGACTCAAGGTCTCTCAATCTCGAACAATGACCCCTTCACTGTAAGATGGTTCCAAAACGACTATGTTGGATTTCAAACTTATAATCAAATTATGGCCGGAATGGCCGAGCGCAAAATCGTAGGCGAGGGCGCCACATCAAATGCACTTTCTGCAAGATGGGTGAGCACTATGATTGCCGTTGAAGCTACCTGCCAAAGTGCATTCCTCTTTGTACAAGCAACCTTCCTAACAGTTTTTAGACCTTTAACACAAGCTCTACAACTTGAGTTTCGTAGCGCATTCCAAACTTTGAAAGATCACGGAAAAGTAGCACTTTCTGCTTTGAAAGTGTCCCTCTCGATGATCCCTCTAATTCTGCTAGGAGTCATCTCTCCATCAGCCGCCTACGAAAAACTTGCAAACGCTCTTCGGACCAAAATCGAAGATCAAAAACAAGAGGCTGTGAAAGCAGAAAAAGAACTTGAAGAAGTAAAATCTAAGGCTGGAAAAGCTCTTGGTCTATCAGCAGCTGCTTCAGCGTCCATGACCCCTGCAAGTTTATCTGACTCCTTAAAAAGCAAACTCAGAGAAGGACACGACACATACATATCTGCTCTAGAGGCAATTAGATCGGCATTAAATTTCAGCTACTTTAGAGCCGAAGATGGTAATGCGGTAGCACAGATTGTAGCCGGAATTGAAAAATTGCAATCATCACCTGCTGCTCTACAAGCTCTAGACCAAGTACTAACAGACTATGGTAGACAATTAAAAATGGTTGCTGATAATGCCGTTGTAGCCCCAGCGCAGCGCATACTTGTAATTGAAGCCTTGGCTAAAGTAGCTTCAGATGCACACCAACAAATACCTGCTTTAACAGCGGAGCTTCAATCTGCAAATGGACGTCTGCAACAAGCAACAACCATTATAACAGACCTAAACGCAAAAATAGCCGCCAACGAAAGTGCTATAGCAGAATTACAACAAAGAGCTGTAGCCACGCCTGCTGAGCAAGACCTATTTGTTGATGCTGTTGAAGGAGGAGAGGTAGCAACACTTAGAACAGAACTTGAAGACGCAAAAACTACTATAGCCGACCTCAAAGGTAGAATTCAACAAATTTCCGAAACACATCAACGAGACATTGCAACCGCTAGAGAAGAGGTTCAAGCTTCGCTTGAACAAACTCAAAAGAGTGGACAATGGTTAACAACGGCCCAAGATACTATTAAGAAACTAGAAGATCAATTGCAAGAGCTAAGAACTCAACATGAAAAAGCCACAAAAACAAATAGCGCAGAAAAGGCAACCTTAGAGGCTAAAATTCAAGCTCTAGAAGCAGACCTTGAAACCGCAAGAGCAGATATGATGAAGGTGTCTTACTTTGGCACGTTATTAGCAACTGTAATTAGTTCTCGTATTACTCATGCTGAATCTCCGCTTGCAGCTGATTGTCAAATGTTTCCTCATAGGACTCTCCGAAGGTCTTCATTAATTACAAATAAAATTTTTCTTGGTGGGGATTTAAATGAAAAGTATGGAACCACCGTCAATTGGAAGGATATATTTAATGTTTCAAAAGCCTATTGCGACGAATTTTCTAACATAAATACAAGAATTCCTGAACTCCCCGAATTAAATTATTATTTTGGAAACATATTTGGAGATTCTTTAGATGACTTATTGGCAAAAGCCGAAGATGGACGAATCGCACCAATACCAACGGGTGTTCCTTACTTGAATCAATATTTCAACCGTGAAAGTAAAAAATATGAGCCTTGGGCATTTGGACCTAACATTATCAATGATACAGCATTTGTGATGTCTGATGGGACCGTTCCTTTTTTTAAATTCAATAAGAGAGATCATGGTGATTCGCTTGCCTGGCCAATCACTACGCTACCAGCACACCGGGCTGCAGCGCTTCATGCATTTGGTAATTTAACGCCTGTAATTGACACTACAATCCTAGACGATATGGAATTTAAACCTATTTCGGATGATCTTAAAGTGAAATTTGATCCTAATTCAGATTTTAATACGGACCTAAGCTGGCTTGGCCATCACGGAAATATGTCCAAGATTGCAACTGATCAAAAAGACAAAGCAGTAAGGGCGCACCTAGAAGCTCTTGCTACGGAGTATGAATGCGAAGTAGTTTATATGAAACTAGCCGACATCAAAGTAGATCAAATCGGAAGCCTAAGTAGTAAGCTAGAATACGATACAGCTGTATCAAAGGCTCTGGTCGAGTTGGCTAAAAAAGCGGCGCCTTCAGCAGAGGAGTTAGATTAAAAGACCCAAATTTTAGGTTTTCAATTTTTAACCAAATGCCACGGTCAAACAGCCGTGGCATTTGTTATTTAGTCGTTTAGAAGCAATTTTGCTGCAACTAGCCTTCACCCATGTGCTTTGCGACTAACTGTGGATGCCCATGTTGTTCTAATCCGGGCTGCTCAAGCTTGGTCAATCTGACGAGCAAGCTTATTTGTTCGTCGGACATTTTGAAACCAACCCAAAACACAACATAATATATATTATCAGACGTTATTCGCGGAACTGTTTCAGTTATTGTTTGGGAGTCTCTGGCCCATTTTTCCAGAAGTTTTGATCGCAATGGTCTCCTCCACTTTCTCCATTACCAGGCATATTTGTCCCAGTTTCAATTGGTTTATGGAACCAAACTGTGAACCTTGCAGGGCCAAGGGCATGTCTGGCCACATAGCGAATTGATACAGGGACGATTCGGTTGTTGGTAATGATTAGGTAGCCTGGGGGTGTTTTAACGATTTGTAAAATGGTATCTCCGGTCGGAATGTATTGATTGATATCCGAATTTGAAAGAATCGCCTCTATTTCTCGTTTGCTTTCAGAAAATGGTGGCAATGCCGCGTCCAAACTTCCAAAACAGAAAATCACTATAACAAAGAATATCAAACGCTTCATAAAATCACCACTAATGAACCCTGGCTCTTACGCTAGAAATTTGAGGGTTTTATGCAAGGCTTTTGTCAATTAGTCTGATATCTCTTTAAATTCAATCCCCATAACCTCGGTGGTCATGTCTAGGCAGAAATCGCTTGTTGAACCCAATCTGGCAATCTTCCCACAACGATAAGCTTCTCATTGTTGACAAAGTTAGCCAGCTTTCGATGAAGCTTTGTTTCTCCAAACAATTTTAAGGAATAGAGAATCTTTCCTAAACGATCGTGGTGGCCTTGCCATCCCTTTTTTGGACCAGGCTCATCTTTTTCTGTCTCTAGGTTCCATCCCCAAGAGGTGGCTACAAGCAAGACTGCCTTACGATACCTCTCCATGAATTCTTGATCCCCTTTGAGAAGAGCGACATCATCATTATTTACTGTATACCGATTTCCATAACTACGAGAATCCCAATCTACAGGGAACATCCACCAATCAAATCCATAGGTTTTGTGGTAGGATAGTTCATCCCAATTGCCATTAGCTGCATCTTTTTGCATCCTTTTAAAGGACTCCAACGACTTATACTTAATCTCTTGGAGCTTTGAACTTAGGGCAGGAATTGTTCGCACAATTTCCCCCACTTTGGCTCTAGCCTCCCCCTCTTGTCCTCTAATGTAGGCGAAAAGGGCTAAAAACAGGCCACAGGTCAAAATTGAAAGGGCTATCGTGGTAATCACAGCCAAAACCTTCACAACAGGGTGATGATTCTCGTGACACGGATGAAAGACATAGTTATAAGCTTCAATTTTCATAGGCTTCTATTATAGACCAAAAATGAAGAATCGTCAAATTAAAACATTTAGTATATTGTTTGTTTTAAAAGCTTTAATTATAATAGTTACAATTAACGAGGTTCTATGTTACAAGCTATTAGTTCATATAGTGTCCACGAAGGGATTGTTACAGACAGTCAATTCCAACCTGATCAGATCCATTTCTTTCTAAAACCAGATGAAATCTCCTCTAATCAATTAAACCATTGGGCTATACCACACATCATTATTGCTGGGTTAATTCCCATCATAAGTATATTGTCAGGAGCTGCCAGAGCAGTATGTGCAACTTATCACCTTTTTAAGTCCCCTTCTGATTATGATCGGATTGGTACCCATCTTTTTGAGATACGTAAGTGGGATCTTGCAAAAAACATCGTTCGAGGGATCGTAGAAATGATCCCCTTAACTGGGCTTATTTTAGTCATTCATGAGTTTGCACGAAAAATTTTCTACGCATGGAAAATTTCACGAGAATTGAAAGGGAAAGAGAACATTGCAGGGATTGCTATCAATGGGAAGGTAATTATCACGATTGACTTGGACGACCAAAAGGATCGAGTACTTCAAGAGCGACGATTCGAAACCCTCATCTTTCTATGCGGAAACCACCTAGAGGAACATAATGACCGCACACCTCAAAAACTAAACGAAGTGTTCCAGACATTTTTAAGTTCCTCCGAAATTCGAGACCACGTTCTGGGAGGAAACCCCGATAGTATCGTTATCCCCGATAACTATCCGAAATTCAAACAGATTGTTGATAAACTTATAGATGAGCACAAATTAGATAGAACCTCATCAGAGGGGTATAAAAAAGCCTACAAATTTTTAGCCGCCAAATACCACCCTGATAAATACAAAGAAGATCCTACTAAATGGGAGGTCATAAACGGATGGTGGAAGGTATTCTCAGGAAAGATCTCTAATTATAGCCCATCCCATTTCCCAAAACCTATTAGGGCAATAGGTAATTAACCTAAGTCACATACATCAATATTCTCCTACTCGAATAGAATACAATAAAATGGGGATTTTGTATGGCGAAGGAAATTCTGATTGCAGTCCATAGAGCAGGAAATTGTAAATTTCAACCAAACTCCCTTGCTGCTATTCATGAATGCTGGATGAAGGGCCATATCCCTGAGGTCGATATCCAGCTAACACAAGACAAGATAGCCGTCTTAGCCCATGATGATTCGATAGAGAGAATCTGTCAGGGGTCTCCTAAACTCATAATTTCTGCATTGACTTATAGCGAACTGATGAATCATCCACTATGCAGCGGAGATGGCCTTAAACATACGATTCCGAAATTAGAAGAGATTTTTAAGCAAATGAAATTGAGTGCAAATAGGCTAGTTTTGCTCGATCTGAAAAATGATTTCGCTTATGCTTCTGTATTCGCTCTAGCCAATAGATATGAGGTTTCAGAGCAGATTCATTTTCTTGCCCCTTCTAAGGAAATAGCACAAGTCATTAGGAACTCTCTGCCCAAATCGAAAATCCATCTAAGATTTACAAAATTCTCCAAAGCTTTTAAGAGTAATTCCAAAGAGTCTTGTATCGATTCGTTCCTCTACTTTCCCCAAAATGGCTTGGTCGATGATGTAATTGAGCATCCAACTGATTCATCGTTAAGTTACTTTTGTGAACTTGCAAGGAGTAATGGAAAAAAATGTGGTGTGGTCATGTTAGATCAGAAGATCGATGAAAAAGTGGTTCGCGCTCTAAAAAAAGCGGGAGTTACTTTATTTCTAGTTGGAAACTCTGAAAGTTTGACAAATAATTCTTAAGATTCATATGGTGCGAATTTATCGTCTTTGCGCGGGTGGATCAGATTTTGCATTGTCATCGATGGGGCCTACATCTACTTTTAGCCTTCATTTTCATTGGTTGCTCGAGGAATCCTTTCACAACTCCCTACAAATACGCTCCGACTGCTTCGAATAAAGTTTGGCGCCCTTCCACCAAAGAAAGAAAAAAAATTGAAGATGTCGATCCAATGGCTTCACTTCAAATTCCCTCTGAAGAAGATTCGATTTCACTCGGTGATCTATTCGACATCGCTTTGAATAACTCCCCTGACACTAGAAAAAGTTGGGAAGAAGCAAGAGAGCGTGCTGCAGGCTACTCCTCTTCGATGTCTGATTATTTGCCAACGATTGGATTCACCGGGAACTACTGGGTGTTAAGGGAAGCGAGTGTCTTTAGCGATAAACTCTTTTTGACCCAAGCACAACAGTATGGCCCTGAAGTGACTTTTAACTATTTACTTTGGGACTCAGGCCAACGACGCTACCAAACAGAATACGCTTTTCAACTTCTTCAAGAGGCCAACTGGTCGCACAACGAAGAAGTGCAAACAGTCATGCAAAAGGTGGCTGCAACTTACTACGACTACCTTTACGCTAAATCTCTTTTAGAGGCTGATGAAGCCGATCTTCTCAATGCAGAAGAGACTTTTAGGGCCGCTAGAGAAAAAACTGTATCAGGAATATTCGACGAGACCGATATGTTGCAGGCAAAAACCAATTTTCTTCAAAAGAAAGTTGGTCTCACCTCTCAAGTAGCGACAGTGCAAAATAGATTCGTCGATTTGCTCAGTGCCCTGGGTATACCTGCAACCGTTTCGTTTCAGCTCGGATCTTTCCCTGATAAAGCTTTTATAGAAGCTCCCCTCTACTCTATCGATCAATTGATCGACCTTGCAAAAACAAAACGACCCGACTTACAAGCAGCAAAAGCTGATATTTTAGCCCTCGAGGCCCATGTGCAGAAAACAAAGACCGATCTTTATCCAAAAATCAATCTACAAGGGCAAGCAGGTCAACAATGGTATAGCAACAATACAACCGATGGGGGCAACTACGTAGTTCAATTAAATCTCACCCTTCCGATTTTCACAGGTTTTTACTATATAAACCAAATCAAAGTAGCGCAGTCAGAGCTCGAAGAGAAGATCGCCAGCTACCGAGATATGGAATTAACTGTTCTTCGGCAAGTGAAGCAATCTCATAATAACTACGTGATGGCAAAACAAGAAATCGTCGACACTAAAAGCTATCTAGATGCCGCCCAAGTCGAATTTGACGCCATGTTAGAGAGGTACAAGATGGGAATCGTTGATATTCTTGATCTGTTATCGTCTCAAGCCTATTTATCGGATGCTCGGGCAAAATATGCTCTCTCACAAAAAAACTATTTTATGGCGATGATCGATATCGCTTTTTCAACAGGAGTGCTTGCTAACGCATGTCCTTGGACTATGGAGGAAGGAAATGATTAGGTATCTATTACCCCTACTATTACTGGTAAGCTGCACGAAAAAAGACAAAGAAGAGAAGAAGTTTACTGCAAACGTGAATGCTGAGTATGCAATCTCCAAGCCGATTCCTCTAATGATCAGCGGCATTGGTCACTTTGTCGCTTACAATTCTGCAGAAATTAAAGCGCAGGTTGAAGGGCGCCTCATGGAGCTTCATTTTCAAGAAGGGCAGTTTGTCAATGAGGGCGATTTGCTCTTCACTATCGATCCAAGGCCTTACGAGGCTAATTTAGAAAAAGCGATTGCTGAGAGACTTCAAGCCGTAGCAAAATTGCAATATGCAGCTGAAAAGGTCTCTAGATATCAAACTCTTCTCCCTGACAATTATGTTTCCACACTCGATTTCATCAAGTATCAAAGTGACATGACAGATTCTGAAGGGATGGTGATGCAAAAAGATGCAGAAATACGTTTAGCTGAAATCGATCTTGACTACTGTTTTATCAAAGCCCCTTTTCCCGGAGTTACAGGGAAAAAATTGATCGACAAGGGGAATTTAATTACGAACGATGGCGTAAGCATGCTCGTCATTAAACAAATCGATCCAATTTTTATCGATTTCTCTGTACCAGAGCGCGATTTTCTAAAAATCGCCCGGTATTTTAATGATCGAGGGCTCGATGTCGAAATAGAATTTCCAGAATGTCCGGGGAAAAACTTTACCGCCCGTTTGCTTCTTGTTGACAACGAAATTAGAGCCAATACAGGCATGATACCTCTTAGAGCCCAAATAAAAAATGAAGATTCAATTTTTTGGCCTGGGCAATTTATTCAGGCAAATTTGATCGTCACTTATATCGAAAATGCGATCTTAATTCCCGAAACTGCGGTACAAATCGGCCAAGTAGGTCAATATACATTTGTAATCAACAAAGACCACAAGGCTGAACTCCGGAAAGTCCAGGTGGGCGAACAGGTAGGCGATCTAGTTCAAATTGTGAATGATAGTGTGAAGCCCGGAGAGATTGTTATCACCGAAGGACAACTCGATGTTCGCCCCGGGATAGAATGTAAAATTGCAAATCAACCTAAGTATCAGGGTAAACTATGAATATCTCTAAACCTTTTATCATAAGACCGGTATTTACAACCCTTACGATGATCGCTTTGATTACATTCGGCCTCATTTCGTATAATCGCCTCCCTGTCTCAAGTTTGCCCCAAATTGCTTTTCCAGTCATCCAAGTCACCACAAATTATCCTGGAGCCAGCCCCGACCAAATTGCAAGGTTGATCTCGTCCCCTCTTGAAAGACAGTTTATGTTAATGCAGGGGATACAATATGTCTCCTCTTCTAATACTTATGAGACTTCAACGATTGTTCTTCAGTTTCACCTTGAAATCGACATCAACATTGCCGCACAGGAAACCGAGCAAGCGATTCAAAAAGCGTTGGCCCAACTTCCCAAAGACCTTCCTCAAAATCCCACTTACGTTAAATACAACCCTTCGGACACTCCGATCTACTATTTAGTCGTCTACTCCCCCATCATCGCCCCTTCAAAAATCTACGAATATGGATATAGCTTTTTAGGACAGCAGATTGGCACTGTCGATGGAGTCGCAGACATTCAGGTTTATGGATCCCCCTATG
>CAYZDL010000009.1:0-14428 GCA_964477345.1 uncultured bacterium
CTTGATCGATTGGGAGTTCCTTTTAATAGAAAACAAGATGGCTCGATCGATTTTCGTCGTTTTGGGGGAACGCTCTATAAACGAACTGCTTTTGCAGGGGCCTCTACGGGTCAGCAATTACTTTATGCTCTCGATGAAAGGGTTCGTCGTTATGAAACTATGGGAATGATCCAAAAATTCGAACATCACGAATTTAATCGAACAATTATCGATGACGATGGGGTTTGTCGTGGTATCGTGATAACTGATTTATTTACCATGCAGATCATTTCTCTTAAAGCTGATGGTGTTGTCATTGCGACAGGTGGAAATGGGATGATCTTTAAGTACTCGACTAATTCGACGATTTGTACCGGTGCTGCCAATGGTCGCCTTTTTCGCCAAGGGGTGAAAATTGCGAATCCTGAATTTATTCAAGTCCATCCTACAGCTATACCTGGTGTCGATAAGTTAAGGTTGATGTCTGAATCGGCACGTGGGGAAGGAGGCCGCATATGGGTCTATGGAGATTCGTCAAAAAAGGTAATGGGACCTGATGGAGCCCATGTGGTTTGTGGCGAAACAGGTCAACCATGGTACTTTTTAGAACAACTTTATCCTGCTTTTGGAAATCTTGTTCCTCGAGATGTTGCGTCTAGAGAGATTATCAATGTCGTCGAGGCAGGACTTGGAATTGAGGGAAAGAGGCAAGTCTACCTTGATTTGACCCATCTCGATCCCTCGGTTCATCATAAGCTAGAATCGATACTCGACATTTACACAAAGTTCACAGGTGAAGATCCACGCAAGGTTCCGATGAAAATTTTCCCGGCGGTTCACTATACAATGGGGGGAATTTGGGTAGACTTTCCTGCAACGGGTGATCCTGACCGGGCAGAAAGATTTAGACATATGACGAACATCCCAGGATTGTTTGCCGCAGGTGAGTGCGATTTTCTTTATCACGGGGCCAACCGACTAGGTGCCAACTCATTATTGTCGTGCATTTATAGTGGAATGGTAGCCGCTAACGAGGTTGATCGTTTTGCTACTTTGCTGGAAAAACCGTATGAGACTATTTCTTATAAAATTTTCGAAGAGGCAGAAGCAAGAGAAGCTGCGATTAAACAAGATCTTCTTGAAAGAGATGGAGGAGAAAATGTTCATAAATTGCATGATGAACTTGCCGATATTATGATTGCCGAATGCACTGTCAGGAGGAGCAATAGAGGTCTTTCCCAAGCGATCGAGAAAATAAAAGAACTCAAAGAGCGAGCAAAAAATATCAGTTTAGATGATAGGGGCCCCATTTTGAATCAAACCTATCAGTTTGCCAATCAATTTGAATACATGCTCGATATGGCGCTTTGTATTGCTAAAGCAGCAAAGATGCGTGATGAATTTAGGGGGTCTCATTATAAACCAGAGTTTCCTGAGCGGGATGATGAAAATTGGCTAAAGACGACGATTGTTTCTTATGATCCGAACCAGGATGAGCCAGTGATTTCGTATCTACCTGTTGACATTCGACATCTTGACCCTATAAAAAGAGATTATACGAAGGCTCACAAAGTAAAACCAAAGCTCAAAAACATGCCAGAAAAAATCCCCCTAGTGACAGAACAGGAATATTGCAGATGAACGGATCAACAAAAGGTGTTTTTACCTTAAAAATATTTCGTGGAGTTCCCGGAGATCAGTTTTGGGAAGAGTTTGAGCTTGAACGTGCCGATGGATTAAATATCGTTTCAGCTTTGATGGAAATTCAGAAAAACCCTGTGACAAAAGAGGGGAAAAAGGTTGAGCCTGTCGTTTGGGAAATGGCCTGTTTGGAAGAAGTGTGTGGCTCATGTTCGATACTGATCAATGGAATTCCAAGGCAAGCTTGTACCGCTCTTGTAGACGAAATCATTAAGAAAAGCGGCAATACTAAAATTACTTTGGCCCCTTTTTCGAAGTTCCCTTTAGTGCGGGATCTTGTCGTCGATAGAACATCGATGTTTGAATCCCTCAAAGAGATCAAAGCATGGGTGCCCACAGCAGAGCTACATGCAGAAACCTTTGGTTCTCCCATCCCTCCACACCAGCAGGAGGCGATGTATGTGGAATCAACTTGCATGACCTGTGGTTGTTGCCTTGAGGCGTGCCCTCAGGTGAATAATCGCTCTTCATTTGTTGGAGCTGCAACGATCAATCAAGTAAAGCTCTTCAATGCGGGACCCATTGGTAAAAACCTCAAGAGAGAAAGACTCTTGCGCATGATGCAAAAAGGGGGCATTTCTGAGTGTGGAAAATCGCAAAACTGCGTTCAAGTTTGTCCCAAGAAGATCCCTCTTACCCAATCGATTGCCGATGTGGGCCACCAGGTCTCCAAAGAATATTTCAAGCTGAAATTCGGCCTTCCTGAGAACGATGATTAAGTAGTTCTAAGATAGGTATAGTGATGTAGATATTCGATGTGCAGGGAATGATGAAGGGATCGGTTTGATCTTTACGTCGAAGAGGGTATTTAGATAGCGGATAATATTGTTACAAAACTCTTTTTTCGTCAGGTGGGATTTTAAGGTAGTCAGAAAGTCGTCGTGGTTTCTCCCATTTCGGTAGTCGGGTTGTCTTTTCGGGTTGAGGAGGAGATTCATCTTTTTTGGATCGTAGTCGTAAAGAAAGGTGGTATGATGTAGCCATTTCTCTTTCTTGAGATACTGTGCATTACCGCCAATTTTTTTATTGCTGAGGGTGTAATCGTTTTCAACTAGAGTGAGATCGAGACCCAAAGCATTGCGATAAAAATCGGCTGTCCAGTGTAAGATCGATTTTGGAAAGGGTTCAATAGGGAGAGAGTGTCTACTCATAATGAAGGTGGCGAAAAGAGTGTTATCGTCAACATAGACAGTACCACCTCCCGAACAACGGTGAAGAATGGGGACGGGGCTAGCTTTAATTTGCGGTAGATCGATCCATTCTTCTGGTGATGAGGAAAGACCCATGACGATGGCGTCGGAAGATCCTGTGTTGAGGATCATCCAATTTTGATGATCGGTGCGCAAAAGGGCTTCTTCAAGCAATAATTGTTCATGAATCGGTTTGGAGTCAAATAAGAGGAGATTTATCGTGTCTCGAGGGATATGATGTCTCCTGTCTTTACGATGCGGTACTTGATCCCCTGGACAGTTTTTAGGGTGAAAAGCATCAGATAACCTCCTGGCATTGCTTCTACACGATTGACATTGGTGATTGTCGATTGATCGCGGAGGACGAAGGTAAGGTTACTTTGTTTAAGATCGCCTAAGGCATTGAAGGCATCGGTCCAGTCTTTGGCGACAACATTCGGATCGACGATCATGATGTCAGAAGAGCCGTTGGATGCTGCTGGAGCTGCTTGACGTGCCTGCTCTGCTAGATCCTTTTTTTGTAGATTTGCAAGTTGCTCTTTTGTGATTGCGTTTGTGACTGCTTGAGAAGCAGTCTTATTTTCTTTGGCGAACATGTTTTTTGATTGGTCTGAAAGGATCATCTTCTCTTCCCCGCTGGAATCGTCGTTTTGAGCGAAGAGCGGGGCTATCGCAAGAGCCAAAGTGAGGAGAATTTTATTCATTTAGATCATCCCATTTTTATGCAATTACCCGATTCTTTAGCTTTCAGAGCGGCGTTTTTGGCATCGTTGATCATTTCATTGATCGAAGTGTGTGGGGGGCGTTTTTGCGCACACAAGCCAATTGAGAGGGTAAATTGCTCATCTCCGAAGCTTCGGGATAATACATCATTTTTCAGTCTTTCTGCAATCATTAATCCTTTTTTTGCAGAGGTTTCATCTAAGATAATTAAAAAATGACTTAAGTTAAGTGCAAAGAGGAGATCCTCACTGGCTAGGGCGGCTCTAACAAAATGACACATCTCTTCATAAATCGCCTCTGTGAGAAGATTTTCCTGATCGATGCAGAGAGCCAGGACAGAGATGTACCCACCTTCTTGAAGTTTTTTTTTGATCGGATCCAGCGCGTAGCGGTTTAGTAGGAATCGATTTTTCAAACTTCTGGTTTTTTCCTTGCTCATTGGGGTCATTTTCCCCGCAAGAGAATGAAGTTTTGCACTCATTTCATGGTATTTTCCGACATTTTTTAGTTTATCGAGAATCTCTTTGTCTTCGAGAGGTTCGCGGAGGAAATCGTTCACCCCTGCTTTGATAAGACGATCGATATGAGCTTTTTTTAATTTTCCTGTGATGACGAGAATTGGCTTGTCTTGATAGTGATTTGTACGACGAATTTCAGTGATGAGGCGGAAAAGATTTTCCCCAAACGGCTTCTCATCTATGACGACCAGATCTGAGAATATGTATTTTAAGTCGGTAATTTCAAAACCGCTCGCCGCAAGAGGCGTTACGGTATAGTCGTCCGCAAGCTTTTGTTTAAAATAGATGGGGTAAAATGTCGTATCACTAATGAGAACCAGTGATTTTGAGTGTGAGGTTTTTTCATCCATACTTTCCCACCTTTCCAAAGCAAAACCAGATCAAGGCGGCTATTTGGAGAAGGATAATCAAACAAAAAGAGAGGAGAATGCTTGATCGTGAAACTAATCCAAAGAGGCATTGGAGTAGAAAAGTGCCGGCGTAGACAATCAGGTTAACACCTGTCGATGAGCGACCAGCGTATTCACTAGGGAAGTGTAGAGTAATCGACGTAAAACCTAGTAGAGGGATAAAGCTAAAAAAGGCAAATATCGACCACAAAAGATAACTATCGGGCCATATTCTTAAAACGATGACTACTTGGGAGAGAATCGAAATAGCAACACCAATTCCCATGGCCCACTCAAGATTTCCTCTAAATCGAGAGAAGAGAGAGACGATAAAAGAAGTGATAGGGGCTGCAGCGACTAAAACTACTCCAATTACGAGAAGAAGAAGTGAAATTTTTTCCCGTGAAACCTCTCCTGCATATTCCATCCAAGGAAAAATCCAATAACTTTGCATGATTAAAAGTGAACCCAGCGAAGTTAAAAGAAGAGGGGTGACTTTCCAAAAATACCGATCCTGGAAGATTACCCTTAGTCCTTTAAAATGTTCTATAAATGCGAGATGATCTGTATGCATTTTAGGATCAGGGACTAAAGCTAAAATTCCAATTGCGATTAAAAGTGTAATGACCCCAAGGGTGATGGCTACAGTTTGCCATGAGGAGGCATTCACGAATGCCAAAGTGGGTGAAGCGCTCATGATGGCTCCGATACTTCCAAGGCCAAAGATCAGACTGTTGAGCATTGGGAGCTCTTCATTATTGAACCAGATACGGTTGGCTGCAAAGGCAATCATTAATCCTCCTCCAACTCCAAAACCGATCATTAATAATCCTAAGGTTAGAAAGATAGAGCTATTGACGCAACCAAAGAGGATCGATCCTCCACCAGCAATGAAGAATAAAACTGCCTGAACTCGCCTTGGGCCGTACCTATCAGTAAAGACCCCCGCAGGAACTTGCGAGAGAGCGAAAAAAAGAAAATAAGTCGATATAATCATCCCCATTTTGATTGGGGAGATGCCTAAATCATCTTCAATGAAGGGGGAAAGCACCGCGGTCATTGTTCGGAAATAGTTCGAAATAAAGTACCCTAAGACAAAGGGAATAAAAATCTTCACGATCCGCTCAGCAAAAGTCATACAATTGGCTCCTTAAATAAAAAGAAGCAAAGAAGATATTTATGAAGAAAGTGCAATCAAGAGGATCGAAATATCGGCAGATGTAATCCCTTCAAGTCTAGACGCTTGTCCCAAGTGATCGGGCTTAACTTTCTTTAATCGTAGCCGGGCTTCATTGCTCAAGCCAACTACGGTGTCGTAATCGAAACTTAGTGGGATCGAATGATGGTCTAGTTGTTCAAGCTTTTTAATTTCACGGCTTTGTCTTTCAATATACCCCTCATACCGAAGCTCAATTTCAATTTGCTCGGTTACCTCAAAAGGAAGATCATAGACCGACTCTTGATACAGTTCTTGGAGCTGTTTGTAGCTAAAATCAGGCCGCTTAAGCAAGGAGGAAAGTGGGTGGACCTTTCCCTCGAAATATTTGCTTACTCCTTTTAGGTGGGCGATGGTTTGGTTGATAGCATCTCTCTTCTGGCAAAATTTTTCATACCGGGCCTCATCGATTAATCCCAGCTCGTAACCATATTGTCTTAAACGGAGATCGGCATTATCTTGCCTAAGAAGAAGACGGTGTTCGGCACGACTTGTAAACATCCGGTAAGGTTCTTTGAGATCTTTCGAAACGATCTCTTCGATCATGACTCCAATATAGGCTTCTGACCGCTTGATGATGAAAGAACTCTCTCCCCGAATCTTTCTCACAGCATTGATGGCGGCAATCAACCCCTGAGCAGCAGCCTCTTCATAACCAGTAGTTCCATTGATTTGCCCGGCAAGATAGAGCCCCTCGATAGTCTTAGTCTCTAATGAAAGTTTCATTTGACCACTTGTAATCACGTCATATTCGATTGCGTAGCCAGGTCTGATGATTTCGGCATTCTCCATTCCGGTGATTGAGCGAATCATCGCTACTTGCACATCGAAAGGAAGCGATGTCGAAATCCCATTTACGTACATTTCGTTTGTTGAAAGCCCTTCAGGCTCAAGGAAAATTTGATGCCTTTCGCGGTGGCCAAAACGGACCACTTTATCTTCAAAGGAAGGGCAGTAACGGGGGCCGACCGATTGAATTTTCCCTGAATACATCGGCGATCGAGAAAGGTGTTCTAGAGCGATCTCTTTCGTTGCTTTTGTCGTATAGGTAATCCAGCAGGAAAGCTCCGGAAGACGAGGTTCGGGTTCATCATACGAAAAAGCAACTCCTTCATCACCAGGCTGTTCTTCCATTACTGATGTATTGATCGATCTTGAATTAATTCGGACCGGAGTTCCCGTCTTTAGACGCCCCAGAGAGAAACCAAGATCTTTTAGCTGCGCCGAAAGGCCCACGGATGGTTTATCCCCAGCTCGCCCCCCTGCAAAATTGATATCACCAATATGAATCAAACCCTGCATGAAGGTTCCTGAAGAAATAATAACACTTTTGCTTAAATAGGCGATTCCTTCTTGAGTCTCAACGCCAACAACCCTTTCCCCTTGAATCAAGAGGTGCATTGTTGTCCCCTGCATTAAGGAAAGATTGGGGGTGTTTTCAAGAACTCGTTTCATTTCGATCGAGTAGCGAGCCCGGTCAGATTGGCACCGGGGCGACCAGACAGCTGGTCCCTTTGATCGATTAAGCATTCGGTAATGAATAGCAGTTCGGTCTGCCACCTTACCCATGATCCCCCCCAAAGCGTCGATTTCACGGACAATGTGTCCCTTGGCCGTTCCCCCTACTGCAGGGTTGCACGACATCTTCGCGATGGTATCGAGATTCATGGTAAGTAAGAGCGTCTTGGCGCCCATGCGGGCTGAAGCATGGGCCGCCTCGCACCCTGCGTGGCCAGCACCCACAACGATTACATCGAATGGCTCCGGATAAGTCCACATCAGGGTTACCTATAGTTTAACTATTTTTTATGACGGTCTCTGCGACTGCGCTTCTTACGCTTATGCTTATTCATCTTCAGCTTGCGTTTTTTCTTAACGGAAGACATAAAGCTCCTTGGTTGTGGCGCATTATACACAAGAGGGAAAATTACGTAAATTTAAATAATTACTTTGTGAAAAATTGATCAGCCTAAGGGGTGAAAGCTGAGTAGGCTGAGCGGTTCGAGCTCTCTGAGGAATCGGAATTGCCCTCTTGAATATAGTTTTTGAATTGAGCAAACTTTTTTCGGAAGGTGAGTTGGACATCGCCTACCTGGCCGTGCCTGTTCTTGGCGATGATCACTTCGGCCATGCCGGGCTTGTCGTTCGGATTGTAGTAATCGCGTCTAAACATCAACATAACGATGTCGGCATCCTGCTCAATCGATCCTGATTCGCGCAAGTCAGAGAGCATTGGCCTATGGCCTGCTCTCTCTTCAACCTTCCTAGAAAGCTGCGAGCCGCACAAGATCGGAATTTCGAGTTCTCTGGCGAGATTTTTGAGCATCCTGGAGATTTCCGAGATCTCATTTTGTCGGTTATCTGAATTGTAATACCCCTTGGCCCCTGAAAGGAGTTGTAGGTAGTCAATGACGAGAAATCCAATTCCATGGACTTCTTTCATTCGGCGGGCACGGGCCCTTAGGTCAGTGATTTTAAGGCCTGGCTGGTCATCGATGATCATCGTATGCTCTTTCAAGCGATTGACTGCCTCGACGACTTTTTGGTATTCATATCCATCGAGAGACCCTGTTTTGAGCTTTTCCGACTCGATTTCGGCCTGTGAACAAATGACTCGGTGCAAAAGCTCTTCAGCCATCATCTCAAGAGAGAAGATCCCAACGGGAACATTTTTTTCTACGGCCACATATTGAGCCATGTTTAGAGCGATCGCTGTCTTTCCCATTGAAGGGCGACCCGCGATGATAATCAGGTTAGAAGGGGAAAGGCCGTTTGTGAGTCGATCGAGATCACAAAATCCTGTGGAAATCCCAGTAATCAGAGGCAGATTCCCATCATGCTGATGAAAAAGTTCTTGTTTTTGTTGTAATTCTTTTAGGTAGGGAAGTTGTGTCGTAGCCTTGACGCCCGACAAGATATCCTTCATCTCAACACCAATCGTTGAATTGGCTTTTTGACTAATTTTGAAGAAGAGTTCTTGTGCCTCATCGAGTGCTGAATAGACATCATCAGGACCGGTAAGAGCTCTCTTTTCTGTTTCTTTTGAGGCATGGATCATCTGTCTCAAAATCGCTTTTTTCTTCACGATATCGACATATTCTTCAACATAAGCGGATGTTCCGACAAACTGGACAAGAGTGGTAAGATAGGCGACTCCGCCCACCTCCTGGTATTTTCCGCGATTCTTGAGGTTTTCTGCGATCAAGTGAACATCGGCGGGCTTTTCACTGGTAAAAGCAAGCTTGAGTGAAAAAAAGATTGACTTGTGCTCTGGATAATAAAAATCGTCTTCATTGAGGGCATCGGAAGCAATGCTGAGGGCGCTGGAGCTTGTCAACATACATCCCAGAACCATCATCTCTGATTCTTTAGACTGAGGGAGAGTAGGCTGGAATTTTTCGGACATTTGATGAACCCACGTTTTCAGTTTCCAAACACAGTTTAAACTGTCGGAAAGAGAGGGATTCGAACCCTCGATACCCTTTAAGGGGTATACTTCCTTAGCAGGGAAGCGCTTTCGGCCACTCAGCCATCTTTCCATACCATGGGGACCATTTGACAATGGTCGCCTCTGCTAGCAAAGCAGGGTGAAGCCAGTATACTGAGTTCCTTCATTAAACACAAGTTTGCACTTCCACTCAATAGTAATTTGCAGAACTTTTCGTTCTTGCATTCAACTAATCTCTCGAGTAGCATATTCGACAATTTTGTTAAAAATATAAGAATAAATAATAAATAGGAGAATGTTATGAATGCAGTAAAATTAGTTACAACTAGTATTATAATAATACATCCCGAGACTGAGGTTAAACAGACGGAGGTTAAAGCTCAAATCGATGTTTCTACAGACGAGAAAATGGCATTGGCAATGAAAAGTATTGATGTTCGGAGGCCTCCTATCGCTCCTCCTACACCAAAAAATAGAATG
This sequence comes from uncultured bacterium, assembly GCA_964477345.1. Taxonomy (GTDB): domain Bacteria; phylum Chlamydiota; class Chlamydiia; order Chlamydiales; family 2-12-FULL-49-11; genus JAJZEO01. Next base: position 9,645 of record CAYZDL010000009.1, read on the forward strand.
TTTGGAGCAGTGTCTTGGGATGAGAGACGAAGTGCTTGGATTGACAGCAAGGGGATGTCCGTATTACAACTCTTGCCAAATGGATCAGTTCGATACCCTATGGATTCGCGTTTTAAGCCAGTTAAACTAGAAGCTCCAGCCTCTCGCAGACGAGAAGTTGCTGAAGAATTAAATTTTCATTCGGAAGGTGATGTTAAAGTAAGTGCTATTCAACGTCGTTTGGCAAAAATGACCAGAGCAAATGAAGGCGCTGCGTTGCCTGCCAGAAAATTTAGTAGGATGGACTCTCCTACAGGAGAAAAGAAGAGCGGTTCAGGTGAAGGCCCTGCTGAAATGTAGGCGATTCTTTAGAATCTGAGTTTTTTGCAACTCAGATTCTGTCAATCTTCATAATAATTTTATTATTAATTGCTTACTTGACCCACCTCTAGGAATAGGGGTGCGGTCGGTTGTTTAATCAAGTAGGGATGTAAATAAGAGCTGATGGCCATTAATGGCATTCCAGTAGGAAGAGTGGACTGATCCATCGGGATTTTCGATAGTGATACAGTAGATTGGTAAATAGACGTCCAATGTGTGCCTAATCGCAAAGTCTTGCCCAAAGGCTGATTCGGCAATCCTTTTGATCTGGCTTTGCGAAAACCGTTTAGGAAGACGCTCGGTCGACTTATATGACTTAGTGACTAGGCGATCATCGATAATTGTCTCGGGGCGTACGGCAAGTTTTGGTCGTTGTAAATGAAGACGGTATTGATTGCCTTGTTGAACAACAAGTTTTTTGCGCCTACAATTGTTTAGCCAACCACCTAACACATCATTTTCTACTTGTAAAATCCTTAAGAGCGATTCCCTATCGAGAATTCCCCCTTTTTCGGCAAGGGCATTGACGATTCTGAATTCGTTTTTCTCAAGACCAGCAGTGATGCAGTCAGAAAATCCGTGAGTTTTTTCCCACAAATTGGTGTTAAGAACCATTTCCCCTTCGAGTAGATCCCACAGAATCACACCTTCGCCAGTTCCATGTTCTCCGTGAGTGTATTTGACTTCCATTAGAAGATAAGGGGAAAATTTCACGATGGGCTCCAAAAAATGGTGCCTCTCATCTTTCAAGAGGGTCTTTTTATTGATGTCCATGATCTGCTGAGCGGTGAATCTCGCCTCAAGGGTATGGAAGCTGCCGCTGTTGACATATTCCATAGCCTTAATACGCAGCTCCGGGTAATTCAGATTGGCCCAATAGGCGCCATATCCAAGCCCTCCAAGTGTTATCAATGTAGAAAGTATCCTCATAACACGGAAGGATATTCTAATTTTTACTTTCTTGCAATATTGAACCTATCTCATCAATGAATTTTAGTCGATTTTTCGGTTTTCAGGGCTTTCCCGCACTTGAATCGGAACAAACTTATGTGGTACAAAAGATCTACAAATAAGAAAAATAATTAAATAAAGAAAATATGCAAAAAATCATCATCACAATGTCTGACGGAAGTCAGTATGAAAAAGAGTTTACCGAGCGATACCTAATAGAGGCATTTTTGGCTAAATTGGAAATCTTTGAAGGACTCTTTATCGAACTTAATCATAATGAAATGAACAACCCCTTTGCGCCAAGTGTGAGGATTAATCCAAAGTTTATCGTCAAAATCGAGCAAGAAGCGTTTTAACCGTTCCGTTCTTGAGCGAGGGCAAGTCGAAGATACTCTTCGATATCCTTGTTCAACCAGTCTATGGCACCTTGCCAAAAGTCGATCCGAGTGAGATCGACCCCAAGGTGTTTTTTCGCAAGCTCTTCGGCACTCATCGATCCTGAGTCTTGGAGTAAGGCGATGTACTTATCCTCAAAAGATCCACTAGCACGCAAATGAGCATAAACCCCTAAACTAAATAAATATCCAAATGTATAGGTCCAGTTGTAAAAGGGTGCCTCTGTTAGGTAAAAATGCATCTTGAAGGCCCAAAAATGGGGAAGATAATCATCAAGTGTATTTGCAAAACCTTCTTTTTGAGCATCGACCATCATCTCAGAAATTTCAGAGGGGGTGATAAATCCTTTTTTTCTTGCTTCATGAAAAGCACAGTCAAAAAGGAATCGAGAATGAAGATCCATGCTAAAAATCATGTAATCGGTCAATTTTTCATCTAGAAGAAACAATTTTTCCTGATTATTTTTTGCATTTCGAATCGCATTATCGTGGATCATCATTTCGCACATCGTCGAAGCAGTTTCTGCCAAATTATAGGGGACAGTTCTCATCAGAGCCGGCAAATCTTTCATTGCCTCGTTGTGAAATCCATGCCCAAGCTCGTGAGCCAAAGTTCCTTGCGAACTTAGCGAATCTGCGAATGTCATTAATATTCTTGATTCTTTTGAAACGGGAAGGTTCGTGCAAAAGCCACCTGCCCGCTTTGTATCGCTTACCGATGCAGAGACCCAGTTGTTTTCTAGAGCTCTTCTGGCAAATGCCCCCATTTTTGGAGAGGCTTGTGAAAAAAGATCGATGATCGTCTGCGCTGCTTCATCGTAGGTGATTTTTGTAAAATCACCTTTCCCCACCGAGGCTCGATAATCGGCATAACCCAATGAATTAAGCCCCAAAAGGTTGGCCTTTGCGTTCATGAATTTTACAATTGGACCTTTATTAGCCGAAATAGCTGCCCACATAGCCTCAACAGTCTTTCTTGATGTTCGATTTGCTTCAAGAGTTTCATGGAGATAGTCGTCCCAACCCCTTGCCTTATAGGTACGAAGACGAAAATCGACTAAGTTATTCAAAATTTGTGCGAAAACAGACTCACGTTTTTTCAATTCTTGTTCCATGGTACGAAGAGCTTCGATTCGAATGACGCGATCAGGGTTATAAAAGAGATTTTCTAATTTACTCAGGTTAAGCTTCTCTCCCTTCATGTCAAACTCAACTTCTCCCATGTAGGTAAAATAGAGGGTCATTAAGCCGTGAAGACCAGAGACAGAAAGATCGCTCGTAAGAGCCTCTTTGTCTAAGGACATTTTTTGTTTGGCGGTTCTTCTTCTTTCATCGAGATAAAAACGAGATTTACCAAGAGAGGTTGCAATTCTTTCGTACTCATCTTGAGGCAGTTGGAGTAATATTTCATCGAGCTTTAGCTTCACTTTTTCAAAATCGGCACGTAAGGCGTTGACCCTTGCTTCTAATTGCGTGGCTTCTCCGTTTGAAGTATTCTCGCCAGTTAAGCAGCAAACGACGCTTTCGGCCTCGTAAAGGGAATCCATAATTCGTTGGTAAGGGCCAAACATTTCAGGAAGCTCAATTTGAAACTGTTGGATGTCTTGCTCAAGTTTGTCAAGGGTAAGGTGAAATTCCTTAGGTGTTGCAGCGGCACCTTCTAATAAGTTAGATAAATCCCAATCCAATGCAAACATGAAAGCTCCCGGTAATCGTTGTGGATTTTAAGTGAAAAGGAATTACTTGTCGAAGAATTTAATCAGATTTTTTTGTGGTAAAAACCTGGCAAGAAACATCATCCATTTCGCGCGAGGACCCACAATGTAATGGGATTTTGGTGGGTTTTCCCCAAATGCAAGAACGATTGCATCACTCACAATCTCGGGAGGTTTACCCCTTTGAATTTCTTGTTCTGTTAAGTGTTTCATCAAATCAATAAAGCGGTCTTTATAAAGTAGGCGGCATTCATTTGAAAAATGAGCAAGACGCTCATTGACAATCGCCATCATCGAATGGGAACTACGAGTTGTAATGTGAGAGGGGTTGATCGCAATCACGTCGATTTCCCAAGGAGCTAATTCCTCCTTAAGGGCTTGAGTTAATGATTCAATCACATATTTTGTTGAGCAAATAGGAAATAAAAACGGAGGCGTCATTACCCCGCCAACAGAACTAATGTTAACGATTCTTCCCTTTCTTTTACGTAAAGGGGGAAGAAGTGCTTGTGTGACACGTAGAACGCCAAAGATATTGGTTTCATACAGCTGCTTTAGATCATTAATATTCAGAGCTTCAATGGGAGAAAAATCACTAACACCGGCATTATTTAAAAGACCAAAGAGCCCCCCCTCTCCTACGGTGTTAATCACTTCGGTAGCTGCTTTTGCAACCGATTTTTCACAAGTGACATCGATGATCAGAGAACGGCTATCTTTTGAGAGATTTTTTTCTAGCAGGTATCCATCCTCAGCCTTCCTTACCCCTGCAAGAACTCTAAATCCAGCTCTGTCAAGAGCAATCGCGCTAGCACGGCCAATCCCTGAAGAGGTCCCGGTAATAAAGATCGTCTCTTTTTTTCCCATGATTTAACCTAAGAGTTAAAAGCGGTTTTTTTCAAGATTGGAAATTGAAGGTAGAGTATACTCTGTCCCATGGGTACAAAAATACGCATATTATCCGATAAGACGATTGATCAAATTGCTGCAGGTGAGGTGATTGAGAATCCTGCATCGATTGTTAAAGAGCTTGTTGAAAATAGTATTGATGCCCTTGCTACATGGGTAAAAATCGAAATTCATGGAGGAGGCCACTACCAAATCCGGATCTCAGATAATGGATGTGGAATGTCTAGTGATGATGCTCTCCTTGCCTTTGAAAGGCATGCTACATCAAAAATTACTGATGTTGAAGATCTTACGAAGATTTCTTCAATGGGATTTCGGGGAGAGGCTTTAGCTACGATTGCTGCATGTGCCAAAGTTGAATTGACTACATGCGAGCAGGGATCTCAATTTGGGACAAAGGTCATCATCCACGGCGGAAGAGTAATTTCACAAGAAGATCAATCTCGCAAACCAG
>CAYZDL010000009.1:14438-21225 GCA_964477345.1 uncultured bacterium
ATGTATCGTCCCTATTTTACAATATCCCCGCCCGTAAAGCCTTTCAAAAGGGAAAGGGGCCGTCGACTAGCGAAATCGTAAAGATGGTGACAAAATTGGCATTAGCTCACCCCCAAGTTGCCATAGAATTGATTTCTCACGAAGAAACCCTTCTAAAGAGCACAGGAGAGGCTGATCGAATTGTTGAGCAGATTTTGGGAGAGACTTTTAAGAAAGAAATGCGATCAATAGAGTTTGCCACAGAGGAATTTACAATTAGAGGTCTTGTTTCTACTCCGAACAACAGTCGTTCCAATAGAACTGGTCAATACCTTTTTATTAATCAAAGACCTATCCATTCCCCCCTCGTTTCAAAAGCAGTACAATTAGCCTTCTCCACACGCCTCTCCTCTGGTCAGTACCCATTGTTTGTCTTGTGGATCACCCTGCCTCCTCATTTTATCGATATCAATGTACATCCTCAAAAAAGTGAAGTTCGTTTTAGGAATGAAGAGAAGATGATCGAAATGGTTCTTGAGGCTTTGGGAACTCATTTTGGAACAATACATGCATTCGAATCGTTTCAAGAGAAAAAAAACTTCTCAGAAGCTCCGTTAACGTTCCATGAGCCAGCACTCCACTATCAAATTAATTTGACCACAACAATGTCAACACCTCCCCATCAACAGGAAATTATTCTACTTGCGAAATTTGATCGATATGCGCTGGTCCGTTTTGAAAAGGGGATCTCTTTGTTCGAAGATCATGAAGCCGAGGAGACGATCGCCTTTGTCGATCTATCAGCGATGCAAGGGCGCCTTTTTTTCGATGGAATGATCAAAGCAATGGAAAATAATGAGGGTGCGCATAAGCAGCAACTACTATTTTCGGAAACGCTCTCATTTTCCCCGGCAGAAGCAGAGGAGGTGAGAGAGAAACTCTCTCTTCTAAATCAAATGGGAATCGGTATTCGCGAATTTGGAAAATGTACCTTTGTCATTGAAGCAATTTCAGAACAGATTTCCCTTGCCGATGTCAAAGCGATCATTCAGGAGACTTCACCAAAAATGGAAAGGGAAACGGTCGCAAAAAAACTTGTTTCTTTTTACCGCTGTCGTCCAGACTTGTCAGAAAGAGAAATCGTTTCGATGATCAAAACTTTGTTGAAGACGACCGATCCGCGCTATTCTCCAAGCGGCAAACGGATCTTATCTCATTTTACCTATAAAGAGTGGGAGCAGTGGATTGAAAGAAGCCCTTAAACAAATAGATCACCTCTTTATCACTTATCAACCTGCTGATATTGAATACTTGACTGGGAAGGCAGTTTCAAAAGGGAGTGTCATCTTTGGAATGGGAAGAGCCGCCTTCTTTGTCGATTCTCGCTACCGTGACGGGTGTACCGATCTTTCCCATTTTGAGCTCTATGATGAAAAGCTCGAAACAAAAAAGAAATTTATCGATTCATTGCAACCTAAGAAACTTGCCTACGATCCAACAACTATATCACTATTGAACTATAGAGAAATTGCCTCCTACCCGCTTGAAGAATCTGATCTATTAAAGCGGACAAGGGCCAAAAAAAATCAAAAAGAACTCGGATTGATTCGAGAGGCGGCACGCCTGAATGCAAAATCGATCACCCACCTCATTGCCCAATTAAGAGTGGGAATGAGGGAAGATGAAGCCTCATGGATCTTCGAAAAATTTGCTCGTGAACACGGAAGTGAAAAACTTGCCTTTCAACCGACGATCGCCTTTAGTGAAAATTCAGCAATTCCTCATTACAAAGGGGGCGACGGTGTCCTCAAAGAAAAAATGGCCGTATTGATCGACGTCGGAGTTTTTAAAGACCGGTATGCAAGTGACCTCACAAGGTCGTTCTTTTTTCAAGGAGAAGATTCCGAGTACAAAAAAATTCATGACTTAGTGGTTGGAGTCCAGAAAGAAGGGTGTGCTTTAATTCGCCCCGGATTGCCGATTGCAGAGGTCGATAGGTTCATGAGAATGCGATTTAAAGAAGAAGGGTTAGACGAACATTTTAAACATGCATCAGGACATGGATTAGGACTAGAAATTCACGAATACCCAAGACTGTGGCATGAAACCGATTCTCAATTTGTATTGGAAGAGGGGATGGTGATCACTGTTGAGCCTGGTCTCTATTTTCCTGGAACATGGGGAATAAGACACGAAGATACCCTGATCATTCACAAGGAAGGAGTCGAAAATCTTTATGAAGAGTGGGATTGGGCAAGATAGCCACGCTTTTTTGGCTGAAAAAGGAGAGAAGTGTTGCATCATCGCAGGGGTCCACTTCGACGATGTCCCTGGGTGGGATGCCGATTCTGACGGTGATATTGCTTATCATGCTATCTGCAACGCCATTACCTCGATCACTCACGTACCGATCTTAGGGGGGATAGCGATCAAAATGTGTCACGAACAGAAAATCACCGATAGTAGAGAGTATCTCTTGGAAGCGCTGAAAACCCTCGGAAATGTCCAAGTAGTTCATCTAGCACTTACAATTGAAGCTAGACGACCTCGCATGCAAAAGAAGATTGATGAAATGCGTCAAAACATTGCTGAAGTAATGAGGCTTGAAATGACTCAAGTGGGCATCACCTGTACCTCAGGCGATGGATTAACCGCATTTGGACGAGGTGAGGGTGGACAATGTTTCTGCATTATCACTGTTAACTAGAAACAAATTTGGGGTTGACTTGAACGAGTCTGCCCCCTGGGAAAGTTGTCTGCATTGAATTAAAAGTCCCTCTTCCTAGAGTGGACAAGCAAAAATAGTAGACATTACCCTCTGTAGTTCGAAGTCCAATATTCACTTTCTTTTTTAGGAGTTTATGATCGGCTCCTGAAATTTTACATACATGTTCTAACATCTGTTCTTTTGTGAACTTTTTAAGAGTAAGCATATTTTTTGGTGAATTGAGCTCAATCTGCACTGGGGAAGTCTCATTAGTGCGAAGAGAAGAGTATAAGGACACTATTATCGTTGATCCTGACATTATTATAACTCCTTCAATACGTTAGCTTCAAATGTCAGGATCTCTTTGGGGCTCATACTTTTCATTTCTGAACGGAAAATTTCTTTTAGTTTTTGAGTTGAGCTTGTACATGCTCTCGCAGGTTTTATAGAGAATGAATCTGGAATATAGTCTACGTGGACAGCGCTGATTTTTTTCTCTTTAACAACAAAATCGCCGACTAAAGATGAATTCCCCCCTAGAGCTGCCTGGACCCTCAGAAGTAAATTTATATCAGATGTTTCACTATTACATTTAATTGTGACCAAAGCTGCATCAATGGGGTTTTTGTTGAAATCATAAAAAGTGACACAAACATCTCTATTGGGCTCCATGTTTTCCATACTTTCCTTGTTTTTTTACAGAAGATAGATAAAAGGTCTTCCTTTCACCCCTTCCCGATTATAGGTTCTTTCAGTGATTGTAAATTGAGAGGTTTGAGAGAGCTGCTGGATGGTGCTTGTTGCATAAGCGCCTTGATAAGAGCTTTATTGTCGAGTAAACCAACACCACGAGGGCAAGTCAAGCCAAAGAGATGGTAAGTTTTAGATCCTACTTCTTTACTATCCAACGTTTGAAATGTGACAACCGCTGAATATATTACGCCATCCACGACGATTTCCGAAAGTATTTATGAAGGAGGACATCCTAGAAAAATCATCGATTATTTGCAACTTTAATAAACATCTAGGGAAAAACGTTTTGTTTTTTTAAGATCGCGAAAGAAAGTTTTCGTCTCTTCTTCTGAAAGACGTCCATGCTCGATTGCAATGTCATGAAGCGACTGGGTAACATCTTTTGCCATCCGTTTTGCATCACCGCAAATGTAGATATGGGCTCCTTGTTCGATCCACTCCCAAAGATCAGTTCCATGCTTCTTCATTTCATCTTGAACGTAATGCTTCTCTTCCTGATCCCTTGAGAAGGCAAGAGAAAGTCTAAGAAACCCGGTTTTTTCCCACTCTAAGAGCTCTTCTTGATAATAAAAATCAGTGGTACGATTTCGATCTCCTGTGAAGAGCCAATTTCCCCCCATTGTCGGACTTTGAGCTTCTCTTTCCTGCAAAAATCCCCGCAGAGCGGCAAGACCGGTACCTGGGCCGATCAAGATCACCTTGGTATTCCGATCAGAGGGGAGGGAAAAATGAGGATTATCCATTAGAAATAACCCGATCTTTGTTTGTCCCATTACGCATCGATCTTTAAAAAAACTAGCAGTAACACTTTTTTCTTCTTTGTTGCCGACCTTATAAGAGAATGAAGCCACCATCAGGTCAACTTGATTCCCAACGACTTTTTGTGATGAAGCAACTGAGTAATAACGAGGTAATAGAGGGGCGCATACATCACATAAACGTTGGAATCCAATCGATGGGGTCCAAAAATCCTCGATGAAGGTGAGTAAATCGGTGGTTGCTGTATAAGAAAGAAGATTTTCTTTTGAAGAGAGGATATGTTTAATATCGGCGTGAGAGTGGCTTTCGTCGATCAGATTTAAATGAGCCGACGTGACTGATTGCAAATTAACTTTTTTAGCTAAAAAAGCTCTTAAAGTGATAGACCCCTCATTTCGCTTATCGTAAACGATTTGGTCTGGGGAGGCTCTTAGAGCTAGCAATATCGCCTCAACTTTTTTTGGACAATTTTCAGGAAAAATGCCGAAACTTGATCCAACTGAATATTCGATGCCAGACTCCTCTAAATCGAGGGTTACATGAAGATTTTCTTTACTTGAACGAGGGTGGTTCAAGAGCCTCAAATGGCTCATCGTCGCATAAAAAGGTCTTTTTCTTGAATAGACCGAAAGAGCGGTTTTTGTATCACTTTTTTCCATTTTACTTTTTTTTCACTATTGGGTTATGGTACACAAATATGCAAAAAAAACTTTCCTTACTCATGATCCTTGTCATTCTTACTATGGCTTCGTGCACTCCACATGGGTGTCAAAGAAATTATATCATTTCAGAGAAAGAAACAGACAATTGCCACACTCCTCAACCCTGATCCACCATTGTATCATCAGAAGAGATTACGAGCCAAGATTAGAAAAATCTTTTGATTGGTAGGCATCCTCGAGCAATTTTATCTTTTTGCCAGAGATTCCTCCGAGAAATTCGATTGCCTGTAGAAGTCGAGCACGGCCTCTATGCTGTCCCAGAAGATCAAAAGAATCAAATAGGGGTGGGCCAAAATGGCTTGCCATAAAGGTTCCAAAGAGAAGAGGGATGATTTCTTTTTTGAAATTTACATTGAAGAGTTCCGATAGCTCTCTTGAAGAGGTCTCTAAGGAAGAACCACTCCAATTTTCCCGATCATCCATCATCCAGATCAAGGTTTGGAGAATCGAAGCAGCAATCTCAGGCTTGAGCCCTTTAGGGCAGAGGAGCTCGTTAGTATATCGAAGATGATTAGTAAAGAAGAAGTGGCACTGATCCATGAAGTCGCCAAACGTTTTAATTCGAGTGTGAATTAAAGGCATCAATTTCCCCATGAATTCATCATTGAAACCCCACTCACGAATCCGAGGCCAAAGCTGATTTTCTGGGATCGAATTGATCAAATATTGTTGATTGATCCAGTCGAGCTTTTTCATATCAAATACCGCTCCCGAGATCCCTATTCTTTTCAAATCAAATCGTTCAATCATTTCATTTAACGAGTAGATCTCTTTGTCTCCCGGCATGCTATAGCCCATCAAGGTCAAGAAATTACGAAATGCCTCAGGCAGATAACCACTTTCCTTGTAAAAGAACGCCGATGTGGGGTTTTTCCTCTTCGAGAGCTTCTTTCCATCCATGCCTAAAAGAAGAGGCATATGGACAAAAGTAGGTGGTGCGTAGCCAAAGGCCTCATAAAGTAAAATGTGCTTTGGTGTTGAGCTGATCCATTCATCGCCCCGAATCACATGGGTGATTTCCATTTCATGATCATCGACCACGTTAGCTAGGTGATAAGTGGGAAATGCGTCAGATTTTAATAAAACTTGATCATCGATATCAGCGCATGGTGCCGAGATGCGCCCTTTAACGGCATCTTCAAATACAACCTCCCCTGTCAGAGGGACCTTGAGGCGAATGACAAAAGAGCGTCCTTGAGCTTCAAATTTCTCAATTTCTTCTTGGCTAAGATTGCGGTGTCGACGATCATATCCTTGCCGCCCTCCCGTTTTCTGTGCGACCATTCGCATTTCAGCAAGTTCCTCGGCCGTAGTGAAGCATTTGTAAGCCTTCCCAGCTCTTAAAAGACCATAGACAGCTTTTCGGTAGATCTCGGTCCTTTCTGATTGCCTATAAGGTCCATAGGGCCCTCCTACATCTGGCCCCTCATCCCATGTTAAGCCTATCCATTTGAGCGACTCATAGGTTCCTATTTCATACTCAGTCTTAGAACGGGTTTGATCGGTGTCTTCAATACGAAGAAGGAATTTGCCCCCATGATGCTTTGCAAAAATGTAGTTAAAAAGGGCCATGTAAAGGGTTCCCACGTGGGGATAGCCTGTCGGTGATGGAGCTATTCGAGTTCTTACTTGCATAGGCAGGGAGTATAATCAAGAGTCTCTTTTCACACAATCCTTAGATTGATAGAAAATTAACTCTTTCATGATGTTAACAGTCTCCTCGAGTTGAAGGTCCGATTGACCAATTAAACCGGGATCAAGATCGTATCGGTTTTGATTGGTAATTTCGGAAAGAAAAAATTGGTAGTTTTGACTAGAAGAAATGCGTACTTTAGAGTTTCTTGTAAGCGATTCGACGAGAGCAAAG
>CAYZDL010000009.1:21235-62276 GCA_964477345.1 uncultured bacterium
TCAAACGCATTCTGAAGAGAGGATGAACGTCTGATAGGTCATCTTCGAAACTCGAGGTAATCATGTCGTTTTCAAGGGGGTATTTCGAATATCTCTCCCCGATCTCCATTTGAGAGAGAACCCCTGGAACTACGATATCCGATTTCACTCCAACAAGTTGCGGGGTATTTCCCGACACGGTGTAGTAAGAACCTCTTGTAACTTTGTATTCTCCCTGAGGATTAATCCTTTCGGGATTGTGCCCCTCGAAGGTAAATGTTTGATAGGACCCTTTTCCAAACGAGGTTTCATCTCCAATTACTAGGGCACGTCCATAATCGGAAAGGGTCATAGCAACGATTTCAGAGGCAGAGGCGCTTGTTTTATTGATCAGGACGATTAAAGGGCCTTCCCAGGCAACCTCGTTCGATAGATTTCTCAATCGTTTGATTGACCCGGTATAGTCCTTGATTGAGGCTACGACGCCTCTTTTGATGAAAAGACCTGTCACTTGAACAGCTTGTGGTAAAAGACCGCCTGAGTTCGATCGTAAATCTAAGATGATCCCCTTGAGATTTTGACTGCTCTTCATGCTCAAAATGGCTTGTTCTAGGTCAGTCGATGACGAATTGACAGGATCTTGATAAAATGAGTGGAGGGCCAAGTATCCAATGACTCCATCCCCATAAGGGATCGTTTTTGCCTCATAACGGCTCTCTTTGAGAACTACCTCGTCACGGGTAATCTCAATATCAAATCGCTGAGAGGTGGTGCCGGAGGTGACATTCTCTCTTAAAACCGTTAGGACCACTATGGTGCCCCTTTCCCCTCTGATCAACTCAATCGCTTCAGTAATATCCATGCCTATGACAGGTTCGTGATTGACCGCAATAATCTTATCGTTGACCTTCAGAGATCCCTCTAGACTTGCAGGGCCTCCATCGATCAGATCGACGATAGTGAGGCCATTTAAATCATCTCTGAGCTGAGCTCCTATGCCAAAGAGCCGCTGCTGAACTTGGATTAAAAATTGCTTGGCTTCTTGCGGAGTAAAGTAAATCGTATGAACGTCCAATGAAGAGGCGACAGCCTTTAGGAAGGTCGATAAAGCCTGTTTTTTTTGATCCTGGCGTGATAATTGAATCAAGTTTTTCTCGTAGCTGATTCTCCGCTTTGTAACCCTTTGGCAAAAGAGGTCCTGCTGCTCTTTTGAGGAAAGCTTTGAACCCGCCTCAACCTGAAGGGCATGGATGTTTAGGAGCTTGTATTGCAAATCATCTACAGAAGCTGCCCAATCAGCCTCATGGATCTCTTTGGGGCTTAATGTTTTTGAAGGGGGACTTTGCTTTGAAACCCTCTCCTCTAGAAGATTACGCCTTTCGATAGCCCCCAGCATAGATTGGTAGATTAGCTCAAATTGAGTGAATTTTTGGGCATTAAAGTCAGCTACAATCTGATCAAGAAGCTCAGAGGTTGGATTGACCCAGGTTGCCACCTCTTCCTTTGTTAGGTACGATTTAAGGGGGTCTAACTCCTCCAGATAGTTTATAAGGGCTCTTTTGGCAATTTCAGGGGACATCTCCTTATATTTGATGTGGGCGGAAAAAAGCTCGAGGGTTTTTTGATAAGCATCGCCACTAGTCAGATTGGGAGGAGCAATTTGAGCTTCTAAGAAGGTGAAAAAGAAAAAAATAAAGGATTGAGTCAAAATAGTTTTTGAACGAAAAAAGAGCATAAATTTCCTTAAAACAAACCCTAAATCGGGATCCTACCCGATTTAGATCGAAAAAGCGAATAAAATATTTCTGGCAATATTCGAAAAGAATTTTTTGACAAAAACAATTAAAAACTTCTTTAAAAACGGGTTTTTTTACAAAAGTGGCCATATTTTAGTTGCTATCAATTCATTTTTATGTAACAATTACTTATCTTAAAGGGCAGAAATATAACTAAATGAGAGAATCAGCATCTGTTTCGAGAAATGGGATTTATCAAACTCCGCATATTCTCTGGCTTTGGTGTGGGTTCTCTCGGATGAGAGGAGGAAAATAAAGATGGATATGACAGACACACCTTTTTCTGAAAAGGAAGAAGCGGGTTTCAAGTCAGGCAACAAACGAGTTGTGTCCATTACGGAGGCTGCGCGCATTAACAATGTGACTCGGCAGGCGATTTATGTGGCAATCAAGCAAAAAAAGCTGAAAGCTCATAAGGATTCGACCCGTTGGACAATTGACCTAACAGACCTAGACGAATATCGAAGACAAAAATACTCAAGAGCAAAGTCAACATTTGATGGCGAACTCTTGTTTGATAATCAAAGAGGATTTTACTCTGTTAACCAAGTCGCTAAAATGTTGGGAGTACCTGCCCAAAAGATCTATTACGCAACGCGTATAGGGATGTTAAAAGCGACGCGGAAGGGTGCCGCTTGGGTTATTCACATGAATGATGTGAAAGAATACCAAGAAAAGTACCTGAATAGAAAAGCTGAGATGGCTTCATCAGAGGCAATGTAAAGGCTTTAAGCGGGTTAAAGAGGATTTATCAATACGTCACAGCAGTGTGCTGAGTGATAAAAAGGGCGCTTCTTTCCCAAATTTAGCCGGTTAAAATAGTTTTTCATAAAAAAATGTCTTAAGGTGCTTCGTTATCTTGATTTAAAATAATGAATATTATATAATTGTGCCTTTAATGATAAAGGCAGGCTTAATTATGAAAGTTCATTTCGAGGTTTACGCTCCTCAACTTAAAACAAGTGAGGATGGAGCTCCTAACACTCTTTTTTGCCGCTATCGAAATGAACGTCTTCAAGAGGAATATGGTGATATAGGAACCCTCTTTCGTGATGGTAGCAATATCCAACGTTATTTTATTCATCAAGAGAACATTTCAAAGAATTTAGGGGACTATATTTGTTCGCCAAAAGAGACTCGCTCTACTGCCCAAAAAATTTTTGATCTTACACTAGGGGTAATGATCGTCTCACTAGTAGAGGCGGTCTTTAGTCTTGTTAAAGTTATTGATTCTGTGGCGAAGCTTCTCTTCGCTTTAGTAAAAGGTGAGTCAAAAGCTATTTCTACGGCTGCTATTATGATACTGTCTGATGTAATGCGATCGGTGAAAAATGCAGTGAAAATCATACCTATTATCGGTTTTCTAATGGCAGAGTATCTATTTGATCCTGCGCGCTATTTTTCTTATTTAATCATTGAACCTAAGGCACTAGATTATACTGAGAATAAATTGAAAATGATTCATGAAGAGCTTGAGGGATTGGATGGACCTGAACTCGCTGATGCAGTCTTGATGCCAAATGCTCATGAATGGACTCATGATGAAAAATGCTTCCTTTCAAGTGAAGTAAGGCGTCTTGTGGAAACGTTAGCTTCTCATTTGGATCGTTCAGTAGATGACGATTCAATTGATTCTACGCATCCTATGAAAGCGCTTAAAGGGATCATCAAAAGATGTATAGATGATCTTGAGAAGTCTTATGAATTTGATTTGACTCGCTGGGAAGCAGCTTTAAGTACTTCACCGTGCTTGTTTAAGGCTAGAATGACTATTCTTGCCTATTTGGTAGATAAACATCCCCAGTTAATGGAAAATATCACTTCCATCGGGGGCGTAGATAGACTTGCGCTCATCAAAGAGGCTATCGGATTTGAGTGTGAGGGTGTCTTTGTTTGGCTGATGTCGAATTCAAGATTGGCAGAGAGTCAGCGTGTTGTTGAAGGGCAAGAATTCAATATTTTGCAAGCATTAATGGCTCCCCATCGAAGGGCTCTTGGAAGCAAAAATCTTAGGGCGGTCCAATCCTTTGAGGCGATGTTTTCTCAAATGAAGAGGGTTAGTTACTCCTCGTAAACTTGAAAATCTCTAACGTGCAATTGAATCGACGACTTGTTGAGATAGATATTGACCTGTGGGGTAAATGCGATCAAGAGTTTCATGTTTTTCTTCATAAGAGCTTGTTTTCTATGGGCCATGTTAAATCCGATTCCTTCTAGAAAACGGTCTGAGTCTTCAAGCGATAGTTTTAGATGTTTGCGACCGACGATTTTCGGAGGAAGAACTTGTTTTGCGACGGCGTAGAGGATCACCTGGGGATTTTCCATTCCATAAGGCTCAAGCAGCGATAGTGACTCGAGAAATTCAAACGTTAAGTCTTTAAACGAAACCTTGGCATCTAATTGTAGCTTAGGAGTGACGTCTCGGTCTCTTAGTGAATCATTGGCTGCTGCTATGAATTTTTTCTTAAATTCAGGGATATTTTTATCTTCAATAGTCAAGCCTGCTGCATAGTCGTGGCCTCCAAAATTGAGTAGAAGAGAGTCATTTTCTTTCAAGGTTTGGAGAACAGGGAATTCTGGGATCGTTCGAATAGAGCCTTTTCCAATGCCTCTCTCACGTGCAATGATAATCGTTGGTCTGTTGTATTGTTTAGCAATTCGCGCTGAAATGATCGGAATGATTCCTGAGTGCCATTTATCAGAATCTAAGACGATCGCCTTTTCATTGAGGATTTGGGGGTTTTTTGCGATGAATTTCTCAATATCATCAGAATCGCGTCTTTCAATCTTTTGTCTTGCTTTATTCATGACATCGAGCTCTTTTGCCAAGCTTTCGGCTTCCATCACATTTTGGACTAAGAGAAGCTCAATTCCTTTCTTTGGGTCATCGATTCTACCGAGTGAATTAAGGCGAGGTGCAACCTTTGAGGCAACGTCAATGGTGGTGATCTCTTCTGGATTGACATCGCAAACGTGAATTAATTTAAGTAGCCCGATGCGCTGGGTTTTGCGAAGTTGTTGAAGACCATAGCGAACTAGTATTCGGTTTTCGCCTCGGAGGACACCCATATCGGCGATTGTTCCTAGGGCAACTAAATCAAGGTACCTTTTCAAATCAATTAAATCAGCTTGAACTTCTCCTGTTTTCACCAAAAAATTCATTAAGGCATGGGCGAATTTAAAGGCGACACCTACACCTGTTAGCTCTCTATTGGGATAGGTCGAATTGAATAGCTTAGGATTTAAAGTAGCGACGCAATGAGGGATCTTGTCTGTTGGCTCATGGTGATCGGTAATGATCACGTCGATGCCTCTCTCGGAAATTATTTGAATCTCTGAAGCTGCAGTAATCCCGCAATCGACGGTGATGATTAATTTGCATCCTTGCTCTTCAGCAAACTTCAATGCATCTAAAACAATCGTGTCTCTCATCGAGTTTCTGTCGGGAATGAAGAAGCTCACCTTTGCCCCAAGAGTGCGCAAAAAATCAACGAGAAGTGTTGTACCGGTCATTCCATCAACATCATTATCACCGAAAATCAAAATCTTTTCGTTTTCTTTTATTGCAGTGTGGAGTCTCTTGATCGCCTTCTCAATGTCGAGTAGCTTTTCAGGAGGATGAAGTTGAGGAAGCTTTGCATAAAGAAATTTGTGTACATCAGATTTCTTTTTGTAACCTCTTGAAACCATCACTTGAGAAGTGACGGGATGAATATTAAACTCAAAGACAAATAAGTCTACGAGCGCTTGATCTTCTTTGGGATATACCCAAAGGAGATCCCCTGCCTTTTCTATTTTTATAGTCATATTTAGTCATCAGCTCCTCCTAGAAGTCTTTCGATTATCTCAGGAGTACAGTGATCCAAGGCTTGCTTTGACAAAAAACGACTCCGCAGACACGGGAAAGGATCGTCCCATCTTTCATCCCTAGCGATTTGGTATTTTCTGTGTAGGCAAAAAACCGAGGTCACTTAAGCTACATCTCTCTTTATTGTTTGTAAATTCAGATTATGTAAGTAAGTTCTTTAAATTACAAAACAAAAAAGTTTTATTTTTTTGCCTCTAGAAAAAACTCTCTTCCAGGGAAAATTTTAAGAATGATCCTTTAACTCAATATCATGCGATCTTCCGTGAGAAAACTTTTGGAAGAGAATCAAAAGGGTTGACGCAATGAAAAACGTCGATAAAGTTCCGATTATAATTCCAATTGCCATAACAAGTGAGAAACCAAATATTGAGCTGCCGCCAAAGAAAACTAGAGCGAGCAAGACGAATAAAGTTGTCAAAGAAGTCATCAGTGTACGACTAAGGGTGAGATTAAGTGCTTCATTGACGACGACCTTCATGGGGCGTTTTTTGGTCACTTTAATATCTTCTCGAATTCTGTCGAAGACGATGATTGTGTCGTTAAGAGAGTATCCTACAATCGTCATCAAGGCTGCGATGGTGTTAAGGTCTATCTGAAGAGGGACCCCTAACGAATGAAGAACTCCAATAATGCCTAAGGTAATGAGAACATCGAAAGCAAGGCCAATAGTCGAGCTTAAGGCGTAGGTAAACTCAAATCTAATGGTGATATAGATCAGAATCGCAAAAAGAGCCAGGAAAAGTCCGTAGATGGCATTATTTCTCATGGAGTTAGACATTTGTCCACTGATGCTCTTAAAGTTTTGATCGAGGCTATTGAGGGATTTTTCACTTAAAGTAAGACTGTCACTTTGTAGGGCCTTGACAAGCCAAACAAGCCGTGGATTAGATTCATAATCGTAGTGTTTGTTTGGTCCAATTAAGACTTCAAGAGGCATATCATAGAAGGGTCTTGAAGCCTCGTTCATACTGATGGAGAAGAATATTCTTAAATGATTAGGCGCCCCTAATTGTCGTACAGAGAATTCCCTTGGTAAAGCCCCTGCTTTAACTAAAGCAGTCTCAATCTCCTGCTTGTAGTTCAGCTCGTTATCTTGGCTAAGCTCAATGGTAACGGCATAGCCGCCAGTAAAATCCATACCCAAAATCGTTTTTCTGTCTTTAATGAGTAACGCAACTCCGCCTACAATTAGTATTAGAGATGTGATCATAGCGACTTTCCCATACTTGAGAAAATTCCAATTTTGAGCACGAATCCAATTAGCCATCGTAAGCTTTCTTGCTTTTTTCCCCTGTACCCAGACAGAGAAAAAATACTTTGTCATGAAGAGGGCGGTGAACATCGACGAGATGATACCCACAATTAAGGAGACAGCAAAACCCTTAATTGGTCCCGAATCAAAGTTGAGTAGCACGAGTGCGGCAATGATTGTCGTGATGTTTGAGTCGATGATAGCTGAATAGGCTTTTTGATACCCCGTGCTGATCGCAATTTGCAATTTTTTTGTCTTTTCGAATTCTTCACGCATTCTTTCAAAGACGAGAACGTTAGCATCTACCGCCATCCCAAGAGTTAAAATCACACCGGCTAACATGGCAATCGTCACGGTAGCCCCAATATTTTGCAAGGTAGCCCAGATAATCACTAAATTGAAAAGAACAGCAATAGAGGCAACAACGCCACCAAAGCGGTAGTACCCAACCATCATCACAATGACGCCAATTAAGGCAATAATCGTAGCAGTAATACTTTGAACCCGTTCTTTCATTCCCAATTCAGGACTTACAGTCGTTTCCGAAAGAATCTGAGGTGTAAATGTTAAAGAACCTGCTTTTAAATCAGCAACCATGCGATTGATTTCAGCCTGAGAAAACTGACCAGAGATAGAGCCGCTATTGCGAATGGGCTCTTCTAGGACTGGTGCAGAGACTACATAACCGTTTAAAACAACGGCCATCCGCCAACCTGCTCCATTTGAGAACATTTCGTAAGGGGTTTTTGCGATTCGATCTTTCGCGAAAACGGATGTCCAAGAATAAAGAACAGTTCTTGGATGAATTCGCACACCGCTAGGCATTGTCTGAGAGCCTTTGATTTCAAAGACAATGAAATTACCACGGGTTGGATCGTAGCTTGCATGAACATTTTCAAGATTTGATCCCTCTAAGGCGACGTTTCTAAAAGTAATCAATAAGGGGTGGAGTTGACCGTGCCAATCGCTTAAATTGTCTCCTCGATAGATCGAAATGCGGCTCACTTTATCGTTAAAGTCGCTCGAAACATCGGGATTATTAGGATTCATTAGTTCAAGACCATTCTCAAGTAGGGTCTTTGCGGCTTCGCTACGAGGAGAGGGGGAATCGCTTGTAAGTGAATTGCCATAAAGATGGCTAAAGGCGATTTGATTGATATCTTCGATATCTTTCTTTCCTGTCACAATCGCTTCATTCCAGACTTCATTAAGAAATTGATTCACTTCTCTTGCGATCGAATGATTTTGCTGAGAAAATTTTTCATTGACAATGTGGAAGCTCATCGAAGAAGCTTTTACCAACTCAGCTGCGGAAATGTTGTCGGCGCCTGGAAAATCAAGAGAAATGTTAGCTCCTTCCTGCCTTATGCTGACATCAGAGACTCCCATTTTATTCACACGATTATAGAGCTCGTTGATTCCCTGTTTAATATCGGATTCGTTAGTTACAATTTTTCCGTTAGCGTCTTTTAAGGCTACTTGAACAGTCTTTCCGCCTTTCAGGTCAAGACCCCAATGAAGGATCTTTCTTTCATCACCTCTGAAATATTTCTTAGTGCTAAGTTTAAGGTTGTTGAGGAGCACATTAGTCGTTGGTTTCGGGATGTCAAAGCGGTGCTGGCCTGTAGGATCTGCTAGAGCAGCTCTATATTCCTCTTTCCACTTCAGTAAATCTTGGTGTTCTTCTGTCTCAATACGATTGAGACTTAAGATTCTCTCTTTTACATCGGAAAGTTCTAAAATGGCCCACTTTTTTGTTCCATGAACTTTAAAATTTTCCCTTGTAGCTTGAAGAAGAGGAAGAAAGAAGTCTGAAGATTCGAATATATAGTCATCAGAGTAGGAGGATGGAAGAGGGTAGGTAGTTCCTGGATAGCCAGAAAAACCACTAGATCTGAGGATTTTTGCTAGGCTTTCAAAGTCTTCTTGAACTGCTCTTGCTTCTTTTGAATAAGGATCACTTTGAAATTTTCTTGAAATCCTTCCTAGGTCTTTAGCAATTACGTAGAGTGAATTTGCTTTAAAGCCCTGAATGGGATTTTTAGAGTCGATGCTTGGAGCGTAGAGGACTAGTTGAAAATTTTTCTTATGTTCGGGAAGTTTTTCATAGTCTTGGTAGCTAACGATCGGGTACGACTCTCTTTTTAAATCAATGGAGCTTGGAGCCCACACTTCAGAAAGCATATGTTTTGTATGATCGTATTGTGCTTTGGCAATTTTTGCGAGTTTCAATGCAATAAAGCTGCTGCTATGCGGTAGGTCTTTCAATTTAATGACATATTCGTCGTCGACCGGCGTTAATTCTTCACTCGTCCATCGAACAATTTTTGCTACTTTCGCATAAATCATTCGATCAAGCCCATCAACTTTATCTCTAAAGGCAGGATCATTGGCGAATTTATTTTTTAGTAAAGAAATGTCTTTTTTCAATCTTATCGTGAATGTTTGTTTCACTAGGTCGACATCGATCGAATTGAAAAGAGGGTCTTGATTTCCAAGTTTAAGTTGGTAATTTTTTGGTGAAACCGGGTGATTAAAGCTATCCCAAATCGCATCCTCTATTTCCTGAGACTCCCAAGGAGATGGTGATGTGACAAATTGGGCTTCATGGGTTTTCACAAGAGAAATCGTTTTTAGTAGCTTGTCTTCTTTATCCTTTAAGCTTTGAATCTGATCATCTAATATCGCTAATTGCGTGGGATCATTGCCTGCCTTTTTGGCGTCAATTGAAACTCTTTGCATTTGTAGTCGATCTTTAAGAGAGGTAAAGGCGGATATCAACGCAGCGGTGGCTTTTCCCTTTTCGCGGATAGGGCCTTGCATTAATCTGCTATAAAATCTATTTGATATTTCTGGTCGGCTAAAAAAAACTTGATCGATCGCATTGATCTCATTCGACAGTATTAAGAGGAATTCATCTGATCTTGGGGTTCCTAAAGACTCAAGGCTATCCATGATGTAGCCAGCTTCATCAGATGGTCCGCCCATGCAAAGGGCAAATTGAAATAATCTGTCTTCAATGATAGAAAGATACTCTTGAGTTGGCTCCCCGCTTGCTTCGTACATTTCAGCAAAAGAAAAATAACGAGAGGGTTCTGAAGTTTCAAAGGCGATGGGGATCTTTCTCTGAACGTAGACGATGTGAGCATCAGGTTCTTCTTCGTTCATTCGTATTGCTGAAGGATCTTGTTCACTTAGGGTCAACTGAGAAGGGTAGAAAGGAATTAATTGCCCGGCTGAGGGAAAGTGTTTTTTGAATTTTGAGCAATCTTCTTGTGTCGAGAAATGAAGTTCGATAAGTTGGGGATTTTTTTTGACAGAACGAACATCTATCGGTTTAACACCGATCAAGGAATTAAAGGCTTCTATCCATTGAAGGGATTGAGTTTCTAAGCCATTAATTCTTTTCATCATCGAAACGGAGATCTCATTGGCCTCCTTTTCAGTGATTTTCCTATTAAGTGGTTGAGAGTAAAAAAAGATAGTCGGCAGTATGTTATAAACGGCAAGCGCCACCACGGCCAAAATGAGTGCCAAGTGCCATCCCCTTCTTTTCTTCATAAGCGTGGTTCCCTCTTAAACAAAAAGGGGATGGTATCCAAAATAATAATTCATTGCAAGGAAACAGTTCGCAGGAAATAGTACAAACTGGTAATATCATCTCTCTCTGAACATTTTTTTATGATCCCAAATGCATACGACCGCATAATGGCGGAAAAGAAAGAGTTATTGAATAAGGAAAAGATCCCTCAGCATGTGGCGATTATCATGGATGGTAATCGACGTTGGGCGACGCGCAACAGCCTGCCCATAGAAAGTGGTCATTGGAGGGGTGCGGAAACCTTGCTTAGAATTGTTGAGGCGGCGGTAGAGATTGGGGTCAAGGTACTAACCGTCTACTCATTCTCTACCGAAAATTGGAAGCGTCCTCAGAAGGAAATCCAAGCTTTACTCGAAGTTTTTGAGTCATACTTGAATAAACTTCGCGGTGACATGATCAAGGTGGGAGTAAGGTTGGAGACGATTGGGGATGTTGAAAAATTTCCGGATAAAATCCAAAAGGCCATAATATCTGCAAAAGAGGCCACAGAGCATTGTCAAAAACTCACTTTAATCCTCGCTCTGAATTATGGTAGCCGAAGCGAAATGACGAGAGCTGTCAAGAGGATGCTCCAAGATTTTACTCTAAATAAATTCACTTCAGATGATGTAAGTGAGGAAATGTTTTCCTCCTACCTTGATACGAGCGGATATGCTGATCCCGAATTGTTGATTCGTACCAGCGGAGAAAATCGAATCAGTAATTTTTTACTTTGGCAAATTTCCTATTCAGAAGTATATATTACCAAAACACTGTGGCCTGATTTCACTAAAGAGGATTTCTATGAAGCCATTTTTGATTTTCAACAACGAGAAAGGAGAGAAGGTCAATGATGACTAAGTTTGTCGATTTAGGCAATCGACTGCTATTTTCCTCTATTTCAATCGTTCTTCTTGGTTTTTTAATTTATTATTCTAACAACCAGATCATTCAATTTTTGATTTTCGTGCTTGTTGCTATCGTTGCTGTGACAGCTGTTTGGGAATATGTAGTCATGTTAAAAACTAAGTCGATAGAATTGCCCTTTTGGCTTTTAGCAACATTGGCTGTCGTCTTTGTCTTTGCTAGCTACTTATCGATTCTGCATCTTAGCGTTTCGGTAGTAACAGGTATGGTGATAGCTGCCGCTTTTTTTGCGATTTTTCTCTACCATTTTGCAAAAATTGAAGGGGCTTTAGTGAATATTCCGACCTGCCTTTTCTCTGCTTTTTACATACTGATTCCCCTTGGGCTTATGCTGAGGATTCTATACCCGGCTTCAATCTCTGAATATTTTGTCGATGGGAGGTTTTGGATCACTTACTTAATCGTTGTGACAAAGATCACAGATGTAAGTGCCTACTTTGCCGGTAAGATGTGGGGAAAGACGAAATTAGCCCCCAGTTTGAGCCCTAAAAAAACCATGTCAGGAGCAATTGCAGGGCTTCTTTCTGCAATATTAATGAGCTTATTTTTCACCCTGATTTCTGAAATGACCCCTCCTGCTGTATTTCATCTAACGGTAGTACCAGCTCTTATTTTAGGGGCGTTGATTGGTGTTTTTGGTCAGCTAGGTGATTTAGCCGAATCGCTATTAAAACGAGATGCCCAAATTAAGGATAGTAACAAGATCCCGGGAATCGGTGGGGCTCTTGATCTGCTCGATTCATTACTCTTTACGGCTCCAATTGTTTATCTATTTCTTAGGACGATGCCAACGTGAAAAGTGATTTAAAACCACACAACTTCAATATTGTAGTCACTATCGATGGCCCGTGTGCATCGGGTAAATCGACCATTGCAAAACTTTTAGCTCATCAACTAGGCTTTGAACATCTTGATACGGGAGCTATTTATCGTGTGATTGCTCTTTGGTGTTTTCGGCATGGTTGGAAAGAGAGTGATGCAAGTCTTTTTATTCCAAGACTCTCAGAAATTCAATATGAATGCGAAGTTACAGATGGATTTAAGGTTCATAAATTGAATCGAGTGATTGTTAATGATCAGATACGCACACCCGAAATCTCTCAACTAGCTTCTAAGTTGGCGGCGATTCAAGAAGTGCGTGATTTAGCAACAACAATTCAACGTCGTTTAGCTAAAGGGAAAAACGTAGTTGTAGAGGGGCGAGATGCCGGAACCGTAGTTTTTCCAAGAGCTCCTGTAAAAATATTTTTAGTTGCGAGTAAATTAGAACGTGCACGAAGACGGCTATTAGAACTTCAGAAAAAATTTCCAGAGAAAGAAGGGTGCCTCTCTTTAGAAATGATGACCAAGGAACTTGAAGAGAGGGATGAGAGGGACCGAAACCGTGAGCTTTCGCCAATGATCAAGCCGATTGATGCGGTCACTGTCGATACTACCGGACTCTCGATTCACAAAGTGTTGAAGAAGATTGTCAAGTTCGTCAAGTTGCGATCTCCAAAGCCGCCCGGGGAAATTTGGATAAAGTTGGTTGGTCTTAGAAGGGCGCGCACTAATTTTCTTTATAAATTCACCTTATTATTGACATTGGTCATTTACAAGCTTTTTTACCGATTAAAAGTTTATGGTCTTGAAAACTACCCTGCTGAAGGGGATGTGGCTACTATTGTAGCACCTAATCATATATCCTTTCTTGATCCCCCTGCTGTTGGAGTCGCTTGTCCATCCGAACTTCACGCCATGGGAATTGATTATTTGTTTAAAATTCCCATCATAAAATCGATATTGCCGAGAATTAATGTTCATCCTGTTTCGAGTCAAGTGACCGATGCTGGGGTGATTAGGACGGTAGTCTCTCTTCTGAAGGAAGGAAAGAATGTCATGATTTTCCCTGAGGGGGGCCGCAGCGATAACAATGAACTTCTCCCTTTTAAAAGGGGCGTGGGAGTTCTTGCCGCTCTTACCGGGTGTTCAATTACCCCGACCTATGTTGATGGACCCTATAAAATATGGAAGAAGGGGAATATCTTTCCCAAGCCTTGGGGAAAAGTCTCCGTCATTTTTGGTAAGCCCATTTACTGGAGAGATTATGAAGGCAAATATGCAAGCCGAAGGGAAGCTGAAAAGGCCATCATGAACGATGTGAGGGATCAAATCCAAAAAATGAAGGATACCTTTAAGCGTTAAGCTCATAATGTTGGTAAGCTCCGGAAGATTTATCATATAGTACCTAAGAAAATAAAGTTTTAATAAATTTGGGACTCCCCTCGATTAATTGCAATGATTGGAAGGTGATAGATTAAATCATTGAATGACAAGTATTTATTCTAAAACAGGAGCGATCTGTTAAAGTAAAAATAAAAAGAGAGTTTACAATGGAAGTAGTAGAAATTGATCCTAAACAATACAAATCCTTAAGAGAGCAGATGGGGCTTAAAATTGTCTGGCTATACGCATCTTGGTGTGGTCCTTGTAGGCATTTTCACAGTACTTTTGAAACGGTAGCGATCGAATTCGCAAATGAAGTGCAATTTTTAAAATACAATGTCGATCAAGGGCCTGTTGAAGGGCCCAAGCTTCAAGGGATCCCGACTGTCCGGTTTTTCTCTGATGGGGTGCAAGTTGATGAATTAGTAGGGGTTCAGGAGAAAGGGACCTTTATGAATGTGATAAAAAAACATAAAAAGCAGGGCTAGAAATAAAACACTCATTTTGTTACTCTGGGGGTAGACCTTGGAGGCAAAATGAGTGTTCAACAAATCTCTCTTTCCGAACTTAATACGAAAATCGCTGCGAATAAATTGACAATTGTCGATTTTTACGCAGATTGGTGCGGACCTTGTAAAAGGTTGTCTCCTATCCTTGATCAAATTGAGTCTGAGAGTCAGGGAGATTTTGCTATCTTTAAAGTGAATGTCGAAGACGATGAATTTCAAGAGTTTACGGCCAAATACAAAATCAGCTCAATCCCTACTGTTCTATTTTTCAAAAATGATAAGGTTGTCCACAGCTTCATCGGTCTTCAAGATAAAGATGGCATCAAAGAGATGATCGAGGCGAACAAATAGAATTGGCTTGTCGTAGCCCTTCGTAGAGTGCAATAGAGACAGCGTTTGATAGATTCAAGCATCTTGCTTGAGATGACATCGGGATGGTGACAAGCTGAGATTCCCATTTTTCATAATACTCCTCTGGAAGTCCCCGTGTCTCACTGCCAAATACAAGACTTGCTCCCTCTGAGAAGTCGATATCCCAAAAGCACCGTTTTGTTTTGCTCGTGAAGAAATAGACCGGTTTTTTCTGAAACTCTAGATTTTGTTCGAATTCAATTCGGCTAACGAGAGAAAGTTGCACTCCTTCCCAGTAGTCGAGTCCTGATCTTTTGAGTTTTTGATCGGTTATGTGAAATCCTAGAGGTTTAACAAGGTATAGGGGAGTATTTGTGGCGCTACAAGTCCGAACAATATTCCCTGTGTTTTGTGGAATTTCGGGGTTGAAAAGGTAAATATCAAAGTTGTGTTTCATAGATTCAAGAGATTTGAAAAAAGGGCAGCTACTTGAAGAAAGCGGGGCTGCCCGTAATTACCTAGTTTTTAGCGAACTGCCTTAGCCGGGGCGTCAGTCGTGGCTATTTCTACTGAATGTTCTCCAAAAGCCTGTCTATCACTGCCTCCTTGAGAGGTTGCAGAGACTGCTGCCTCGTCTAGCTTCGGTGCATTGGCTTTGATCACTTCAATTTCAAAAGTGAGGAGAGAATTTGGTGGAAGGAAACCTGCCTTTCCATACCCAAGATCGGGGTGGATGAAAATGCGTCGTTGTTCCCCTTCTTTCATGCCGACAATCGATTTACTAAATCCAACTAGGGTTTCATCAAGCGAAATCACTTCATCGTCCTGTGATTGTCCAAACACTTTTCCATCGAGGAATTTTCCAGTATAACGAATCAAAGGAGAGTCGTGTGCTTGTACAGCCAAGCCTGTCCCTTCTTTCATTTTGACATATTGTAATTTACCCTCTTCAAGGCTCACAACATTTTTTTCTTTACCGTTTTTAGTGAGAAATTCTTCTGCTTGCTTAAGATTGTCTTCACATTGCATTTGGAACGCGTTTTCTTGCATAAGAGAGATTGCTTGTATGCACTCAGATTCTGAAAGAGGGGAAGTTTCACCTCTCATGCATTCTTCGATCCCTACGATGACCTGCTTTAGATCAAACTTCAGTCCTAATGATTCAAGATTTTGGCCGATGATGTGTCCGAAGGCCTTGGATATCTTTCCAATGTCCTGTTCGACTTTCACCTCTTCTTTTGCCGATTCCATGTGAATCTGTGAGTCACTTGCTGAAACTGAAGAAAAGGCCAAAAATAGCGACGAGGCGGCCAGTTTCATGATCTTTTTCATTGTATTCTCCTTTTAATAGGCTAATCTATAACTCTCGGAAATAATATCCAAGAATTTTTTCTACTTTTTCGATTCTTTAACACGTATATGAAGCTCATCGAGTTGGTGGTCTGATACTGTGCTTGGGCAATCCATCATCGCATCGGTCGCACGTTGAGTCTTTGGGAAACAAATCACATCGCGTATTGAGCTTGAGTTAGATAATAGCATTGCGATTCGGTCGATTCCAAAGGCAATTCCTCCATGAGGCGGAGTTCCATAATTTAAGGCCTCCATGAAGAACCCGAACCGATTGGTAATGTCGTCATGCGTCAATCTAAGGAGTTCAAAAATTTTCCTCTGCAAATCTGAATCGTGGATTCGGATCGAGCCGCCACCCAATTCAAATCCGTTAAGAACGAGGTCGTAAGCATTTGAGCGAACATTGAAGATGTCAGAGTCTAGCTTTTCAATATCCTCCTTTAAAGGGGATGTAAAGGGGTGGTGGACGCTTGTGGGCATTCCTGTATCCTTATCCTTTTCAAATAGGGGGAAGTCGTCGACCCATAAAAGCTCCCAGGCGCCCTCTTTTTTTAGCCCCTGAAGATCGGCAATGTGTCTTCGTAAATGGTCAAAAGCTTGGTTGACGGTAGCCGCGGTGTTGGCTCCAAATAAAATGAGATCATCATGTTGAACATGCAAACGTTTGATCAGTTCTTTTTGAAGTGGCTCACTGAAAAATTTGACAATGCTTGAGGAAAGGCCATCATCTCCCATTTTCATCCATGCAAGGCCGTTCAATCCTAGCTTGCTAACGAAAGTTGTGAGATCATCGATATCTTTTCTTGAAAAAGAGGCGCCCCCTTTTACGCAGATCGCTTTTACTATGCCGTGGGCGCGAATCTGATCCTTAAAAACAGAGAATTCAGACTTCTCTGCAATATCAGTAACGTTGTGGAATTCCATTCCGAAGCGAAGATCGGGTTTGTCTGTTCCATATTTTTCCATCGCCTCACTATATGGCATATGGCGGAAGCCTTTCTTCAACTTAACTCCAATCACTTTATCGAAGAGTTCGATCATTAAATCTTCGATCATATCGACAATATCGGCTTTATCGATAAAACTCATTTCGATGTCGAGTTGTGTAAATTCGGGTTGTCTATCAGCTCTAAGGTCTTCATCTCTGAAACAACGGGCGATTTGAAAATATCGATCAAGTCCTGCAATCATCAAAAGTTGTTTAAAAAGTTGTGGAGATTGTGGTAGCGCATAAAATTTTCCCTCATGAACCCTCGAAGGAACAATGTAATCACGTGCCCCCTCTGGAGTCGATTTCGTCAAAATCGGCGTTTCAACTTCGCAAAAGCCCCGCCTGTCAAAAAAATCGCGAATACTCTTGACGATCTTGTGTCTAATAAGCATTTTCTCGAGAATTTCTCCACGGCGCATATCGAGATATCTATAAGTCAATCGTAGATCTTCGTTCACATCAATTTTGTCATCGCAGATCGAAAATGGTGGTGTTTTAGCTTTTGATAAAATTTTAAGTTTTGCCACCTCAACTTCGATCGCACCTGTTGCCAATTTTTCGTTCGTCAGGCCTTCTCCTCGGGGGCGGACTTTGCCCTCAACAGATATATTCCACTCGGAACGTAGTAGTTGAGCTAGGTCATGAGAATGTGTATCAAATTTTGGATCGAATACAAGCTGTGTGATGCCATATCTGTCACGTAGATCGATAAAAATCAGACCACCATGGTCGCGTCTACGATGAACCCAGCCGCATAAATTTACGTGTGTGCCGAGATCATTCAAGCCAAGTTCACCTAAATGATGCGTACGAAGGGTTGTTTTTTTTGAACTAGTCTTTTTTTGCAAGTTAGTGTGAACCATGGAATTCCCGTGTCTTTTTTATGACTCTATCTAAGTAGGCGAAGGGCTGCTCTTCCTCTTCACGAGTCAATAAATTCTTGATGATGATTTTGTTTTTTTGCAATTCGGCTTCTCCAAGGATGATCGCCATTTTAGCTTTCGCTTTCTCGGCATGAGTAAGCCCTTTTTTAATATTAAATCCTCCTTGGTAGAGAAGGGTTTTATAATCGGCTTGTCTAAATTTGATCAGGTAGGGGATCAAGGTTTGCTTGCATGTCTCTGAAAGAGGAATGAAATAATAATCGATCGACTCTTCCACGGAAAAAGAGGGGTTTTGGTCTAGCACATTCTGAAGAATTCTCTCAATACCGGTCGCAAAACCGACTCCTGGTAGATCAGGCCCTCCCATTTCCTTGATTAGGCCATTGTAGCGTCCTCCGGCCCCAATGGTGCTCTGCGCCCTAGCGTCGTCTTGAGCTACCACTTCAAAAACTGTGTCGCAGTAGTAATCAAGTCCTCTGACTAGATTAGGCTCAATGGTGTAATCGATCTCTAATTTTTTTAAAGAATCTTGAACTTCGGCAAAATGGTCTTTTTGCTTTTCGGTAAGAAAGTCGTAGATTTTTGGGGCCCCTTTACCAAGTTCGATGTCCCTTTCTTCTTTTGAATCAATGATCCTCATTGGATTATCAGTCAAACGTCGTTGACTATCCTCTGAAAGTCGATCTTTTAATGGGGTAAAATATTCTCTTAAAGCATTGATAAACCCATCTCGTACTTCTTTATTTCCAATGGAATTGATGAGGAGTTTTGTCTTCTTCAAGCCAATCCTACGGTAAAATTCGAGCAATGAGGCAATAGCCTCAACGTCTGCAGATACATCTTCAACCCCAAGGATTTCGATGCCGAATTGGGTGAATTGACGGTAGCGTCCTTTTTGAGCACGATCGTATCGCCAACAAGGTCCATAGTACCAAAGGCGGGTAGTTCCTTTTTGATAAAGGGAGTTTTCAATGAATGCTCGGATTACTGGAGCTGTGATTTCAGGGCGTAGAGTGAGAGAGCGCCCCCCCTTGTCCTCAAAAGTATACATCTCTTTCGAAACAATATCACTAGTTTCACCAGCGCTACGGAGAAAAACATCGGTATATTCGAAATACGGAGTCCGAATCTCATGTAATCCATAGGCCTGAGCTACGCGCCGGGCTACGTTTTCAACAGTTGACCAAAGGCTAGGCTCCTTCCATGGCTCATCTGCTTGGCTATAGATGTCGTAACATCCTTTTGCTCTAGAAAATTTCATGGGCAAAGGATACTCCAACTTGAACCGACTGTCAATCAATTTTACTCTTTCGGAGAAAGCGACTCCAAGATTAGATTGAGTGAGCGGCTCCAATCGGCAAGAATGCTCTTAGATCCATGCATGATGGCATCTTCATGCAGTTTGTTCATTAGATCCATGAAAGGAAACGGGAGCCATTTAGTCCCCGCGTATTCACTTAAATAGTAGCCAAATGAATGGTCGGCTTTATGAGGAAATTGGAAAATTTGTTTCATTACACTCTTCAAGGGGTCGACGTGTTTTGGGGGTTGCATCAAAAGGTCGGCGTCATTGATGTATTGGATAATTTGATGCCACAAGTCAGACATCGATTGGACAAATTGGTAATTTTGACTCTCATTGTGTTCCATAAGCACTTCAAATTTCGACGAAAAATCTTTAACAATAGCCCCTAAAGTTCGCTCTGAAAGAGCAGTCCCCTCCTTTTTCTTCCCTAAATATCCTACCATTACATCTTCAAGAAGTTCTTGAAGATGTAATCTGGCAAGGATGTCGGATAAGAAGCGTACATTTTTAAATTGAATGGTACGGCTCTCTTTGTCCTTAAGAATTTGTTTGATTTTTATGTTTTCAGGGTCAGACTTATCAAAATCTTGGGGGTTATTGTAGATATTGCTCATGACTATAGTCATAGCATAAAATAAAAATTTCATGATAGGGGTGGTGTCATCAGAAATCGATTGACAACCTCCAATTGAGGCAGTAAGATGATCGTCATTTATTAAGCATTCCAAAGATGAAGGAGCTTGCTTTTGGGTCTGTTTAAATTTCTGCAACATGCCCCTTACAAGGAAAGCATCAAGGACCCCGAGAGAGTTAAAAAAGAATATCGTTACTGGCGGCTCCGCATTTTCTTTTCAATGTACCTAGGTTATGTCTTTTTTTATCTGACAAGAAAGAGTTTTACTTTTGTAATGCCAGCGATGATTGCTGATTTGGGATTTACCAAGACTGATCTTGGTATCCTTGGAAGCGTCCTCTACATGACATATGGCATTAGTAAATTTGTCAGTGGGGTGATGTCAGACCGTTCTAATCCCCGCTACTTTATGGGAATTGGCCTGATTCTGACCGGGGTGTTCAATATATTATTTGGCTTTTCATCTTCGATCTTCTTTTTCGCGTTATTTTGGGGCCTCAATGGCTGGTTTCAAGGGTGGGGATGGCCTCCCTGTGCTCGCTTGTTGACCCACTGGTATTCTCAATCAGAGAGGGGGACATGGTGGGGCGTGTGGAGCACTTCTCACAACGTGGGAGGGGCCTTAATTCCACTTGTCGTTGCTGTAATTGTCCAGTCTCTTGGTTGGCGAATCGCCATGTATGTTCCTGGGGTCATGTGTATTGTCGTGGGGATTTTATTGATTAGCCTTTTAAGAGATACCCCTCAGTCTCTTGGCTTGCCTGCTATTGAGAAATACAGACACGACTTGGGAAAAGAAAAAGAAATGGAGTTCTCAAATGAGCAGGAAGAGCGTGAGCTTTCCCGAAGAGAGCTTTTGCTCGAATTTGTTCTTCGAAATAAATATATATGGACATTGGGTGTTGCTTACTTCTTTGTCTATATTGTCCGTACCGCCGTTAACGATTGGGGACAGCTATTTTTATTTGAGCAAAAGGGATTCTCTCTGATTGCTGCAGGTTCTTGTATCTTCTTTTTTGAAGCTGGTGGTTTTTTCGGATGTCTTGCGGCAGGCTGGTTTTCAGATAAACTTTTTGGGGGAAGAAGAGGCCCAATCAATACCCTTTTTGCTTTATTTGTAGCGATGGTTGTTCCTGGATTATGGATGATCCCTGCGGGAAGTTTTGTGCTCGCTTCAGTAATCATGTTTCTAGTTGGGTTTTTTATTTTTGGCCCTCAGATGCTCATTGGAGTTGCGGCAGCCGAACTGTCTCATAAGAAGGCTGCAGGGACTGCAACTGGTTTTATAGGCTGGTTTGCCTATTTTGGTGCAGCGGCCGCTGGATTTCCTTTCGGAATGATTACCCAAAATTATGGTTGGGAGGCATTTTTTATCGTATTGACGGCTTGTGCTTGTATAGCAACTATTTGTTTGGCGCCCCTATGGTCTGTTAGGAGACGAAAACTACAAGCCTCTCAAAAAGAAAAGATCCTAGAGTCGGAGTAATCAGTATGGGGTATGTCCCTCTCCATGTTCACTCTCAATATTCAATATTAGATTCAACCCTTTCTCCAAAAGCTATAGTAGACAAATGCAAGCAGTGGGGAATTGAAACTTGCGCATTAACCGATTTTTGCAACATGTATGGCGTTGTCGATTTTTATGAAGCCTGTACTAAGGGAGGAGTCAAGCCAATCATTGGGATTGAAATGATGGTTGCTCCGACTGATTGCCGCGAAAAGAAAAAGATCTATGGCATTCCTGCCGGGTACCCTCTCATACTGCTTGCCAAGAATAAAGTAGGCTATCAAAACCTTTGTAAATTGAGTTCAATCGCTTTTCTAGAGGGGTTTTACTACTTTCCTAGAATTGATCTAAATTTATTGACGGCTCACAGTGAGGGGCTGATTTGTTTGTCAGGCCCTTTTTATGGAAAAATAGGCTCGTTAATCACCGATGATCGAATGGAAGAAGCTGAAGTGGAAATCGGCTTAATGCAAAAGATCTTTGGGGATGATTTCTTTTTGGAAGTATCGCTCCATAGGATGAGTGAAAAGTCGTTTAGTGAAGATAGCATTGAAGCGGAAACGTGGTTAGTTCAAAAAATTCAATCGAGTACAGAAAAGCAAGAAAAAATTGCTCAAGTGCTGAGGGAAATGGGTAAGAGGTATTCGATCCCTCTAGTGGCCACGAACGATATCCGATATGCTGATAGAGGAGATTTCTCTGCTCACGAAATTTTAATGAATGTCAGTTCAGGGGAGCCTTGTGAAATTTGGGAGAAGGACTCCTATGGGAATTTAAGAGTCTGCGTTCCTAACCCAAAGAGGCAGACAACCTATTCTCATGAGTTATATTTTAAATCTCCGGAGCAGATGAGAAATATCTTTGTCGATATGCCGGATGCCATTGAAAATACGCAGATTGTCGCGGATCGATGTCAATATGCCTTTGATTTTTCCCAAAGATTTTATCCTGTGTTTGTGGCACCACAACTTGAGAACAAAAGCTATACCCCTGAAGAGAGGCTTGCTGCTGCTGAGAAGTATTTAAGAGAACTTTCCAAGAAAAATATACCCAGAAGATATACCGAGGCTCATCTTGAAAAAGTGAAAGAGAGGTATCCTGGACAAGACCCGCTTAAAGTCGTTGAAGATCGTTTAGAATATGAGCTTGAGGTGATCATTTCAAAGGGGATGTGCGATTACCTTTTGATCGTACACGATTTTATTTCTTGGGCAAAGAGTCAGAAGATACCAGTTGGTCCCGGGCGGGGATCTGGTGTCGGTTCAATCATCCTTTATTTAACTGATGTGACAGATATTGAGCCTTTGCGATTCAATTTATTCTTTGAACGTTTCATCAACCCCCAGCGTCCCTCATACCCTGATATTGACGTCGATATTTGCATGGATAGGCGCTCAGAGGTGATCGAGTATACTTTGAGAAAGTATGGTCGCGATTGTGTGGCACAGATTATCACTTTTGGTACGATGAAGGCAAAGATGGCGATCAAGGATGTAGGACGTGTCTTATCAATTCCTTTAGCTAAGGTCAATGCGATTGCAGCGCTTATTCCAGAAGATCCTAAAATTACGATAGATACGGCTTTAGAGGTTGATGCTGATCTAAGGCAAATGTATGAATCCGATAAAGATACGAAAAGAATCATTGATTTTGCAAAAAAAGTGGAAGGATCAATACGCAATACAGGTATACACGCAGCAGGTTTGATCATTTCAGGGGAGCCTTTAATGAATCAGATTCCCGTTTGTACTTCTAAGGATACCGACATCTTTGTGACTCAATATTCAATGAAACCTGTTGAAAAAGTTGGGATGTTAAAAATCGACTTTTTGGGATTGAAGACCCTTACATGCATCCAGAGAACAGTGAATGCGGTCAAAGAGGGTTGTGGCAAAGAGATCGACTGGATGAATCTACCACTTGATGATAAAGTGACCTTTAACCTTCTCAATCAAGGAAGGACAATGGGGGTCTTTCAGCTTGAGTCAACAGGAATGCAAGAACTCGAAAAGCAACTCTCAATCGATCGATTTGAAGAGGTCATCGCTGTAAACGCACTATATAGACCCGGTCCGATGGAGATGATTCCCTCATTTATCGCCCGAAAGCATGGCAGGGAAAAGATAGAGTATGACCACGAGCATTTAAGAGATATTCTCAACGAGACCTATGGCATCATGGTTTATCAGGAGCAGGTGATGCAACTGGCTCAAATCATGGCAGGCTACACCCTTGGAGAGGGGGATCTTCTTCGTAAGGCGATGGGAAAAAAAGATGCCGAAGAAATGGAAAGGCAAAAACTGAAATTTTGCGAAGGGGCCGTCAACAAAGGAATCGATAAAGAGCTTGCGGTAAAAATTTTCGAAAAAGTAGAAAAGTTTGCCTTTTATGGATTTAACAAATCTCACGCGACAGCCTATGCCTACCTAAGTTACGTGACAGCCTATTTAAAAGCTAATTACCCTGGAGAATGGCTAGCTGCATCAATGACTTGCGATATGACTGATCTCTCTAAGGTAGCGAAACATATTCGTGAAGGGCAATCGATGGGGATTAAAGTGTTACCTCCTCACATCAACGAATCGGCTTTGACATTTATGGCGACAAAGGAGGGGATTCATTTTGCCTTATGTGCCATTAAGGGGATCGGCGAAGGGGTCATTGAGATCATTCTCAGGGAAAGAGACAGCAATGGACCATTTGTGTCCCTTGGGGGCTTTTTGAAGCGGGTTGATTTGCTTCATACTGGAAAGAAGATGGTCGAATCATTAATTTTGGCTGGAGCCTTTGATTATTCTGGCTGGAGTCGTAAGCAGTTGACTCAATTTCTTTTGGACAATTTTGATTCGTTTGTTCGCGAAAAAAAGGAAAAAGAGAAAGGGATTCTCGACTTTTTCTCCAATCAAAGTTTGGGAGAAGGAGCCAATGAACACACCTATGAGATGCCCGTTTGCGATGAAAAGGAAAATAGGCTTGATCGTTTAAAGACAGAAAAAGAACTTCTCGGATTCTATGTGACAGGCCACCCTCTTGATGAGTTTCAAGAGTTAGTAAAAAGACTTGGTTGCTTAAGTCTAAACGAGATTGATGAATTACCCGACAGAACTGTATTTAAGGCTGCCTTCATTGTCGATACCTTGCAGGTTAGGATTTCGCAACGTAACCAGAAAAAATTTGCGATTACTACAATTAGCAATGGAATAGAACGGTTTGAGCTCCCAATTTGGCCCGAATTATTTGAACAAAAGGCAAGTCTACTAGTAGAAAATGCTCTTTTGATGGGAATATTGCAGATAGAAAAACGAGATGGGAGTCTTAAATTGGGCTGCAAATCTTTTGCTGAATTGACCACTTTTACCCCTGAAGATGAGAAGGAATTCACCGAGATATTTGAAAATTGTGCAAAAGAGAATAAGTCAGAAGGTAGGGGGGAAAGAAAAAACTCAACGAGCAAGAAATCTAAAGAAGAATCTAAAATCTTTGTCTTAAAAGTTGATTTAAAAACGATTGCTATGAGCAAGATACTTAAAATTAAGCAGCTTTTGATAGATCATGGGGGCAAAGATCAGTTCCATTTAGTCTTTGCCGAGGGCGATAAGGTTATCGGTAAAGTCGAAATAGATTCAGGCTTTGGAGTGAATAGCTCTCCTGAATTGAAAAAAGAATTAGAGACGATTGGCACGGTTGACTTAATTTCGTTGTAAGAGGTATTCTCTTGAGTCTATTGTTAACCCGATGGGAAGATTATGAATCGTTTCAATGCTAGTTTGTGTAACATTTTTGGGGTTTTCTTTGTGGGAGCCTTTGCTCTTTCAGGACCACTTCTTGAGGCCAAAGAAAAAGAACAACCTACAGTTCAAGACCATCATTCGTCTTTACAACATGCTCTCCAAAAAAAGGAATACAAGCTTGTTATTGAAGCAGGTAAAGCCATTTTGGCCATTGCTCCTCAGTCACCTTTTGCGGCCGAAACGACTTACACCATCGGAGTTGCCTATTTTAATTTAAACGATTTCGATTTAGCAAATACCTACTTCTCTACCTTTCTAGAAAAATATGCCACCCCCGAGTTTTTTGAGCAAGCGGTCGAGTATAAGTACAAGATAGCAGAGGAGTTTGAGACAGGTTCAGGAAGACACATGTTTGGGGTCGAATCTTTACCAAAATGGGTTAGTGCTTGGGACGATGCCTTTGCTCTTTATGAAGAGATCATCAAAACATTGCCAAATCATGAAGTTGCAGCAAGGGCAATGTTTAGAAAGGCTGTGATGCAATATACCGAAAAAAAGACTAAGGAAGCGCTTGATACCTACCGCACGATTACAAGACGATTCCCTAAGCACCCTCTAGCTCCTGAAAGCTACCTTGCTATAGCAAAAATTTATCATGACCATAGCCTTAATGACTATCCTGATAAAGATTTTCTAGAGCAAGCAAGACTCAATGTCAAAAGATTTCGGAAAGATTTCCCCAGCGAAGAGAGATTGATTGTGGCTCAAAGCCTTCTTGTCGAAATGCAAGATGCCTTTGCAAAAGATCTTTGGGTTTCTGCTCAATATTACGAAAAGAAGAAAAATCTGGATGCAGCTAGACTTTATTTAGAGAAGATCGCACGTCTATATCCTGAGTCATCATATGCTAAAGATGCTATAGCTAAACTTACCATTCTCGACGGAGAAATGACGACAGTTAAGCAAAATGTTGAAGAAGAGCTAGAGAACGTCAAGGATGTTAACGATCAAAAGTTTGAGATGTAAATTTGTTTCTTTGAGCTTAACCCTTCTTTGCATTGGTTGCGGCTATCAAACTAGATCTTGCTGCAGTTTTAATGAGGGTGAGCGGGCAATGATATCGATCTCCCAAATACGGGGGGATGAGAATGGTGATTTGCGTTCTGATCTAGCCAAGCATGTCTCGCACACCCCTGGAATGGCCTATTCTTCAAAGAGGGATGCTCGGTACCGACTTGATGTAAAGATCTTGGAGGACGCGAGCGAAACAATCGGATATGCTTGGGATGAAGATCCTATCACAGGCGAATTTATTAAAAGGCTCTATCCAAATGAGGGGAGAAGGAAGTTGAAAGCCTCCGCAAGCCTCTATGATACAGTACAAGAAAAAATTGTTGTATCTTCTTTCACAGTAGAAGGGGTTTCAGACTTTGACTTTGTCAACCCCACAGCCCTTAAGAACATCGAGTTTATAGACCGAAATGAACAAAAGCAGTCAGTCCTACATTATTCGTTAGGTCAACTCGATTCGGAAGAAGGTGCCAAGCAGGAGTCGTTTAGGTCTATATCAGAAACGATAGCTGCTCAGATAGTTAGAGTGTTGAAACATTCTCCTTTAAAAAAATAAATTAATGAATTTGAAGAAACTCGGAATCTAAGTATAAGAAGTGAATGGACGATTCAAGAGTGTTTCAAGCCTCAATCTCCGAACTTAGCAAAATGTTGCGATGGGTCCGTTCAAAATTAAAGATGTATGAGGTAGAGAATAAAAAATGTGGACGGATAGAGCTTGCTCTTGAAGAAGCTCTCGTCAACATTATCTTTCATGCCTACACACATTCGGCTGGCATACTTGAAATACAAGTATCCTACTATAAGGAAGATAGGGTTATTGAGTTTACAATTCTGGATCAAGGAAAGCCTTTTAATCCTTTAGAGTATCAAAAGCTTGACATCACATCTAATGTAGAACAGCGGATACCAGGTGGATTAGGCATCCATTTTTTGAAAAAAATTTCTGATGATCTTTCTTATTTAAGGAGAGGTGAGTCGAATATCTTATCGATTAGAAATCAGCTTTGATTCAACCCAATTAGTGGGTAATTGAAGCTATCTCTTCTTCTGTGTCAATGACTTCTGTTAGAAAA
This sequence comes from uncultured bacterium, assembly GCA_964477345.1. GTDB lineage: Bacteria > Chlamydiota > Chlamydiia > Chlamydiales > 2-12-FULL-49-11 > JAJZEO01. The sequence goes on from CAYZDL010000009.1 coordinate 48,256, forward strand.
TGTCTTAATACTTTTAAGACATATTTTGGTGTATTGTAGACTCCTGAAGAGGAGAAGACGATTTCAAGACGGGGTTTTGTGCTTGTTATCAACGCGATGAGAGTCAAGGTGGTAGGGATCTCATCGATCACTTTTGGAATGATCCAAACAGCAAACTGATTGTTGTATAAGGTCACTTTTTCATGACTTTCTAATACGTGGAAGTAAAAAGGAAATTGAGCTTGGATCTCTTTTTCTTCTTCGGGTGTTTTATTGAGCAGGTCAAATTTCTTTAGGAGTGATAGATCAACGTGAATGACCCCATCTTGAACCCATTTTCCTAGATCAGAAATGAATTCCTTGTAAGAATCTTCCAGTTTGTTAGGATTCAACATTCTACTGCTCGCGATTGTAAAATTGTTTTTTCCATTGCTGGCGTCATTTTGTGCCAGAGTCGGAGTTTCTGTATTTACTTTTCTTCATACGTAGAGGGGTGTTTTTTTTAAACTCATTTTTTTCTGACGAGTTAATTTATCTATTCGGCAATCTATCTTATGCTCCTTGAATCAAATCAAGAAATGATCGATGATAAAGGTATGAAGAAGACTCTTTGTTATTGGCTTACCTTTATTTTTCCCTTCTCACTTATTGCGTTAGATATTCGTATTGAAACGCCATATGCTGTTTTAATGGATGCAGAATCAGGGAAAGTTTTATACGCAAAAAATCCTTATGCAAAGATTTCTCCCTGCAGCACAATGAAAATTGCAACGATTTTATATGTCCTAGAAAATAAAATGGAAAATCTTGATGAAGAGGTCACGGTAGTTTCTGAAGCTTTAAAAAGAACGAATGAAGAGGAAAAAAGGAGTAAAAATTACACTATTCCTGCTCATTATCTTGAGACTGATGGAACAATGGTCTATCTCAGAAATAATGAACGGTTATCACTTAGGTCATTAATTTATGCCTCTATGCTTAGATCTGCCAACGATGCTTGTAATGTTCTTGCTATCCATTTATCAGGAGAGGTAGAAACATTTTGTAATGACTTGAATGAATGGTTAAAAACTAAAGGGATAGGCTCGACTCATTTTGTAAATCCCCATGGTCTCTACCATCCTGACCATTACTCATGCGCCTACGATATGGCTCTTATAGGAAGGGCTGCTTACAATAACCACGCTTTCATGGAAATTGCTCTAGAACGTGATTATGCAAAACCCCGAACAAATCTACAAAAAGAGGAATTTTGGAAGACCAATTCATGCATTTTAAAAGAAAGCAATCCACTCTATTATCCAAAAGCCTTATTTGCCAAAACGGGTCAACTTAAAATGGGAAAGAGCAATCTAGTCGCTGCTGCCACTAATGGAGAGAGAACTTTAATCGTAGCCCTTCATAAAAGTCCCACATGGAAACAAAGATATATTGATGCCATTCAAATGTTTGAGGCTGCTTTTCAAGAGGAGAAGTCGACAAGGCTCCTTTTCTCTAAAAGCGAGACCCGATTTACAAGAGAAATTCCTAAAAGTAAAAATCCGTTAACGGCTGTTTTAAAGCAAGATGTGATCCTAGAGTACTTTCCTTCTCAAGAACCAGTAGTTAAAGCGGAACTTGAATGGAATGAATCACTCGCGCTTCCGATAAAAAAAGGTGATCGGGTCGGTGAAATCGTCGTAATTGATGAAGGGGGAAAAAGATTACTGACCTCCCCACTGTTTGCGAAAGACAGGCTTTCTAAGACCCATTTTGTGAGACCACGAATTGCAGTAATGGCCCTTTTTGGTCTTTTAGTTATTGGAGCCTTTTCCCTCAGATTGAATAGTAAAAAGTCTAAACAATAATAGATAATCATTAAGAGAAAGATCCTCGGGACGCGCCGTCTCCTTTTGCCCAATCTTTTGAAGAAGATCGCTTCCCTTTATTGTAGAACGAAGCATCTTTCTCTTATGAGTAAAGCAGTTGTCGACAAATGAAAAGAACTCTAGAGATTGATCGTGCGAAAGAGGAAGGTGATTCTTTGGATAGAGAGAAAGAAGAGTACAATCACTCTTTGGAATAGGAAAAAATGATTTTCTAGAGACATCAGCAAGGAGCTTTAATTCGAAATGGAATTGGCAAAAGAGGGCTAAGGGGTTGTTATTTTTAGTGCCTGCTTGAGCTACGATCTTTTCGCCCATTTCCTTTTGAACAAAGAGAATGATGGGAGAGCCTGTAGTGAAAAATTTTTGATTAGAAGCGATAAATGAGAGTATAGGGACAGTGATCTGAAAGGGGATGTTTGAGACCATTTTCATAGGTTGTTTGATAGAATATTGAAGCGCGTCTCCTTCAATCACTTCTAAACGATCCGAGTACTCTTTTAATAGATTCGGAAGGATTTGGGCGAATGAATGATCCTTTTCAACAGCAACCACATCGGCTCCTGCTTCCAAAAGGGTAAGGGTTAAAGCTCCAAGCCCCGGTCCTATTTCAAAAACACGATCCCCCTTCTGTATCTCTGCTTTATGAACGGCTCGCTGAAGAATGGTCTTATTGATAAGAAAGTTTTGAGAGAGGCTTTTCCGAAGCTGAAGATCGTGCTCGGACAAAAATCGCCTAAGGGCGTTTAAATCACGTAAATCCAATGGACTATCCAGAACTGCTATCCGGCAATGGTAAAAATAGGGAACTGAGCGCTGTACATTTTTTCTGCGACAAGGTGCTCACAGCAGAATTTTTTACGAAGTTTACCCATGTACTCAGCCTTGAGCTTTTCTCCCTCTTTTGCCACCAAGCCCTCTCGAATTTCATTTTCAAGCTGCTCAAAAGTTGGAGGTTGCTTTACAAGGTGTTCTTTAACATGAAAAAGGCGCATTACGGTGGTATCGTCATAGCGACTTTTCTGTCTAATAGGTTCTGAAATTGTAAGAGGGGTCATTTTCTCTAAGATTGCGAGATTTTCCGCTGATAATTGTTGTGAAGTTAGGTGAATATCATCGGAAAGCTTTACTGAAATCCCCGCAGGAGCCAAGCTTGAAACGGCTTTAACAGCATCTGCAAGAGCTGACCCAAGAACTAGACCATCTTCTTTACTGTTCTCATCTCCTAATAGACTAAACAGTCTCTTGACATCTTCGGCAATCTTTTCGGCGGCACCAGCGTCTCTACCTCGTATCGTGCACATTTGGTAAGTCCACTCATCTTGCTGAGGGCGATTCTGGAGCTGCTTTGCGTAATGCTCTTTAATAACTTCAGGGGTCACTTGATTGATAGATTTTTGCCAAACTCTATACCACATAAGGCTTCTGCAGACTAGGTCGTTTTCAATTGTCTTTTCAGCATCTTCAATGGTCATCCCTAGTTCATCAAGTTTCTGGTTAATATTGGGACCAAATTTATCTTGAAGCTCTTCTTTAATGAAGGTTTTGTCCATTTTATAAGAAAGTGACTCAGCTTCCATTAACATCAGCTCTGTGTCGATTAGTTCCTGTAGAACATTGCGCCAGCTGTGTACGTAAAATTGAAAAACCGCTTCTGGTTCGGCAAGGATGTCGGGCTGTACTCTTTCCAAGTAAGTGTCCATTCGCTTTTTGACATCCATGACGGAAAAGACTTTTCCATTAAGTTTCGCAAGGGGGCGATTGTGGACGATAATCGTATGACGGGATTTTTCAGTGTCGTTGTTTCCATACATGAACGGAAGAGAACCAGACACAGAGACTGTTCCTACAAATAAAAGAAGGGACAAAAGTTTAGTTAGGTGTTTGCTTAGCATGCTGAGCATTATCGTGATTTGAGGAGATTTTATCAAGGGAAATGATTGCACCGAAAAAGCCATCCATTTTGCCCTCTTCGGGGAAAGTTTTTAAGAAAGTCCCCTCAACTTTGCAGCCATACTTTTGGCAGAAATATTCAATTTGTAATTCATTCTCTTCAGGGAAGATACTGCATGTTGAATAGACTAAACGTCCATCTGGGGCGAGATACTGTAGGCTTTTTTCAAAAATATCCCGCTGTTTTTCAACGAGTTCTTCTAACATCGTACTTGAGTAGCGCCATCTTTGATCCGGTTTCCGTCTCCAAGTTCCTGAGCCAGTGCAAGGCACGTCTAGAAGGACCCAATTCATCCGTTTTTTGAGTCGATTTAACCCTTTTTCATCGCTGATAGTCTGTGCATTTTGGATTCCAGACCGCTTGAGACGTTTTTTTGCAGCTACGAGAGCTTGAAGTCGCAAATCATGTAAGAAAATCTGTCCCTTTCCTTTCATCTTAGGTGCAAAGGTGAGACTTTTACCTCCAGATCCTGCACAATAATCGAGCACCTCTTCACCTGGCTTAACATCGACAAGGTTACCGATCAGCTGGCTGGCTTCATCTTGAACCTCAAAAAGACCCTTATCAAATTCAGGTAAGGTGAAAAAATTGATTTTTTCGTGGAAGAGGATTCCTGAGTCAGATTCTTCGCAAAGAGATACTTCATAGCGATCTTTCCACCCATGAAATAATGACTCGCGTGTGGTTTTATGTAAGTTGGTTCTGACAAAAATCGGGGCACGAGTCTGGGCTACTTCGCAAAGCTGGTGGGTTTTCTCTCTTCCTAAAGACTTTATAAGTTGATCAAATAAAATTTTAGGAAAGCCGAACTTCTCATGTTCTTGAAGAAATGAGGCTTGTCTGGCTTCATTCAGAGGATGAGTTAACCAAAAATCGAGACGGTTGAAGTAGGAAATCGATTTGTTTTCGTTTGCTAAATGGGCGTCAATTAAACTTTTCCATTTTATTATCGAATAGATATAATTTGAAATTAGTTGCCGATCTTTCGACCCAATTGCCTTATTTCGCCTTAGATAAAAATTTAAGACTTTTTCTAAGGGGGAAGAGGGGGACTTATCCCATTCTTCAAAGAACCAGAGAATATGATTTTTTCTAAACGGGCTAAGCATATTGGGACAAATATAGCAAATTATTGTCTTTTAGGATATGACAATCTTAGAGAGAGTATGAAGGCTAAGCTTCGGTTAATTTTCATAGATTCTCGTAGGGGGTATCGAGTAGACTACTTGCAGCCATAGGAAGAATTTTTCTTAGTATCATCTTTATTTTAACGGGTATGGCCGAGATATTTTCTTGGGAGCAATCGGAAAAAGACCTCTCATTTGCTCTCACAAACTGGGAGCTCTACACAAATCATGCTGAAAAAGTAAGTGATTTTTTTACTTCGATGCTAGCGATTTCACCCATCATGGTTACCGCGGGAATTGCATTGCAACTGGTCGGAGGGGTTCTTCTTTTTTTTAGCTATCGAGTTAGATTCGCCTCATTTCTTTTAATTATTTATCTTCTTGCTGCAACCCTTCTCTATCAGCCATTTTGGCTTCAGGAAGGGCCTGCACTCAATCGTTCAATGGTCCTCTTTTTCAACAACATTGCAATTATGGGGGGGCTCTTTGTTGTTTTGGGTTTAGGAGGGGGTATCACCCATCTAAAGCCCCATAAACCTCCTGGTATGAAGAAAAAAGAGAGCAAAAATGACAACTTCGACGACAACGAAGAGTGACACTTATACGCCTGAAGATAAGTCAACAAGGCGCCTTTTAAAATGGTCTCTTCTGATGTTGCCTGCAGTGATTCTTACTGCTATGGGGCAGCCTGATAGGGGAATTTTTCCGCCTCTTCTTTGCTACTGTTTTGGTTACCTATCAATTTTTGCAATCATTCTCCAATTTCGTCTACTTCTTACCCGTTTTTTAGTTAGTTTTATTTTGATGGTGTTTGTTCAATTGCATCAACTTAATTGGGTTGCAACAACAACTTATCATGGGAAGGGCATTCTCGCCCTCTATGCTTTGCTTGTTCTTGGCATTGCAGCTCAATTTGCTTTGCTCTCTTTATTTCTCCCAAGAGATAGACCTCTTTCGATGGTTCGTTGCGGAGCCATCGCGTCTCTTTGGGCAATCATTGAAATTAGTAGGCTTTACTATTTGTGTGGCTTCCCCTTTAATTCCGTAGGGCTAGTCATGACATTTCACCCCTCTATAATGCAAATGGCTTCGATTTTCGGAATTTATGGGTTGTCATTTTGGGTCATCTTTACCTCGACATGGGGAGCTAGCAGCTTTTTACAAAGCTCGCCTAAGTGTCTCGTTATCTGGCTTTCGTTGTTGATTCTTCCTGCTCTTTTTGGATATTTCCACATTCAGTACCATGACGAAAGAAGTCGAGGGGAAAAAATTATCGAAACGGCGCTTATCCAAACAGGTCTTGAGGTAGAGCAAAAATGGGAATTTCCCAAAAAACGGGAAAAGTATGTTTCTCCCTACGAACAATGGAAAAAAATTTTCCAGTTGATGGACTCGGCTCCAAAAAAGAATTACGATCTAGTCATCTTGCCAGAAGTAGCCGTTCCGGGAGATGCTTGTTATACACAGATCGATTATCAAAAATGCTTGGAAGAAATTTTCCGAAGTGATGATCGCCTCCCTCTCTTAGAGTTTCCTTTTGCTGAAACCAATACCGAAGACAAATGGGAAGTTAGCCATGTTTGGATGGCTCAAGCGCTTGCTAATCGATTTAAGAGCGAACTTGTTATCGGTCTTCTCGATCACGATTCTGCTGCGAATGAAAGTTACAATTCAGCCTTCCATATTGTTCCTTTTAGAAAAGCTGTCCATCGATATGAAAAAAGGGTGCTTGTTCCTCTTGCTGAATATCTGCCCCTTCCTATGATGAAGTCGTTTCTGGAAGAATATGGAATCTCGAGCTTTTTTACCCCCGGCAAAAAGGCTAAAGTCTTTACGGGGCAAATTCCTCTATCAGTTTCGATTTGCTATGAGGAGGGATTTAATAATTTAATGCGAGAAGCCCGCGTTTTAGGGGCAAAGTTATTGGTTAATGTAACCAATGACGGCTGGTTTCCTAGATCGCGCCTCCCTCAGGAGCACTTTAATTTAGGTCGAGTTCGCTCGGTCGAAAATGGTATTCCCGTTCTTAGAGCTTGTAATACAGGAATTACAGCCGCTATCGATAGTCTTGGCCGAGTCATAAACGAGATGAAAGAAGTCGATTTCGAAGGGAAAAATACTCAAGGAGTGGTATTTGCCTCTCTAAATACTTATTCATACACAACAATCTTTTCTCTCTTCGGAAATTCCCTCATTTTACTTGTCAGTTCGATCGTTCTTCTTGCCTTCTTTTTTTACAAACGGGCCTTCCAGTTTTGATTTCTTGAATATTAATTAAACAATCTTTATAGTCCTTGTACACTCTAACTTCTTTTTACACGGATGAGCAGAAAAATATTTTTTGAAAAAACACTTAAGTTTCCCGTCAAATTTTGCGGAAATGGTCTTTTCACGGGAAAAGAAGCTAAGGTGACCCTTCATCCTGCTGCTGTTGGAACTGGAATTGTATTTAAGAAAGTTCTTGCCGATAGGGATGTTTTTATTCCGGCTCAAAGTCAACAAATTCGATCTTCCTCAAATCGAAATACAGTTTTAAGTGATGGGACCCAAGAAGGGACGATTTTCTGTGTGGAGCACCTATTATCAGCACTATTTGGTTCTGAAGTGACAAATGTAGTTATCGAAATAGAGGGTAGTGAAGTGCCCATCATGGATGGGTCAGCAATGCCTTTTGTTGAAGCGATCTTGAATTGTGGCGTCGTAAATCAAGAAATTGAAATCTCACCAATCAAATTTGATAAGCCTTTTTACTGGTCAACCGGAAATATACACATCATTGCATTGCCTTCTGAAGAGCTTCGGTTTAGTTACACACTCAGCTATGAGGGGCATCCACTCCTTAGTTCTCAATTTTTCACTTTCCCGTTCTCTGAAATGGGTGCTTCGTTTTATTTGACCGAAGTAGCTCCAGCCAGAACTTTTTGTCTTTATGAGGAGGCAAAGGAGTTGTTAGCTTCTGGAATGATCCCTGGCGGTGGTCTCGGCTGTGCTGTTGTGATCAAAGGTGAAGAGGTGATCAATCCCGAAGGGCTTCGTTTCAAAAATGAGATGGCAAGACATAAAGTTTTAGACATGATAGGAGATTTAGCGCTGATTGGTCGTCCAATGCTCGGTCATTTTATCGGCATCAGATCGGGTCATGAGGCAAATGCAACTCTTGTCAGGAAGATCGTAACCAATTTACAAATTCCTCAAGAGGAGATTGTAGAAGGAGCCTATGTATGACAGAGCAAAAGACAAAAGCTGAATCCCCAGTCATTGATTACAAAAAGGTGCGTGAGTGTCTTCCGCATAGATACCCTTTTTTATTCATAGACAAAGCGATTAGCCTCGATTTGGAAAAAAAGAAAATTGTCTGCGTGAAAAATGTCACGACAAATGAGCCTTTTTTTCAAGGCCATTTTCCTGATGATCCCATTATGCCGGGTGTATTGATTGTCGAAGCTTTGGCCCAAGCGGGGGGCGTCTTAGTCTACGAATTGGGAACAAGAGGGCTCTTTGTTCTTTCAAGTGTAAAAGGGGCCAAATTTCGTAGATTGGTAAGACCTGGTGATGTCCTCCATCTCGAAGTAGAAGCTGTACACGTGACTAAGCGTGGAGGCAGAATGTTAGGAGTTGCAAAAGTAGAAGGTGAATTGGCTGCTGAGGCAGAAATATTGTTCGCCTTTTTGTCGGCCTAAAAAGGGCTAACTTCGAGTTTGTCAAAAATACGAAAAACGGTATGCTACAACCTTATGACATGTATCCATCCAACTGCAATAGTTCATTCAAAAGTTAAACTTGGTAAGGGTGTAAAGATAGGTCCATATTGTGTAATTGATTCTCCCGATGTCGTTTTAGAAGAAGGGGTAGAGATCAAATCTCATGTTCATATTGATGGAAATGTCTACATCAAAAAAGAGACCAAGATTTATCCTTTTGCTTCTATTGGTTCCCCCCCACAAAAACACCATTACGATGAGCTGGAAAAAAATCCGATTGAAATTGGAGCTGAGTGTGAAATTCGCGAATATGTTTCGATCAACTCTTCTCATGGAAAAGGGGAGAAGGTTACGATAGGTGATAATTGTTTTATCATGGCCTATTCTCACATTGCTCATAATTGCACAATAGGGAATTTCGTAGTTATGGCCAATGGTGCTACTCTAGGAGGGCATGTCTCTGTTGGTGACCATGCGAACCTTGGGGGGCTTTGCGCAATTCATCAACGTTGTCGGATTGGAGAATATGCAATGATTGGCGGCGGGTCGATGATTGGTACCGATGTTCCTCCTTTTTCGATAGGATCAGGATACCCCATCAAGCTTCATGGACTCAATTGGATTGGATTAAAGAGAAAAAAAGTTCCTCATGAAGCGTTAAAAACCCTTGTAAAGGGTTATAGAATCACTTTTCAATCAGGGCTCTCATGGAAAGATGCAAGAGCAGAAATTCTCCTTTCTCTTGATATGAATCCTTATTTGCAAAAATGGGTCGAATTTTGCGACCGCTCTACTCGGGGGTTGACTACAGCTCATGAAAAGAAAATTCAAGTCCCATCAAAATCGGACCCTCTTAAATACAATGAATTGGCTGAAGTAACCTAATGACAATTGTATATTTGGGTAGTGATCTCTTTGCTGAGCGAATCTTGGCTAATTTATTCGAAAAGAAGGCTCCTATATCTGCAGTTGTGACTGCTATTGACCGGCCCAAAGGCCGCTCACAACGTCTTTCTGCAACGCCAGTCAAAGAGTTGGTTGTTTCTCAGGGGCATCGAGTAAAGTTATTTCAGCCTGAAAAAGTCTCTTCACCTGAGTTTGTAAATGAATTATCAGAATTGAAGCCCGAATTGTTGTTAGTGGTTTCTTATGGTCAATTTTTAAAAAGGAATCTCCTTGATCTTCCTTCTATAGGAGCTATTAACGTCCACCCGAGTCTCCTTCCTCGGTACAGAGGGCCATCTCCCATACAGAGTGCCGTTTTAGCAGGAGAAAAAGAGACCGGAGTGACTATAATGGAATTGAGCATGGAAATGGATGCGGGAGACATCATTGACTTCCAAAAAGTGAGTATTGATCCAGATGAAAGCTTTGGTGATATCGAGGCAAATTTAATACAAGTCTCGTGTCAATTGCTCGAAAAAAATATTGCGAAAATAATTAAAGAAAAAAAGTATTCGAAAGTAGTCCAAGATCATACACAGGCAACATTTACGAAGAAAATTTTTCCAGAAGATGCTCAAATAAATTTAAATCAACCTGCTTGGAAGGTTCATAATCTCATACGAGGGATGAACCCTAGGCCTGGCGCAAGGTGCACAGTTGAAGTGGGTGGCGCTAAAAAAAATTTAAAAATCATCAAATCGCGTGTTGTCAGTATTGAGGAAGAAGAGCGCCTTGGGATTGTTTCTCATCGTCCTGGGGATATTCTTTTTTACAATAAAAAAGAAGGTTTTGTCATCGCTTGTCAAGATAGCTATTTACAGCTTTTAATCCTCCAATTAGAGGGTAAACGAGAGATGAATTCTCTTGATTTCATTAATGGTTTCTCTACGCCAATTTTCGTTTAGAACATAATAAAGTATCGGTTTTTTGTAATTAAAACGAAATAATTATAATTTAAATTTTTGTGTTACCCGTTCTTCCATTTTATTGTTTCTTAATGGTTTACTTTAAAGAATCTTATCAATATACTGCTGTCGAAAACAATTTGAAAAGTGGATTTAGTATACATGGATTTTTCAATCACAGTTGGAGATGTTGCGGACGAACGCGGTTTTTGGGCATTAGCGGGTTTTAGCTCAAACAATAATGAGTACGTTCTTGAGTTAACAAATAGTATTGTCAAGTTTTCTTCACAGGCTTTCGGACTGTTCAGTGAATTTGGAGGATTTTGTGAAGGTTTAGAGATTGCGGCTGCTGGAATCGCAATTGTCAATCTTCCAGGAGATGTGATTTCTCTGGTGAATCAAGCAAGTGGTTGTGCTGAGGCTTTTGCAAGCTCAGGCGTGACTTCAAAAGAATTTTTAAGTGCTTCGGCTAATACACTAGTATCGTTTGGATTCTTCATGTTAGATCTTTCAATGGCTAGTCTATTTTTGATCCAAACAAGAGTGATTAGTGCGGTCTCCTCGACCTTTAAGCTGGTTGCTTCGTGCTTTTATGGTCTTGCGGTAGTTAAAAGAATTGTCGACAATGTTTTGGTCATCAGTGAGGGAGATAAAGGCAAAGAAGGTCTACCCCAATTTAAGAAAGACTTGATTAGCGCGAACTACGAAAAAAATTGGTGCTTACTTGTGAAAAACCTATCTTCGCTCTGTTTTGCAACGGCTAGCATTGCTTCAATAGCGTTGGGGCCCGCGGCAAATTTAGCGTTGATGGTTGTCGGTGTTTCGGCGTGTGGGGGAGATTTCCTCTACAAGAGAGAGATGCAGCATATTGTCGCTGAAACGGCTTTGGGTAAGAGTTTGTAAATTTTCTGATGGGGGTCAGGGGTAAGTATGGCTGTTCATGTTTGCGTAAGGGATGATGGGACGGTGTTTCCTGTTAAGCATCATAGACCTTGGGATTTAAAGAGTGGTAGCAAAGAAAGAGATTCTCTAGTTGTAGATTTAATGAGATGGAGTGATCTTGTTTCTACCTATTCTGATTTATTGACAGATGAATGTGTAAGTCTAGTCAGAGGTCCGCTCTCAATTATCGTAACCTACACCGCGTCATTGGCTGCATTTGGGGCTATTATTGAACATGGGTTTAGAACGGCCGATGCGGTCAAAGGTTATTTTGAGACAAAAAGTATCGAATCAGAAAGAAAGCTATCACGAGAATTGTTTAAACTCGCAAAACGTGTGACTGACTTTGTGTACCAGTTAATGAAATTACACGTATTTGGTGAGTTGGTTGATCTCCAGCTGGTGAAGATTGTCAAATCGATTGCCACGTCAACAGAAGACGTGTGGGATGTGATCGAAGCAGATAGGAAAGTTGCTGTTATCGAAGATTTACAATTACGAAAATTAAGAAAGCAGGAAAATAATTTCCTCTTTGCGGATGCGATGGTAAAAATTGCATTTCATGCATTAGCTGTGATGGCTATTTTTTCATCAACGCTAGTATCAACCCCGACGATGCTTCTCTTGGGAGGTGCTTCAATTGTGGTCACGTTGGTTACAAAAACAGTGACAAGAGAAAGAGTTATGGAGGAGAGTAGGCAGGCGGCTGAAAAAGTTAATCGTTGGATTCAAGCCGGCAAACGATTGGAAGAAGCGGTTTAAGCTTAAATTATTTACAAATACTTCAAAGGAGAAATAATGGATAATACAGGACTGGTCAGATATAACTATAGAACAGGAGATTTTTCTAAGGCAGATGATACAGACTTTTTTTTGGAGATCTACGAAGCGAATAACCGCGGAGCTCAAAAAAATGTTACCTGGCTAATGTCTTTGATTTATATTATAGCAGATTTTTTTGCAGCAGTGAAAAATTCGGGGATTCTAAGGTGGACAGAGCCTCTTGCAAAAGCAACTTCAATTGCTGCGCCTCTTTGTGCATTGCCAGAAGCAATTGGTTATGGAATTAGAGGAGTTAGGAGTTGGGTAAAATGGGCGGAAGACGCTACTGTCGCAAACATGAAAAAAGCAGCAGCCACTACATTAAAGATGTTCCAAAGGTGTGCCGAGTCGGCTTACGGCATGATGAAATTGGGAATCTTTGATGCCGCTCTATCTGTGGTCACAAAATTAGGTAAAGATTTTCTTTCTTGCCCTCTAGACCTTCTTAAGATTGGAGAAGCTGTAAAAGCTGAAAAACAAGTAATGAAGGAAACTAGCGATAAAGTAAGAGAGATATGGGAGATGGAAAACCATTACCTCTATTTTCAAGGGGTAGTTGGGTTTGCCTTCCACGCAATGAATTGCGCTGCTGTCTTATGTGCAACTGCTGTCACTTTTCACATGGTCACTGCAATGGCGACTCTTTATACGATCACTGTTTTAGGATCATGTTACTATGCAGATGAAAGAAAGGATCTGCAACAAAAACTCGCCTTCGAGAGAGTGTCCCAAGAAGCATAAGTGAAATTAGCGCCCCTCTCAGGGGGGGGCGCGATTCCTTGTTAGTTTTTGTTAATTAATTATTTAATATCGTCATCCAAGTTTTCTTCCGCTATAATAGATCGTATGGATCCCATATCCCCATATCAACCTCTTGAAATTTCCGCCTCTTCATCTTCTTTCGAAGAAGGGATTAAGATCGGAGGTGTACAGGCTCTTCCTATGGACGCCTTGATTGGGGGCCTTTATGTCATTTATGTCGGCTACTACATTAAAAAATTTATTGATAGCTTTAGAGACAATCAATCACAAGTTACAACCACTGTCTATCGTATGCCTACGCTGCGCGAAAGGGTTGTTCAAAGAATTATTTATACGGCTCAGGCGATTAGTGCCTCGATGTTGTTTGTCGACTGGGGTCTCAATAAAGGGTGGTTTGTTCTAGAATCGACCGCCAAAACTATCCTTAAGGTGGTGGCCCATTCGATGTCGCTAATTTTTTGGGGTTACAAATGTATCGAGTCCATCTACCATCTGATTGAGCTTCCTAGATTGATAGAGAAATGCGATCGACATCATTTATACCAGAAAAAAGAATTGCAGCCCGAAATTTATGCGGAATGGATCTCTCTTTTCTCAAATTTTGCCTTTGTGCTAGCCTCAGGTCTTCAAGTAATGGCTGTCATAACCGGAACAGTGATCGCTGCGAGTACTATAGAATTTTTAGTCATGGCTAGCATGGCGCTTATGGTCGCCGGAATAGTGGTCGACATTCTCTTTAATAGTCATGAAAAAATTGTAGCTGCCCGTCTACTGTTTGCCGATACGGCCCCCGGCTATACACAGCTAAAATAAGGTAGGGGATTTTTGAAGCAAAAGTCAATTCACCGGGAGTGGACCATTGTCATTTTCTTTTCGCTCTTCATTGCCACGACCATCATTATCAAAGAAGTGAAGAAATATCACGCCTACAGAGCCTCTGAGCGGCATGCAAGAAAGCATGCAAAACCGCACTAAGAGGGTTTTTAAAAGGTCTTTAAAAGATCTCCAGTTTTTTTTCT
>CAYZDL010000010.1:0-11563 GCA_964477345.1 uncultured bacterium
AACAAAATTGAGTGCCGATTCGACATTGTCTAAAATCATTCGTCTTGTAACCGAGGCTCAAGAATCCAAACCTAAACTGCAACGTTTTCTCGATCGATTTAGCCGCACCTATGCGACGAGCATCATTTTGCTTTCCCTTTCATGCGCGATTTTCCTCCCACTCTTGATCAAGACAATGCCCTATTTAGGTACAAGTGGATCGATTTACCGTGCTTTGGCCTTGTTAATCGCTGCCTCACCATGTGCTTTGATCATTGCCACACCCACAGCTTATTTAAGTGCAATATCATCTTGCGCCCGCCGTGGTGTGCTTCTCAAAGGTGGGGTTGTTCTTGACTCTCTCTCAAAATGTAAGCGTCTGGCTTTCGATAAAACAGGTACTTTGACGACCGGTCGACTCTCTTGCAAACAAATAGATATCGATGGAAGTTGCTATACAGTAGAAGAAGGAATTAGCGTGGCCATGGGACTCGAAAGGGCTGCTGTTCACCCTATTGCTACTGCGATCGTTTCGTACGGACATTCTAAGGAGATTAAAGCCACTAAAATAGAGGATTTGAAGGTCCTTGCCGGTCAAGGAGTTCAAGGAATGGTAATGCACGGATCAGAAATGAAACCGTGCGCAATTGGTAGCCCCGATTTTATCTTATCCAAACTAAGTGACCCAGAAAGAAGAAAAAAATTCTCTGAGACATTAATGCACGGTGGAAATGTTGTCACTTTAATGCTCCTCGATCAAACTCTCTTAACGTTTCACTTTGCCGACGAACTTCGTAATGATTTAAAATCAATCATCTCGACTCTAAAACAGAGACTCAAACTCACCATGCTTACTGGAGATCACAGAGAAAATGCCGAATTTGTCGGAAATCAGGTCGGTATTGAAGATATTCACGCTGACTTAAGGCCCGAGGATAAACTACGACTCGTTTGCGAGATAGCTGAAAAAGAGCCTTTAATCATGGTCGGCGACGGCCTCAATGATGCCCCTGCACTCACAAGAGCCCTGGTTGGAATCGCCATGGGGGAAATCGGAAGCGCTACAGCCATTGAAGCGGCCGATGTCGTTTTATTAAGAGATGATCTCCCTCTCATTGCTTGGCTTCACAAGAAAGCCAAAAAAACTCACCAGGTAGTGACACAAAATCTATCCTTGGCCCTTTTGGTGATCCTGTGTGCCTCAATTCTTTCAATCACAGGGATTGTTCCCCTCTGGCTCGCCGTCATTCTCCATGAAGGCTCCACCGTAACTGTCGGTCTCAACTCCCTCAGATTATTACGTTAATAATTCGGCCTTGCCATTTTTCTCTCGATCGATAAGGTGAATGACATGGCAGATGAAGGGATTCCAAAAAAGCTCGGACACCTCTCCGAAGCGCAGTTAAAAGAAGCAATAGCTTTTGAAGGTGAGCAGTTTAAGACATATTACGTGTGGTTGGAAAACCATATGTCTCCTCGCTTTTTCGAAGAATTTGAACAAAAACACCTGATGACAATTGCTCACAACCTTATGGGATTCAACCTTCAAGGCAATTTTATTCAGATTCACTTTGAAAATTGTTCGATCGTATTATGCCTCGACTCTCCCGACGTCGACCTTAGAATTCTCAAACACTACGCTTACTTTGGGATTAAGAATTACCAAACTTTTATTTCTGATGAGCCCCCTCCCCTTACGGATTGTAAAAAGAAACTAAGAATTGCGATTGTCCACTTTACCCAGTTAAGAGAAGATCATCCACCAGGCGAGTCTGTTCTTTCGAAAGAAATTCGCGATGAGTCGTTTGCATCTCTTAAAGAAAAAAACCCTTCACTTTCAAGAGAAGAATTCGATCGATTGATCAGCATGATTCATTCTCGATTTTTACGCGCCTTAAATAAAGAGCGATTAATTTTAATCTTGGATATGTTTTTCAGAGCCCAAGAGCGAGATCACATCCAATATGAAGTAAAATACAACGAAGATTGGAAGACGAGTGAAAAAGATATGTCTTCGATGCGTATTGTCTTTGCCTGGAAAAATACTCCAAAGTACAACTTCCTTTATCGACTGGCAAAATTAATTTATCGACACAATCTCGTAATGAAACGGGTCAATGCCGCTTATATTCAGGAAGACTCAGACGAAAACATCCTCCTTATGTCATTAGCTCTTCATGGTCAAGAGAATAAATCGGCTTGGGAAGCAACTGACATTAAAGATTTTTTACAAGAGCTTGCATGTCTTAAGTATTTTAAAGATGGGGACGAGATCGAGGAGTTGTTTGTAAAGACCAAATATCTTACAGGCAATCAGGCCAATATCTTGCGTACCATTTCTGTAATTACTCATCAACTACTCCTCCACATCGATCCCAATCTCTATTCATATGACAATGTTGAAGAAGGAATCCTCTGCCACCCCGATCTGACAATCAAACTGATCCGTGCGTTTGAATGGCGCTTCAATCCAGACGTTTCCGATCTTCAAGAATTTGAAAAAGCCAAGGAAGAGTACCTCAAGCTTGTCGATAAACTCGATACAGGAAATCTATTTATCGATACCAGGCGCAAAAATGTGTTGAAAACAGCCATGTCCTTCATCGTCTACACTCTTAAAACTAACACTTATCTGAATAATAAAAGCGCCCTTGCCTTTCGAATCGATCCGATCATCTTAGAGACTCTCCCTTTCGATCGAAAAGAAAAATTCCCTGAAATTCCATATGGGATTTTTTTCATCCGCGGGCAATCGTTCATCGGGTTTCATATTCGATTTAAAGACCTTGCAAGGGGCGGTTTGCGCACTGTATTTCCACGTCAAAAAGAACAGGCTGAATGGGAGCGAGGAAACGTATTTTCTGAGTGTTACAACTTGGCCTATACGCAACAAAAAAAGAATAAAGACATTCCAGAGGGGGGAGCCAAAGCCGTCATCTTTATCGAACCGTATGAAGAAATGGGTGTTGAAGCAGCCATCTTTCGAAAAGAGCTTCTACTTGCCGGCCGCCCTGAAGAAGAAATTACCAAACTCATGGTTGACTATCAAAAAGAGCAACGAAGCGTCTTCCTTTACTCAGCTCAACGAGCCTTTGTCCACAATCTCTTGACACTCATCAATTGTTATGATGATGGCAGGCTTAAGGCCAAAGATGTTATAGACTACTTAAATCGACCAGAATACCTCTACCTTGGTCCCGATGAAAACATGCACAATTCAATGATCGAATGGATCGCCGAACACTCTAAACTATTGGGCTACAAACCAGGTAAAGCGTTCATATCGAGCAAGCCCACTTATGGAATTAACCACAAAGCCTTTGGTGTGACTTCTCTTGGTGTCAATGTCTGCATGCATGAAGTATTAAAATACCTTGGAATCGACCCTGAAAAAGACCCCTTTACCATCAAAATCTCGGGAGGTACTGACGGGGATGTAGCAGGTAATGAAATCTATAACCTCTACAAATACTATCCAAAAACTTCGAAACTCCTCGCGATTACCGATGTTTCCGGAACTATCTTCGACCCTGAAGGATTAGATCTCGAAGAACTAGTCAAATTATTTCACGAGGAAAAACCGATCCGCTTTTATCCCCCTCAAAAGCTTCATGAAGGGGGCTTCTTGCTCGACTTGCAAACGAAACGAGACCAAAACGAGTATTCGCAACAAACCCTTTGCTACCGAAAAGAGGGACAAAACGTAGTTCAAGACTGGCTGATCGGAAATGATACCCACCACCTTTTTTCTCACAACCTACACCAAGTAGTGACTGATGTCTTTATTCCCGGTGGGGGAAGACCACGCACTTTAAATACCTCGAATTGGAAAGATTTTCTAGATAAAGAGGGTAAACCCACTTCACGCGCAATTATCGAGGGGGCAAACCTCTACTTAACCCAGGAAGCGCGCCAATCTCTAGAAAAACTCGGCGTCCTGATTATCAAAGATAGCTCTGCAAACAAAGGAGGGGTCATTTGCTCATCCTTGGAAGTACTTAGCTGCCTAATTCTCTCTGAAGAAGAATTTGAAAGTGAAAAAGAGCCCCTCATGAAGGAAATTCTCGCCTTTATTCGCGAAAAAGCCCTCGATGAAGTGACTCTCATGCTCCGCACTCGCGATGAAAGTAAAAAAAATCTAACCGAAATTTCTGAATGGGTCTCGGAGAAAATCAATACTTTCACTTATCAAATTCTCGATCATCTAGAAAAAAATCCACTCCCCCCTGAAAAAAATAACCCTCTCAATCAATGCCTGATTCAATATTGTCTTGCACTTTTCCGATCAGACAAGTACCGAAATCGGATATTTACTAACATCCCTCCGATCCAACAAAAGGCGATGATTGCTTGCTACATCGCCTCAAGAATCGTCTACACCAAAGGACTTAACTGGTCCCCCTCAATCGTTGATGTTCTCCCCCTTATCATCCAAGGATTTAGTAGGGTTTAACATTCTTAAAGGACCTACAGCATCAATTCGTGATGAGTAATATCTTGATGGCACACATAAACGACCGAATGTTTCAGAAAAGGTTTTAACACTTAACTTAATTAAATTCAATTATGGTGATATTGATTTAATTAAACAAAAATTCTGCTTTTTAAATATTGTTCGGTATATTTCCCGGGTGCTATAGCTAGAGCAAGTGGCTCAAAGGGGGTAAGTGTTTTCTCGCTGATCACAAGCTTAACCCCATTGACTGCAAAAGCTATCTCTTCCATCCAATCACCTACAGCCCCATCGCCTCGAAAAGATGGCATACATAAAGCAAAAATAAATCTAAAAAGGGCCATCTGCTCTTGTAGTTGTTTGATTGAACCTCCACCCCTCTTTTTCCATGTGATAATCCAAGCAAAAATCTGCGAAAGTGCTACAGCTGTAATTCTATGAAGAGCAAAATCTTGATGAACCAAATAAACTACCGAATCTTTCTTCATTTTTTTGGTTGGTTCCTTATCATCTCTATTCATCCATGTGATCATCTGAGCCAAAGGAACCGCTTTCCTATCAATATCCATAAAGATAGTTGCTCTAACATAGTCTGATTTTGTATTTTGTTCTCTATCGCGTAAATAAGGAAGAATCTTCCGAGAATCACTCGGGTATTTTTCACAAAGGGCCGTGACCATTAGAGTCATATTCGTTCGTTTGAATAAATCTGGCTCTTCTTCGGAGAATTGAATCCAATCATCTCTATCGCAGAGATGTAAAACCTCTCCATCGAAATGTCGTCTGATATAAGGGGGAAATCCCTTAAGAGGATCTGCGGGATCGAGGATAAAATTAGTTTTTTCTCTTATATCAAGTAGTTCAATTTCGATTCTCCAAGTTCTCCCCCAAGCCTCATCAAAAGACTCTTCTTTTCTTTTTTTGAGTTCTTCTCTTCCCCCTTCGAACACGATCATACCCATTCTCATCATCGCCTCGGTTATCTGCGTGATCGCCAAATTTCCATAACTTTGATAACTATCCTCAAGTGGTGTATAGGCTGAAGCATAACTCTCATTTCCTTCTTTACAACGGGACAAACCGAACAATTTTTTGTTTTTTGAATCTTGCTGCTGAGCTATCTCATGCCGATACTCAGTAAGAATCTGATAAAGAGCTAGAAAAATTGCATTAGGGTCTTGACCACTCTTCAATTCTGTTTCAACATGTCTTATTCCTGCCTCAATCGCCTCTTTTGACCCTCGTTGAAAAATCCCTTGATCCCCATACAAAAAATTTATATAGGTCGGGTGAAAAAAAAGACCCGATGATATGCAACCCGACATGAAATAATCCTTTACAATTTAACGTTGAGCCCAGTCCTGGAGAGCAAGAGAATGCCACACTCCTCATTAAATTTTCAAGAATCTGTTAAGTTGAATCGCCTATCTTCCTTGTCTTGGGGTAATCTTTGCAGTAGAATTGAGGAAGTACAGCTGCAAAAGGCTCGAAGGGATGGAGAGTCTTCTCTGGGACCTCAAGGACTAAATCGTTGATGTTGTAAGCCACTTGTTCAAACCAGTTGCCTATGGCTCCGTCACCTCGAATTGAAGGCATAAGTAAAGCAAGAATAAATCTGAAATGAGCGATGTCACTTTTTAATTCATCAAGTGAACCCTTCCGTTCCTTCCAAGTGATAATCTGGGCAAATAAGCGTGAGAGAGCTACTTTAGTGATTTGGTGATAAGCAACATCTTGGTGCACTACGTAAGCTACTGAATGGCCCATCATTCTATCTACCAATGGGCCTTCATGATGCTTACCGATCCATGTGACAAATTTTGCTAATGGTATGTATGTCCCATCAATATCCATAGAAAGTGTGGTTCTCACATAGTCTGATTTTACAATTTCTGGGATTAGCCCAAGTTTGGCAAAAAACTCATTAAGAGATCGATAGTCTCTTTCGATCGTTTGTATCATCATTGTCATTTCAGTTCTTTCGTAAAGCTCTCTCTCTTCCTGGTGAAACCGAATCAGATCATCCTTATCAGTTATATGTAACTCACCCCCTCTCACATGTCTCATAATGTAATCGGGAAAACGGGCACCATTAGCTAAAGTAAAATTTCCTTCGGGAGAAGGGTCAAGCATCTCGAGTTTGATGCTCCATCTTCTTCCCCAAACTTCTTGGAATAACTCTGCTTGAGTCTTATTTTCTCCTTTCCAACGTTCGACCCCCATGACATTCATGATACCTGCAAGCCGTTTAAGAGCGATTTTTCCATAGTTAGCATGTGGGTGCTCAAGATGGGTATAAGCTGTAAAGTAATGGAACTTCCTCTCATCTCCAGAACGAATAGAACCAAATTTCTCTTTTCCTTTCGAGTTTTGCTCCTCTGCTATTTGCCTACGAAGTCGAGCAAACAATGTGTAAAGAGACCAAAAAATCTGGGTAGGATCTACCCTCTCACTTTTTTTCTCTTGAACAAAGGTAATCCCTGCAGCGATCGCCTCTTTTGATTTTTCGGTAAATAATTCTTGGTTCCCATAAGTCCTGGTTAAGTACCCAGGATCAAAAAAGTCTGTAGAAACGCTTGCTGCCATGAAAAACTCCATAATTTTCTGGAAGGGTATACCATAAATTGTCCTAATTAAACCATAAACTAATTGTTTTAATTAGTTTATTTTCAAAAATTTATGGTGGTTTGTCAGCAGTATGAAGCTTTGAGTGCTAAAAGTATTGCCTTTGAAGTGCTAAAAATGTATAATGAACGTTAATATGGGAAAAATAGGCATTAATAAAAGAGGTTCAAGGCACCAACGGGAGAGGGAAGTTCTCTTCGGCTTGATCGATCTATACCTGTTAGACGGAAAACCAATTGGTTCCAACACTCTAAAAGTGAGCGGCTTTGACCATTTAAGCTCGGCAACTATCAGAAATTACTTTGCCAAGCTTGAGCTTGAGGGGTACCTTATCCAACATCACGCTTCAGGAGGACGGGTTCCCACTGATAAAGCTTTTAGACTTTTTGCAGAAGATTGCCAAGAATCCCCTGAACTTAGTCGTGAAGACGATGAGATTTTAGTCTCCATTTTATCAAAAGAGACAAAAGAGGTCTCCCTCTACCTACAAGAGGCAATCGAAGCTCTTTGCGAGATGACCGACTGTGCTGTCGTGATTTCAGCGCCTCGGTTTGATCAAGATTTCGTCATCGATGTAAAACTTTTGCACTTAGACGAAAGGCGAGCCCTTTGCGTCATCATGACCGACTTTAGCTTAGTCCATACCGAGACAATTTATTTACCTAAGATGAGACATCCCTTGTCTGTAGAAAAAATCCAAGAGTATTTCCAATTTCGTCTTAAAGGGGGCAAGCGCCCTAAAATGACCGATGAAGAATCGAAATTTGCTCAATCTTGTTATAATGAAATCATCCTCCGCCACTTTGTCGCCTACACAAACATGGAAAAAGAAGATTTATACCGTGGCGGGTTTTCCAATCTTTTAAAACATTCGGAATTTCACGACCCAACTTTACTTTCTCAGGCTCTTGCTCTGTTAGAGAAAAAGGGAACGATCCAATTCATGCTCGATGAATGTTTTAAGGCAGACTCTTTAAAGTTTTGGATTGGTGAGGATTTAAAAGGGCCGATTCATGAGGCGATTTCTTGTAGTTTGGTCGCCGTCCCCTACAAACTTCACACCAATGTCGTTGGAACGATCGCCATATTGGGGCCTAATCGGATGAATTACGGGAAGATTTTTGGTCTTCTATTAAGAGCCGCCGAATTAATTTCTGAGTCGTTAACCAATAGCATGTACAAATATAAAATCACTTATAGACAACCTGAAACAAAAGCGATTGGCCGCGGAGCTCACACGGATAACCTCATTGGGTTACCCAGTCAATCATTAATCATTGAGAATAGCCATGACTAAAAAAGAAAAAGAAGAGAACGAAGAAAAGGAAGAGATCCTTTCGATCTCTGATCTGATGCAAGAAAATCTCGAAAAAGCCACAAAGGATGCTTCTGAGTTCAGAGATAAGTACTTTAGGGCATTAGCCGAGACGGAAAATACGCGAAAAAGGCTGCAACAAGAAAAGCAAGAGATGATTTCTTATGCTGTAGGCAATATGATCTCCGACTTTTTGACCCCTCTTGACAATTTAGACACCGCTCTTAAATACACCGATAATCTTTCGGACGAGTTAAAAAACTGGGCACAAGGTT
Organism: uncultured bacterium; assembly: GCA_964477345.1. Lineage (GTDB taxonomy): Bacteria > Chlamydiota > Chlamydiia > Chlamydiales > 2-12-FULL-49-11 > JAJZEO01. Next base: position 8,648 of record CAYZDL010000010.1, read on the forward strand.
TTAAAATGATCGCGGCCCAATTTGTAACTGTTTTAGAAAATCATGGAATCGTCCCATTCGATTCTGTAGGAAAAAAATTTGACCCTCATTTTCATGAGGCTGTGGAAATAATAGAGAGCCCAGAACATGAAGACGGCACCATCCTTTCTGAATTGCAGAAAGGGTATCGACATGGCGACCGAGTCTTGCGCGTCTCAAAAGTAAAAGTTTCGCACAAGCCAAAGAAGAGTGAGGAAATAAAGGATAATAAAATCAATCTTGAGGAGAAAATGTATGACAAAAAAGAAAAGTAACAAAGTCATCGGAATTGACCTCGGTACCACAAACTCTTGTGTCGCGGTCATGGAAGGAAAAGAAGCAAAAGTGATCACAAACGCAGAAGGGTCGAGAACGACGCCATCAGTGGTCGCATTCAAAGGAAATGAACGTCTAGTCGGGATTCCTGCAAAACGCCAGGCTGTGACAAATCCTGAGAATACCATTTCATCCGCAAAACGCTTCATTGGACGTAACTTTAGCGAAATTACCGAAGAGCTCAAAACAGCCCCCTACAAAGTCGTTGCCGGAGCGAACAATAAAGCAGCGATTATGGTCAATGGGAAACAGATGACTCCTGAGGAGATCGGTGCCCAAATCTTGATCAAAATGAAGGAGACAGCAGAGGCGTATCTCGGAGAGGAGGTGACAGATGCCGTTATCACCGTTCCTGCTTACTTTAACGACTCTCAAAGACAATCTACAAAGGATGCAGGACGCATCGCTGGATTGAACGTCAAGAGGATCATCAACGAGCCTACCGCAGCGGCTCTTGCCTACGGTCTCGATAAGAAGGGCCAAGACAAGAAAGTGGCGGTCTACGATTTAGGTGGTGGTACATTCGACGTTTCTATTCTAGAGATCGGCGATGGGGTGTTCGAAGTTCTTGCCACTAATGGTGACACACACCTTGGAGGAGATGACTTCGATGGAGAGATCATCCACTACCTTCTCGACGAATTCAAAAAAGAACATGGAATTGATCTATCGAAAGATAAGATGGCTTTGCAGCGTCTACGTGATGCAGCAGAAAAAGCGAAGATTGAGCTTTCAGGAACACCATCGACAGAGATTAACCAACCGTTCATCACTATGGATGCCACTGGTCCTAAGCACTTGACTCTCACACTATCAAGAGCGAAACTCGAATCGTTGGTTGCCCATCTAGTCGAGAGAACTAAACAGCCTTGCTTAAAGGCCATTAAAGATTCAGGTCTTTCAACTTCTCAGATCGATGAAGTGATCTTAGTCGGTGGAATGACAAGAATGCCGTTGGTTCAGGCTAAGGTAAAAGAGATCTTTGGAAAAGAGCCTCATCAAGGGGTAAACCCTGATGAAGTTGTCGCACTTGGTGCTGCTATCCAAGGTGGAGTTCTTACTGGAGAGGTCAAAGACGTACTCCTTCTCGACGTCGTTCCTCTATCATTAGGTATTGAAACCTTAGGTGGTGTGATGACAAAATTGATCGAGCGAAACACCACAATCCCAACGCAGAAGAAGCAGACATTCTCGACTGCAGCGGATAACCAACCAGCTGTTACCATTGTCGTCCTCCAAGGTGAGCGTGAAATGGCGTCGGATAATAAAAAGATTGGTCAATTCGATCTAACCGACATCCCTCCAGCACCACGAGGAGTGCCTCAAATTGAGGTTGCCTTTGATATCGATGCCGACGGTATTTTACACGTATCAGCAAAAGATAGACAAAGCGGCAAAGAGCAAAAGATCAAGATCGAGGCCTCATCAGGTTTATCAGAAGCTGAGATCAATTCAGCCATTAAAGATGCTGAATCTCATGCAGAATCTGATAAAAAAGCTCGCGAGCGGATCGATCTTAAGAACGAAGCCGATGCCCTTGTTTTCCGTGCTGAGAAAGCTCTCAAAGAATACGGAGACAAAGTGCCTCAAGAGGTTAAATCTTTAATCCAAGCTGAAATCGACGCAACTAAAGAGGCGATTAAATCAGATGATGCCGATCAAATCAAAGCTGCAAAAGACAAGCTGAATGAAGTAATCCAAAAAATTGGCCAATCGATGAGTGGTGGAGCTCAAGACGCACAAAGTGCTCCTCATCAAGCCTCGGCAGCTGATATTAAGCGCGCCGGTGGAAAGTCTTCAGACAACGTTGAAGAAGCCGAAGTCGAAATTGTCGATGGAGATGATTCAAAGTAAACTAGAAAAAGTGAGGCGGTCTATTTCAATAGACCGCCTTTACTTTTAAATTCGTTATCATTCCTCAGATACTTTTCTTAGAAATTCCTTCCTAGCCATAGCTGGAGCTTTCTTTTCTTAGGATCGATGCTAAACTTTCCCTTGGCTTTATAGGGATCTAACTCGATCAGCTTTTTCTCTTGCTCTGTTAGGTGGAGTTCATTTTCCTCTCTCAAGTCGCACTTTGCATAGGTAGCTTCGTAGGGGATGTCGCATACCATTTCCTCTTCCTGTGTTGAAGCAAAGAGAGAAGTTGACACAGCCATAACGGCAACCATACTCCATAGTTTCATAGACCTGCCTTTGTAAAAACCCTATGAAAACTTAACATTCATAAAGTTTTTTGATCAATCTCAAACTTATGGAGATACTCGCATCATTGTATCCCAGAAGTCATCTATGTGTAAGAGGTACCAGTCGTAGTTTGTGAAGTATCGCAATCTATAGAAAAGTTCATAAAGGAATGGGTAATTAAAGTAGTTATTTCCTGGATAGGTAAAAAGTCCGTGAGCCCCTCCGCCATTGATCGATGAACAATCGATGACTGTCTTTGTTCCCCCATATGAAACCGGATAGGAATTACTTGGATTTGGTGTATTAATGGTCGCCCAACCTGACAAACTGAGGTTTCTAGCTACATTGATAAGCAATCCTCCATTACTACTTAAA
>CAYZDL010000010.1:11573-15073 GCA_964477345.1 uncultured bacterium
AAGTCACAAATTCCGACCATAGTACAATCGCGCCCTACAGTAGCAATGACAGCCCCCTGTGCTGTATCGAAATAGACATTTGACGAAGCTGATGTTCCTGTCGTCATCAATAAATCTCTACCTGTCACGAGTGTAATACTCCCACTACCTAGTGTTTGCACACCAGCCTGGGTATAAGTACCTGATCCACCTCCTTGCAAAGAGATGTCTTGCTGCGCGTTCATGTAAATATTTCCATTCCCTTCAACTAAAGCTAGGGCATAGACATCGACACCTCCAGATCCTCCCTTGAATTCGATGTATTCGGGTGCCGATGTGGCTCCAATAGAGATATTCCCATTCCCAACCATATAAATCCTTGCGCCGGCATTACTAGTTCCACTGGCGCCTCCGTTGAAGGCAAATGTCGATGCGTTGCTAGAACTATTTAGAGAAATCGTACCTGAAGAGCCTTTAATTTCAGCACTTGCAAGTGTCGCCGATCCCCCATTAAGGGTCAGATTCCTTGCCACTGTTCCAGTAACTCCATTGTATCCGTAGAAATAGACTCGGTTAAGAACCCCAGCACCTCCATTGAAACTGACATCTCGCCCTACTGTAAAAGTCATGTTAGAAGCCTCAACATAGGCCGCAGCTGCCATAGCCGCCGAGCTTCCCCCTGTAAGCATTAAATCTTGTCCAGTTGTCAGAGTTACGCTCCCTAAATTTCCTAATGAGGAGATATTGGCTGTATTTCCTGAGCCCCCTGTACCGCCATTAATCGAAATCGTATTGGCGTTAACATTGACAGGTATATTTATTCCTCCACTTGAAATGATCAATGCTTGGTTACTACTTCCCGAGCTTCCGCCTATCATATAGAGACCTCCTGCAAGATCGATATTGATAGTAGAAGAACCTGTTAAACTTCCGATATAGGCATTATTTCCTGATGAACAACACCCACCTAACATCTGAATGTTGTTAAATTCGGTGTTTTGTCCTATGTTCACCTTAGATGCCTGTAGAAAAGCTGATGTACAATCCTCAGCTTGAACTAGCAAGGTCCCAGTTCCAGATGTTATCCCGTTAACATTAACCGTCGTACCTTGGACCTGCGCATTGGCTCCCAGTGCTGAGCCCCCAATCACATTCATGTACTCTCCAAATGTAATCGTATTAGTTCCCGATCCTGTACTTAACAGAGCACTCGCATTGCTGCCACTACCCCCTTGAAGATTAAGAACTGACGAGGCTGCAGTAGTGATGCCACCTGAAGTTAGATTGACTCCATTGGAATTGGTTTGCGTCCCTGCTGTCAATCCAATATTGATTGTTGGCGCAGTTAAACTAACGACATTACTCCCATTCGATGAAGCCCCAGTCATTGTGAGTAAATAGTTCATTTGTAGCTTGTTAGAAGCCTGAAGGGATAGTTGATTCCCTGATGACCAGTTAATATTATCGGCAAGAAGCATATCTCCTGTGAAACCTGTCCCATTGGCGATGATCGAAACATTAGCATAGGCCAACGTATTCTGCAGACTCGTTGTTGGCACCCTCGAAGTGATATTTCCTGGAGTAAAGCTCGGAGGGACATAATAGCCATTGTAATTGGCAATTCCTCCGACATTAATAGCCGTTGTGGTTAAAGTCAACGTTCCGTCTGATCCTGATGTTCCTCCACTTAAATTGGCGATCGCATTGTAACCCAAATAACCGGGTGTGGTAAGCGAAACATTACCACCGTTCCCTGATCCAGATCCAAGAGAAGTGATGTTACCCAGTTCGATAATTGAGTCACTGGCCCACATGGTAACGCTACCACCATTTCCAGAAGAGTTTGCATTGGCAAATATGCTTGTAGTCCCATCAATATAAATGTTATCGGTATCATAAGTCGACTGATCTCCAATGGTAATGACTCCCCCACCGTTAGCTCCATTTACGGCGATCGATGCACCGTTGATAAGAGAGATTGTTTTACCAATAATTGTTACTGGAGGGGCTTGCCCTGCTGTAGAATTTCTGACAATCGATCCTGTCATCGTGACAGCACCATTGTTTGATGACAATGGGTCGGCTAATAAATATACCTGCCCATTACTTGTGCTACAAGCTGTACAATTGATCACACCCGATTGGTTAATTGCATAAGTGTAGGCATTTCCGTCTGCGACTAAAACCACCGACTCACCATTAGCTGTTCCAGAAAAATCGATTCCTATCCCTGCGCCTGCATTTCCTCCTGCATTGATAAAGACTCTTTGATTAGAGGATGGCTGCAACAATACATCTGTCCCTGCAGCTTGGGAAATGGTGCCCCCTGCTGTCAAAGTCCCTGTATTGACAATCCTGTAACCAATGATCGTAATATCACCACCTAAAGCATTGATCGCCCCATTGATCGTGACTGTCCCCGAAGAACTAGATCCTTTAAATTCCATCGTAGCCGTAGGATCAAAAGTATCCACCAAATCAAGAGACGACGCCACAAATGAGTTCGTCAAAATCGTTCCTGTCGGGCCTACTACAATCCCATTTGAATTAAACAGATAAACATTGGCTGAACTGTTTCCAATAATCGCTCCATCAATTTGAGAAATTGAACTTCCAGTCACCTTGTTCCAAACATGAAAATTTGACGTCGATCCATTTTGTGAAAAAGTGACAGCTTCTCCTTCCCCAATCGAGAAGCTAGTCCAATCAATCACAGTAACGGGACTTGTAACACTTACTCCTAGTTCATTTGAATTGGCGCCTGTTCCAGTAAAGGTGGCTCCCCCATTTTGCACTGTCGGATTTTGCGGTAATGCCAGAATGAGAAGAGGATGGAATAAGCCACAAGATAAAATCGTCTTGAAATAATTTCTCATAATTAACTTCTGTTTTATTTTATTGATCTTACTAAACTAATTATATGACTTAATTATTAATTTAAAGAACAATCAAAGAAAACAGCAAAAACCACAGAGCCATCAGTGCCCTCGGTGTGCTCGGTGGTTTTCCCCTAGTGTATTTAACATTAACCGCCGAAGAGACGAGTAATATCATGATAGGTTGTATATAAGAAGATCGCGACAAGCATCACAAAGAATGGAAGGAGAATCAACTCGAGAGTCTTCTCTGAAATACGCCTTTTGGTTGTCCATTCCCAGAAAGTAAGACAGATGCGTCCCCCATCGAGAATTGGAATAGGCAAGAGGTTAAAGACCCCTAAGTTAAAAGAGATCAATCCCATCCAAAAGATCACCTCTTTGATTCCTAAGCTCCAACCGTCATGCATGACCTTGAATATCCCCACAGGGCCAGATAGCCACTTAGGTGATAGAGCCCCTGTCGCTAAAGAGCTTAAGGTGCGCCAAGTGCCCATGGCGCTCTCTTTCAACAAGATCAAGGGATTCGGATTATAGGTAACCATTTGACTATTAAGATAAGAGCCAAGAAAAATAAACTCTGAATGATCTAGATCGAGCCTTTCCCGCACTTCTTGAGTTGTCTGAGGTTCAGGAACTGCTGCA
>CAYZDL010000010.1:15098-19399 GCA_964477345.1 uncultured bacterium
TGTTAAAAGTCACCGGAACAATCGGGCCGATCAATTGATAATTGCCCATCTTATTGACCATTTCGTGTGTCCCGATTTGAGAGGCTAGCTTTTGTACTTCTTGCCAGTTAACACTCTCTCTAAACTGCTGATCTTGGTCTTCCCAAGTCATGGCAGTCTTTTCTTTTGAAGCGTGTTTTTTGACGATTAAATAGACATCTCTTTTAGCGAGAGCTTTAAAAACCCCAAGCCCACTATCAACGGGAACGTCCCCCACAGCAAGAATTTGGTCACCTTCGTAAAGCGGAGAGCAATCCTCACTAATTCCCAAGCACTTCTGCCCTTCTTTGATCAAGTCATCGTCGATGAAAGAAAACTCCTTCTTAACAAACCCGTATTGATCAACTTGATAAGGAATAAAACCAAGCTCAGTCACTTCCTCTCTTTCACCGATGGCATGGCGCCAATCGTAAAATTCGCCTATTTCATTTTTGCTAAGCTCTAAATCCGCAATAGGAACTCTTGGCACTCGCATCACTTTTAACTCGTCATCTTGCCGAACAGTCAAAATCACCGAATGTTGATTGATGATTTGACGCAGTTGTTCTGTAGAAAAAACAATTTCCCCATTTGCCCAGACAATTCTATCCCCCTCTTCAATTCCTGAATCATACATAGGAGAATAACGACCAAGCGTTGGGTCAAACCCTTTAAAAAACAAGACCGAAGCTGGTGAAGTGACCCCAACTGTCTTTAGATCCTTCATGTCATATTTGCGATGATACGGAGCCAAATGATAATCGTAAGGAGTTTCAAGGCCGGTGTAGTAATTGATTTTTTCCCCAGAGATTTGGAGCATCTGGTTTTTTAAAATTCCATGATAAATGAGGTCTTGGAAGCCACCAAACTGCTCCCCATTGTATTTTTCAATCGTATCCCCCGACTTGACCCCTAACTGGGCAAGTTCAGATTGTTGATCGACAGATCCGATAATTTTGGTATATTGCTCGAAAGGTTTCAAACGACCGCCCATCGACCAAACAATCGAAAAAGCTATAAATGCAAAGGCAATGTTTACAAGAGGGCCTGCAAGAAGAACTTTGATTCTAGCCCAAGGTGTTTTAGAGAAAAATCCTCCTTGGATATCATACATCGACTTGCCAGTTTTTTCATCACCCCCCTTGAATAATACGTATCCTCCGAGTGGAATGAGACAAATTTGCCACTTAACGCCGTTATAATTCCATGAATGTAGAGGTTTTCCAAAACCAATACTGAAAACTTCAACATCAATTCCTTGTCTTCTAGCCACCCAATAGTGTCCAAGCTCATGGATCAAGACGAGAAATCCAAATCCTAAAAAAGCAAAAAGAATGTACATTATGTTGACGTTCATCATTATAGCACCTCGTTTCTCGCGACCTCTCTTGCATGTCGGTCGACTTCTAAAATTTCACTCAAGCTAGGCTCATGTATCGTATCATGAGATTGCATTAATCGCTCTAACAAGTGTGCAATCTGAGGCCATTTTACCTCACCTTTGCAAAAACGCTCAACGATTACTTCATTAGCCGCATTCATAAAACAGGGTAGCGTCCCCCCTTCCCCTATCGCTTCATAAGCAAGGGCAAGGCACCGAAATTTTTCTTTATCAGGGGCATAAAATTCAAATTTTCCACATTCAACAAAGTTAAAACTTTTCTCATGCCTCGGTAAACGATCTGGATAAGTTAGAGCGTATTGAATTGGTTTTTCCATGCTATTTGTAGCAATTTGAGCCTTAACTGATCCGTCGACAAATTCGACCATACTATGAATTGCACTTTGAGGGTGAACTACCACTTCAATATCACCAATAGGAACACCAAAAAGCCAATAAGCCTCAATCACTTCCAGCCCCTTATTCATAAGGGTTGAGCAATCAATGCTCACCTTCTCCCCCATTTTCCATGTCGGATGTTTAGAGGCATCTTGACTCGTAACTTTATGAAGTTGGTTCATTTCAAGATGAAGAAAAGGACCTCCAGATGCAGTAAGGATTAATTTTTTAACGCTTTCTTTCGACTCGCCTACAAGACACTGAAAAATGGCTGTGTGCTCGCTGTCAATCGGCAGAATAGTCACATTTTTTTCTTTAGCGAGTTTCATAACGACGGATCCACCAGCCACTAAGACCTCTTTGTTGGCCAGTCCAATTGTCTTTCCTGTTTCAATGGCTGCTACAGTAGGGACAAGACCGATCGATCCCACCATCCCCATGAGAGCAAAATCACACCCCTCCATCCGGGCTACCTGTTCTAATCCAGATAGACCTGATACAACTTCGACACCCTTTCGTGTTAAACGACGCCTCAATTCATTGGCCGCTTCTTCTTCATAGACACAGACAATCTGAGGAGAGAATTCGTGGATTTGAGTTTCGAGAAGATCGATATTTGACCTTGCACACAGGGCGACAACTTCTACCCTACCTTTCAGATGACGCACTACATTGAGGGTCTGTCGTCCGATCGACCCGGTCGACCCGAATAGTGCCATTCTCATAAACTCATCCTTGTTCGGTTTCAGCTTGGAGATTATCAGTCTTCTTTTGAAAAGTCAACGCCGACCTAAACCGACGTCTCAACCTAATGAATATAGCGCTACAAATCCATATCAAGAAAAGAAGAGTCGTCAAAAGCCCCCCGGTAGAGAGAGGCGTCTGATATTGACTTAGGAAGTGGCGAGAAAGAGCGACAGCAATACAGGAGGTGATAACCCCTAAACACCCACTCGAGAGGACGATCATTTTAAGAGAATTAAAAAATAGCCTCGAAATGATCACTGGAACAACCAGCAAGGCAAGAGCAAGAACTACCCCCACAACCTGCATAGCCACAATAACCGTAATCGAAGTAATCAAGACAATCAAGTAGTTAACAACTTTTTCTGGTATGCCAGAAATCGAAGAAAATTGTCCATCAAAAGAAGAAAACAATAAGGGTCGCCAAAAAATTCCCATCAATGTGGATACAAATAGAGTAAGCAACAAGATCAATTTTAAATCGGCCTTAGTAATCATATCAATATTTCCGGTAATCACGTCGGTCCCAATGTGAGTACTTCGAGTAAAAATTGTGGCCAATATGATCCCTAATGCAAACAAAAAAGAAAAGACCAGTCCAATACTCACGTCTCTTTGAGCCATAAGTTTATTTGAAAAGAAATCGATGAGAAACATCGTCAAGAAACTGGTGACCAAACTTGCACCTAGTAAAGTTAATGGATTGATCCCTCCTTCCATCAGATTAATTTTAGCCCCTGTGATATAAAAACTTGCAATCACTACGACCATAATTCCTACAAGAACGGTATGGGTAATTGCGTTAGCCACCATCGCCATTTTTCTAACGACAAGAAAAACCCCCAATAAACCACAAACGGCTGAAACAAGAGAGAGTGAAATAAGTTGAATTTCATCTGGTTGCAGAGCTACCTTACCTTGTATAAGGGGTACTATGCGTGAAAAAAATACAACAAAAAATTGGAAAAATGATTTACCCCAATAGATCGACATCGGTTATCCCTCCTCTTGAATTAAGGGAATGATTTGATCATGAGGATCTTTTTTAGGATTACCCAATCTATCTGTCAGTTCTTTTTCGATTTCAGGTGTCAAAATATGCTCCATTTCTTCAGCGCTGTGGTGAACGTCGGAAGCATTCACCCCTAACTCATTAAATAGGTAAAGTTCCCATAGTCTGTGGAGCCTTATGATTTGGTTGGCTCTAAGAATCCCCCTCTCAGATAGAACAAGCTCACCCCCTTTGTACTTAAGATAGTTGCGCCAAAAAAGTCGGAAAAGAGGTCTAACCAGTCGATGAGAAGAAATTCCTAGATTTTCTTTGAGATCGGAAAGCCTCATCGGTTTTTCCTTTTTTAACATCCGTTTTAGGATGTTCTCAGAAGTGCAGACCACCCAAAAACGATTTCGGCGTAAAAAGCGCCAAACATACCCTCTTCTCCTGGCAAAAAGGAGAAAACCTACAGACAAGAGAACCGCTGTGATTAAAATCATTGGTCCTGTCGGGAAAGTGACGCGAAAATCAGCTAAACTTTCCCTCAACGCTTCAGAAAGATAGACTGAGCCAATGTTTCCTAAAATTCCCGAAAAAACTCCAAAGATCCCAGCCACAATCAATACATGAGAGAATCGCCTTGCGACCATTTTCGCAGCCGCAGCAGGGGCAATTAACATCCCTGACATCATTAAGACACCAACAGATCGGATTCCTATCACAATCGACGCAATCAAAAGAGCCCGTATGAGTACCCCTACAACG
>CAYZDL010000010.1:19409-43903 GCA_964477345.1 uncultured bacterium
CATATTCATGATCGAATGATAGAACAGCGATAGAGGGGTAAAACAGGACGAGGACTGAAATCAATACGGTTGTTAAAATGGCATAGACAAAGACATGGGGCATGGTAATCGTGGCGGCCTGTCCATACAAGAACATTTGAATTTTCTGTGTCCAAATCGGGTGAGTAAATTGAAGACGTGAAGCCAATAAGACCCCAAGACCAAGAAAAGTCGATAAAACAAAACAAAGAGCACTATCAGGAGAGACTTTAAATGTTTTTTCCATCGATAAAACAAGCTTTACCCCCACTAAGGCTGAGATGAAAGCCCCCACCATGACAAAAATCGGAAATAACCAAGGAGAAGTGGCTAAAAGATCAGAACCAAAATAAATCATCAAGGCGATGCCGAGATATGTTGTATGTGAAATCGCTTCTCCAAGAAGAGCTCTTTTGCGAACCACCATTAAAACGCCGATCATCGCAGTTGATAGGCACATAAGCATTGTCGCCCACATGGGAGCTGCAAGGATAGGATCGACAAAAAAATCTGCTAACTGCCTCCACATACTTACACACCTTTTTTCTTGGAATCGGTCAATTTTAGGGCTTCTTCCAAAATAGAGACTTGATCTCCGAAGGTTTTTGAAAAATTGTCGTAATGAAATACCTCTTCTGTGGGACCAGCAGCTACCAAATGAATATTGAGCATCACCAAATAAGAGAAATATTTTTTAATTTGGGTTAAATCATGATGGACGACAACCACACTCTTCCCTTCTTTCGCAAGCGATGTAAAAATATCAAATAAAAGCTGTTCTGTAGTGATATCGATCGCTGCAAACGGTTCATCAAGAAGGTAAATATCGGCCTTTTGCAGTAAAGCCCTTGCAACAAAGAGTCTTCTTTGTTGGCCTCCTGAAAGTTCTCCAATCTGTCTATTCGCATAAACAGCAAGCCCTAGTTTTTCAAGCGTCTCCATCACCTCTTTTCGATCTGCAGCACTAGGTCTTTTCCATAACCCGAGTTTGCCGATGAGACCCATCAGAGCCACTTCATACACTGTAATAGGAAAATCCCAATCTACCTCATTTCTTTGGCCTACATAGGCAATGACCTTCTTGCCCTCCTTGATCTTGACACTCCCCGATAAAGGCTTAATTAATCCGACGATGATCTTAATCAGTGTGCTTTTACCTGCACCGTTGGGTCCAATAATCCCGATCATTTCGCCTTTCGGAAGATGACAAGAGACATTCCACAAAACTGGTCTCTTATCGTAGGCTGCATTCAAATCAAATATTTCTATCATGCATCAGTCCTAGGTCTCATTTTGGGATCATTTCCATACTTTAAATTGATGACTATAGCTTTTGTATTATGCTCAATCATTTCAATATAAGAGACATTCCCCATCGTATCGCCATACAACTCTTGATCAGCTAGAGAAATATACTTTCCTGACCTTCGACATGAATCGATAACCTTTAGAATAGAGTCTTGGCTTAAGTTCTTCTCCGCAAATATGATATCCACATCATACTCTTTGACGTATTCAACAACCCGTTTGATCTCTACAGAACTAATTTGTTCATCAGGAGCTAGCCCTTGAATCGCAATCACTCGGCTTTGCCACTCACCATCCTCTTCTAAGTATTGCTTTGCAAAATAATTGAAAGCATCGTGGCTCGTCACAAGTCGTCTTCTTTCAGCCCTGATCGATTGAATTTGCTCTTTTATATGTTTACTCATAGCCATATATTTTCTTCGGACTACTTCGGCTCTCTCCCGATAAAGATCGGCATTTTTTGGATCGGCTTTAATGAGCGCAGCTTCGATAGGAAAGGTGGTCATAGACCAAAGCTCCATATCCATCCAAATATGAGGATCGGGACTTCCATTCACCACGATGATATCTTTTTTTGGAACCAGATCAGCGACATAGATGACATTACTGTGCTCACCCAATATTTTTTGCATACTGCGACTATGTTCGAGAGAAAGGCCATTAGCAAAAATGAGGTGGGCCTGCGATAATTTATCATAATCACCCTTTACAATTTCATAAGAGTGCGGGTCAAGATCAGGCCCCATCAATGAAATCACCGCCACTTGATCGCCACCAATTTGCCTCACTGTATCAGCAATCAGAGGCGTCGTAGTGCATACTTTAATTCCTTCCTGCCGATTCATCCAGGACGAAAGCTCATCTTCGACTCTATTCTCAGTCTTTTTTATACCACAACAAGTCAGTATCAAACCTGCGCAGACGAGCAATACTTTTCTAAATGTTGCCATGAATAAATCCCTTGTGAACACCCTGAACTGAAATGAAATGTGAGGGCGTAATTTCCCATTCTCTTGACCTCAACTGCGAAAACGTTCCCATCGACTAGTCCATTACCTTTACACCTTGCGCACGGGCAGCTTTTTTGAATTTCTGAAAATCGGTACCGGTACGCCTTTCCACTAATCCACAATTCAAGATTTTCGGTGTCGTTAAAAATTTTTTCGATCTTTCTGGTCTCCCATTGATCATCGCATATTTTGGACCTTATCTCAATCCCAATTTCCTCTAAAATTTCTGAGGCACGACCAGGGTTGAGATTATCAAATAAAGAAACCCCTTCATCAAGGGAATCACAAATTTCTTCATCTAGCGGAACCATCCCCAAAAAAGGAATTCCACACTCATTGGCCAATTTACCCCCTCTCCCTTGCCCAAATGGATAATGACGAAACTTAGTCAATCGATCTTCAAAGTAACTCATATTTTCAATCAGTCCCAAAATAGGTACCTTCATCTTTTGAAACATCTCTATCGATTTTTTGACATCTATTATAGAGGCTTTTGAAGGCGTCGTAATTACAATGGCCCCTGTCAAAGAAATCGTTTGCATCAAAGTCAATTGAATATCTCCAGTTCCCGGGGGCAGATCAATCAACACCAGATCAACATCCCCCCAATCGACCTCTTCGGTAAATTTTTTTATTGTCGCATTTGCAATCGGTGCCCTGACCATCATTGCTTCCTTTCCTTGAGTGAAATGGGAAAGGGAAACCACTTTGATCCCTTTTGACTCAGCAGGGAGAATTCTTCCTGTTTCACTCACTGACAAGGGCTTATCAGGAGGCAACATTAAAGATAATGAAGGACCATACAAATCAGCGTCTAAGACTCCAATTCGTAATGAAAATCTTTTTAAAATATGAGCCAGCATAACAGTTAATGAAGATTTTCCTACACCCCCCTTGCCAGAACCAAGCGCCACAGTTTTGATAATACGTTCACTCTTTGCATTAAATATATTCATATAGTCGCTCTAATTTGGTTTGTTTTAAAAGTTAAATAACTTGCGAATAAGCTACAAGTCGATTAGTATTCAGTTTATCACATTTTGAATATTTTTTTGAAAAAAAACTTGTTAATATTGGTTTTTTATCCAATAATACCGGATTACTGTTCTGTTCCAAACATAATGAGAGGAGGGTCATCATGGACAATAAAGATAAGAGTACACCTACCCCATCTACCATGCGATCTCTTGAGGATATCGAAGACGTAATCACTCGTGCGATTAAGAAAGTTGGTGGAAAAAAAGAAAATGATTTATGCAAATATCTTCCCATGACAAGTGGTGGATATATGCATCACTTTACACTTCGAAAAATGAAATTAAAACAACCGTTTGAACTCGCCAAACTTATTGAAAAACACATTATTACTAATAAAGATCCTGACGTCGTCAGCCCAAAACAGCGGGCAGCCAGAGGGTCAAGAAAAAGAAAAGATCAAATTACCTTTACTAAAGGACAGTTAGAAAGACTTTTAAATATGGCCAGAGTGACTGGTGACAAAGAAATGCTTTCTGTTCTTAGCCCTAAAAAATCGCTTGCTGCTTGTAAGAGAGATTTGATTCAATCTATTCGACAAGGACTTGTTGATCAAACTCTTTGGAATTCGTATGTCGAAGCTGCCTCAAATCATTCAGGAAGCCACGAAGATCTAATGAGAGAACTTGCCGAGATCGGAACTTTTAATCAGACTGAATTTTAATCTTACACTACTTAAAAGAATCAATAGAACCCCTCACTCCGGTGATGGGTTCTTTTTTTTATTGACACTCCCTGACTACGCCCAAGTGGGATTTTCCCCTTGTGATTTAATTACACAACACTATAATATCTCTTGATTCTGGTGGACAGCTAAAGGCTCGTTCACCATTAACTATCGAAAAAGGATTTTAAACCTATGTCGCAAACTAAAAACCAAGATACTCCTAAGGAATTTGGGAAGTTAAGATCTTTTTTTTGGCCCGTCTATTCGTACGAGTTAAAAAAATTGATCCCAATGCTACTTCTCTTCTTCTTCATTTTATTTAACTATACTGTCTTAAGAGACACAAAGGACACCCTCATCATCACAGCTCCAGGATCTGGTGCCGAAGCGATCCCCTTCTTAAAGGTGTATGGTGTGCTTCCCTCTGCCATTTTATTCATGTTGATCTACGCAAAGATGAGTAACGTTCTTTCAAAGAAGAATTTGTTTTACTTTACTGTATTGCCATTTCTCATCTTCTTTGGCCTTTTTGCTATGGTTCTTTACCCGCTTCGTGAAAGCCTCCACCCCAATCAATTCTGTGATTGGCTTCAGGCGACTTTGCCAAACGGATTTATGGGGCTTATAGCGATCATTCGTCACTGGACATTTTCACTATTTTACATTATGAGTGAATTGTGGGGATCCGTTTGCTTATCCCTCCTTTTCTGGGGATTTGCTAATGACATTACACGTGTCAATGAATCAAAACGTTTTTACAACTTGTTTGGTCTAGGAGCTAACTTCTCCCTATACTTTGCAGGTACATTCATTATTTGGGCCTCCAATATGAGACGCTCTGTAGTCGGTGTATCTGACCCATGGCAAACTTCTCTTAACTGGCTCATAGGAATGGTGCTCCTTTCTGGGTTTGCTGTTATAGCCATCTACTGGTGGATTAACCGTTACGTATTGACCGATCCTCGATTCTATGATCAGACGGCTCAAAAAACACTCAAAAAAGAGAAACCAAAACTATCTCTTGGCCAGTCATTAAAATACTTGGTCAGCTCAAGATATATGGGACTTATCGCGATCCTCGTGATTGCTTACGGAGTTTCAATCAACCTCGTTGAAGTAACCTGGAAGAGCCAGCTTAAATTACAATATCCAAACCCGAACGATTATTCTGCCTTTATGGGTAACTTCTCAAGGACTACAGGTATTGCTACGATCTTGATGATGTTCTTCGTCACAGGGAACGTAGTGAGAAAACTCGGTTGGAAAATCGCAGCTCTCGTAACACCTGTTGTCCTTATGATTACAGGAGCAGGCTTCTTTGCATTCATGCTCTTTGGTAATCAGATGGAAGGTATGGTTGCACTTCTTGGAACTACACCACTCATGCTAGCGGTCATCTTTGGTATGGCACAAAATATCATGAGTAAGAGTGCGAAGTACTCCCTATTTGACCCAACAAAAGAGATGGCTTACATTCCTCTTGACCAAGAACAAAAGGTTAAAGGAAAGGCAGCGATAGACGTTGTGGGCGCAAGATTTGGTAAATCTGGTGGAGCACTCATCCAGCAGCTCTTAATCGTTGCACTCGGAAGCATCACCGCAATGACTCCTTATATAGGAATTATCCTTTTCGGAATCATTGCTGCTTGGATCTTCGCAGTTATTGCACTCGATAAGAGATTCCAAATCGCCAGCGCGAAGAAAGAGTCAGAAGAAGCCGCTGAGTCAGCTGCCTCCCCTCTTGCTTCCTCAAAACAAGGAAAACCTGTCACCACTTAAGGTACGGTTTTTTTTCAAACAAGCATGCAATAGGCCTTCCCCATGTGGGAAGGCCTTTTTTTCTACCTTCATTGCAAAAAAAGTGCAGTCTGCCTTTTTGACTTACAACCTTTTAGCCCTCGCCACTGCAGGTGTCGTAATTAGCTACGAATCGATAACTCACAATTTAGCTCTAAAGTCCTACTTCATGGTTTTTTGTAGTCCTAACTGGATTGTGCCCCTCTCTTCAACCTATCCTACCTGGCAATGGAGAGTGTTAATTTCAATCGCTTATCAGGTCGACAGATTAAAACAACAAATCAACAAGTTTTTGATGCATATGACACTCTTAATAAGACAATGCAGGGGCATACAAACCGTCATTAAATTATTCAGCCAGCTTCAAGCCGAAGAAGACAAGCAGGCTGCTTTTGAAGCAAAAGTCCTTGAAGAATGCAAATCAATTAATGAGAAGACACTAGCCATAGAAGAAAAACTATGTTCTCTCCAAGCAAAACAAGAGGAGCTCTTAGCTCGCGAGGAGGCCTTAGAGAAACGAGAAGCGGCTTTAGTTGATAAATTAGATCGCGATACAAAAACCATCCGAGCTGTGCTTGCAGGAGGCTCTGTGATAAAAGAAGAGAGTACGGTTTAGTAACCCAGAATAATTAAAAAGCGGCGAAAATAGGGTAGATCTAAAGATTTGACCTTGTTTCAATTATACTATTGGAAGCCCGGAGGAAAGGTAAGCCTTTTTTTTCTGGCATCAATCACCATATAAGATTACAATGTTTCACTATGAGTGGATACGACCCTAAAAGAATACGAAACTTTTCGATCATTGCTCACATCGATCACGGCAAGTCGACGATTGCTGACCGACTTTTGGAAATCACCCACAGCGTCGCTTCCCGCGACATGCAAGAGCAGCTTCTCGACGACATGGATTTGGAAAGAGAGCGTGGGATCACGATCAAAGCTCACCCTGTCACAATGAAATATGTCAGCGAAGAAGGGATTGAATACCAAATCAACTTCATCGATACACCAGGGCACGTCGACTTTTCATACGAAGTTTCCAGGTCACTTGCGGCTTGCGAAGGGGCACTTCTCGTCGTCGATGCCGTTCAAGGGGTACAGGCACAAACATTAGCCAACGTCCACCTTGCCACTCAAAGAGGACTCGAGATCATTCCGGTTCTCAACAAAATTGACCTGCCTTCAGCCGATCCTGAAAAAGTAAAAAAACAGATTGAAGATGTGATTGGTATCGATGCATCGAATGCTTTATTGTGCTCTGCCAAGACAGGTATTGGTATCAAAGAGATCCTTGAAGAGATCATCTATTCCCTCCCCCCCCCTGTTGTACCAGAAGACAAAGATACACTTCGTGCTCTTGTCTTTGATTCTCACTACGACAATTACCGCGGTGTGATGGTCTATGTTCGGGTTATCTCAGGTACCCTCAAGAAAGGAACTCATATTATCCTCATGCAAACGAAGAGAAAGTTTGAAGTTCTTGAAGTGGGAATTTTCTCTCCGAAAGAGGTCCCTTGTGAGCAGCTTCGTCCTGGCGAGGTAGGCTATTTGGTTGCAGGGATCAAAAAACCGGCTGATGTGAAGATCGGAGATACTGTCACATCGAGCACGCATCCTTGCGATGTACCTCTTGCTGGCTTTAAACTGATCGCTCCTGTTGTTTTTGCAGGAATTTTCCCTGTCGATTCTTCCGACTATGAAGCTTTTGCCGATGCCCTTGTGAAATTGCAACTCAACGATTCGGCCCTCCATGTAGAACCTGAAAATTCTCTGGTCCTCGGGACGGGATTTCGTTGTGGCTTTTTAGGTTTACTCCATCTAGAGATTGTCTTTGAACGTCTACAGCGTGAATTTGACCTCGACATCATCACTACAGCTCCAAGCGTTCTCTACAAAATACACATGACCAATGGAACCACCAAAGATATTGACAATCCGGCTCACTTCCCAGATCCTTCTCAGATCGATTACATTGAAGAACCCTGGGTAGTCTGCAATTTAATGACCCCCTCGATCTACCTAGGACCCATTATGGCCCTTGCTAATGAAAAGCGAGGTGAATTGATCAACACCGAAACAATCGACGACACACGAATCTATCTTCACATTCGAATGCCTCTCAATGAATTCATCACAGACTTCAACGATCGGCTTAAATCAGTGACACAAGGCTACGCCTCTTTTGATTACGATCCGGAAGGGTATCAAAAGGGAGACATCATTAAACTCGAGATTCGTGTTAATGAAGAGCCTGTCGATGCATTTTCAACTATGATCCATCGCTCAAAGGCAGAAAGCAAAGGACGTTCACTTTGTAAAAAGCTCTTAGACGTAATCCCACGCCAACAATTTAAAGTCCCCCTCCAGGCCTCTATCGGAGGAAAAATTGTCGCCCGCGAGACCCTCTCGGCTATCTCCAAAAACGTCACAGCCAAGTGCTACGGGGGAGACATCACCCGTAAACGTAAGCTTTGGGAAAAGCAGAAGAAAGGTAAGAAGAAAATGAAGGAGTTTGGAAAGGTCTCTATCCCTCAATCAGCCTTCATCGACATCCTCAAGTCTGACACGCAATAATTTATTTAGATTTATCATTTTATACACTCAATTTCTGCTAGCTTGTTCTTCGGAAAAAGTAGAAGGGATGGATCACCTGGCTTTTATAGTGGTTGAGGGTATCGAGAGGAAACGATTCCTTAGAGCGGTTGAAAGGGTGGATATCTTCTCGGAGGGCCGCTTTGTATTCTTGTTCGGAAATAGTCTCCTGCTCAATTAATTTCCCTAGGATGCGGTGTTGCCTGTAGAAGGTACGCATGTAGGAGGCTTCAGTAGACGCTTCAATCAGGGGCCTTCCGATTAATGCGGCTAGGAATGCCTGCTCTGCAGTGGTTAATTCATAGACCTCTTTTTCGAAAACCCCCTGAGAGGCCTGCGCGATTCCATAGAGTGCCTGATTGCCGTTTACACCATAAAAACAGGTGTTGAGGTAAAATTCTAGAATTTGTGACTTTGTTAGGGTGCATTCTAACAACATCGCTAAGACTACTTCTTCGAGTTTTCTACGGTAGCTTTTCTCCTTTGTTAAGACTACTTGGCGAACTAGTTGCTGCGTCAATGTGCTCGCCCCTTCAACGATCTTTTTGTTCAAAAGATTGGTGAAAAATGCCCTGATCATCCCCACGACATCAATCCCGGGATGTTCAAAAAAGCGGCGGTCTTCTATGCAAATCACCCCTTCAATAAAAATCTCATGGATCTCCTCATAAGAAATGAAAGTTGGCTTTTTTTTCGAATTTTCATAATTATTTATGATTTTCATTAATTTATTTTTAATATTTTTCATAAATAGAGTTTTGTTTGTTTCATTTTGATTGTCAATTTTTTTAAGAGGGTGTATTGACGAATCATGACTAAAGAAGAGAATTTGGATCCTGATTTGCAAAAGATTATCGAAGAGGGATTATTGAGTGGTATTAAATGGGCCGAAGCCAAGGGTGGCGCTGCTTTCATGATCGATCCTCTCTCGGGAAAGATCCTGGGTCATGGTCAGTACCACCCTACGAAGAAGAACTTCTTGTCCGAAGGTTTGGAACCGGGATCGACCTTTAAACTGCTCAATTATGCGATCATGTTGAAAGCCAACGAAACATTGATCGCCGATCGAAAAGAGCCGTTTTTTTTCCCTGAGAAAGAGATTTCTGAACATTTATCGATTCAAGTGAAAGATCTCATGCCGCGTAAAGCTTTAAACCTCAGCTCCGCAATACAAACATCGTCTAATAAATATGCGATTTTGTTTGTAGATAGAATGATCCAAATGATGGGGGCCGCTTGGTATACAAATCAATTGAGAGAGATTTTTGGAATTGGAATTGAGCCCGGATTTCTTCCAACTCCGGGGAAATTTTACCGTAATGGAACTCCACAGTGGTCAAAATGGTCATCTCAGGCGTTAGCTTTAGGGTATCATGTGGTTGTGACTTGCGAACAAATGACTCGGGCTTACGCAATTTTTACTAATGGTGGTTATCGGTTCAAAAATGGTCAAAAACAAAGGGTTTTAAGCGAAAATATTTGCCATACTCTCGTTGAAGCAATGAAATTAGTCGTTAAAGAGGGGGGAACCTCAATATTGGCCCATATCCCCGGCTATCATGCAGCAGGAAAGTCTGGAACTACTAGAAAACAGATTCCTACCGGTTATTCAACACGTCACCATTTTGCTTCTTTCATTGGCTTTGCTCCAGTCACCCAGCCCGCCTTTATCTTGATGAGCCTTCTCGATGAGCCCTCAAGAAGATTGACAAAGGATGGGTATATGAATAGCGGAGGAGTCTCAACAGCTTGGATATTCAAAGAGATTAGTTGCAATACTCTCAATCATTTAAAGATTCCAACTAACTATGCGTTGTAGGAGCCGGAGCTTTCGAGTCCGCCGTGCCCTGTCCAATTAGTATGAACAAACTTGCCCGGTGTATCGACTCTCTCATAGGTGTGAGCGCCAAAGTAGTCGCGTAGCCCCTGAAGAAGGTTTGCAGGTAAAACCTCTGAGGTCATCCCATCATAAAAGGTGATCGCTGCGGTAAAGCATGGAGCAGGAATCCCAAACTCTATAGCGAGGGCACAGGTCTTTCGCCATCCTTCGGTTGATCGGAGAAGGGCTTTTTTGAAAAAATCATCGAGCATTAGGTTTTTCAGATCTTTCTTCTTATCGAAGGCCTTTTTTATTTCACCGAGGAATACCGAGCGGATGATACATCCATTCCGCCACATCATGGCAATCCCACCATAATTGAGGTCCCACTTGTAGTTCTCAGAGGCTGCATGCATGAGCATATACCCTTGGGCATACGAAACAATTTTAGATGCATAAAGGGCCTTCCGGATGTTTTCTGTCATCTCTTCTTTATCTTCTGTAAAGAGCCTTGTGTGTCTTTTGTATTGCTTGCTCATCTCAACCCTCTCTTGCTTAAGGGCGGATAGACACCTCGCAAAGACGGCCTCCCCGATTAAAGTGACGGGCATCCCTTCGTCAAGGGCCGATTCAGCTGTCCACTTTCCTGTCCCCTTTTGCCCTGCTTTATCGAGAATCTTGGAAACAAGAGGTTTACCATCACTATCTTTGTAAGAGAGAACTGCCGCTGCAATCTCAATTAAATAGCTGCTTAGCTCTCCTTTATTCCATTGTTTGAAGGTGTCGGCCATTTGATCTTCATCCATCCCCAACACTCGGTGCATAAGGTCGTAAGCTTCGCAAATCAGCTGGATATCGCCATACTCAATTCCATTGTGGACCATTTTGACATAGTGGCCCGCTCCTCCACTCCCCACCCAATCACAGCATGGTTCACCGTTATCAGATTTAGCTGCTATGGTTTGTAAGATTTTTTTGATTGTCGGCCAAGCTGCTGGATTTCCTCCTGGCATGAGGGAAGGTCCATGACGGGCTCCATCTTCTCCTCCTGAAACACCACATCCCACATAGAGGATTCCTTTTTGGGAAAGGGCCTCTACCCGCCTTTCTGTATCAGGAAAATGGCTATTGCCTCCATCGATCAAGATATCGCCTTTGTCTAGGAACGGAACAAATTCATCGATGACTTGATCAACCGGATCCCCTGCTTTAACCATGATTAGAATCACGCGTGGGGTTTTAAGTGATTTGACCACTTCTTGGATTGTTTTAGCTCCTACGATTTTTGTCCCTTTGGCAGCTCCCTTCAAAAAATCATCGACCTTTGTGGGGGTCCGATTGAAGACAGTTACAGTAAAGCCATGATCATTCATGTTAAGAGCAAGGTTTGCCCCCATAACGGCTATTCCTACTACAACAATGTCTGACTGACCCATATTTTTCATCCTTGTCTTCTAGTGAAGCTTTTACTAAAATGTTCTCTTGTGTTCCCGTAGCTCAGTGGATAGAGCGGTTGCCTCCTAAGCAACAGGTCGCGCGTTCAAGTCGCGCCGGGGACGCTTT
Source organism: uncultured bacterium (assembly GCA_964477345.1). Classification (GTDB taxonomy): domain Bacteria; phylum Chlamydiota; class Chlamydiia; order Chlamydiales; family 2-12-FULL-49-11; genus JAJZEO01. Next base: position 31,219 of record CAYZDL010000010.1, read on the forward strand.
TCTTCATTAAACCCCCGTCACCCATTTTTATGGCAAGGGGAATCGTAAATTATTTACAATCTTCAAAGTACTGGACGAGACCATCGGCAATTGAGTGGGCTAGCTTATCAAGGTAGCGGTCGTCTCGGATCTTGTGCATTTCATCTTTATGGGTCATAAATCCCCCTTCGATCAAGATCGCGGGCATCTTAGTTTCCCGAATAACACAATAGTTTCCCTCTTTCACCCCGCGACTAAAGGCTTCAGTCGACGCGACCATCTTTGAAAGTACGGTTTGGGCGAGCCTTTTCGAATTTTTCATTCTCCACGGCTCTCCTTTTGGGTAGTAAAAGATCTCAATTCCTTGGGCTGTCGTATTCTTTGCTGAATTGAAGTGGAGTGAGACGAGAACTTGGGATTTAGCTTCATTAGCGACTGCAGCTCGTTTTTTCAATGGGATGTATTCGTCTCGAGACCTGGTCATGATCACATGGTATCCTCGTTGCTCAAGCTGTCTACGCAAAAAATGACCGGTCTTTAAACAGAGATCTTTTTCTTCGCAGTGTTGATTTCGAGCCCCTAGGTCAAAGGCACCATGCCCCGGATCGATGACAACAACAAGAGACTGTTTTCGTTGGGTGACCGGTTTTGTGATGTGGGTTGTCTTATTCCGATGAATCTGGGTTGTCTGCGTTTGGGCACACGACACCAAGAGTAGGGAAAGAAAAAGAGGGGCTAATCTAACTATCAAGTTTTTCATGAGAACTTGGGACTATAAACAATTTCCTAATTCCTTTGCAATGGCGATGTCGTCAAAATCGATGCTTTTACCTTGGAAAATTTGCTGTTTTTCGTGCCCTTTTCCTGCGATGAGGAGAAGATCTTTTGGGCCAAGGAGTTTGATTCCTCGATCGATCGCTTCTTTGCGATCGTAAATTAGCTCAAAGTGATTCGCTTCAAAACCGTCGATGATCTCTTTTGCAATCATTTCGGGGTCTTCATTTCTCGGATTGTCATTCGTGACAATCGTATAGTCGGCTAGTTGTTCCGCTACTTTGGCCATCCGCGGTCTTTTCGCGGTATCACGATTGCCACCACAACCAAAGATGACGATGATTTTCCCTGGGGTAATTTCTCTCAGAAGTAGAAGCGCTTGCTTCAACGAATCATCTGTATGACAATAATCGACATAGGCAACCCTCTCATCTCCTAAATCGACCTTTTCCATACGGCCACTAATCGGCGGGAATGTCTTAAGCCTCTCAATGATCACTTCCATTGGAATTTTGCGCACCCGAGCAATGGCTATTGCCGAGAGGACATTATAGACATTGAATTTCCCTAAAAGGGGGGAAAAAACAGGCCAAACTTGACGATGATAATTTAAATTAAAATAGGTCCCTTCGCGAGTGATTTGAATATTAGTGGCTCTGTAATCGGCATCAGAATCAATTCCAACTGTGGTAGGATTGATCAATTCGAGCTTTTTTGCGTAAGGTTCATCGACATTGATGATGACAACCCCTGAAGGTTTAAGCTTGGAGAAGAGTCTCTTTTTTTGCAGAAAGTACTCTTCGATTGTTTTGTGATAATCTAAGTGCTCAGGCGAAAGGTTAGTGAAGGCTGCAACATCAAATGAGAGAGGATCTGCCCGATTTTGATGAAGCCCATGGGAGGAGACTTCGAGAACCGCCGCGGTGTCACCAGAGACGATCATTTCTCTTAAAAGCTTTAATGTAGTGATGCAATCGGCCATGGTCAATTCGCTCGCATAACGGTGGTCGCCTACAATCCTTTCTATAGTACCGATCAGCCCCATCGATTCAATTGCCCCAAATAGATGCCGAGTAAGATAACTTGTCGTTGTTTTGCCCTTTGTACCAGTGATACCCACCATGAATAACTCTCTTGCAGGATCTTGAAAGAACTCTTTGGCAATTTTCACTTCAGCTTTAGCCACGTCATCGACGATTACTTGGGCCACATTTTCAATGAAGGGGTTGAAAATATCGGTCAAAATACAAACCGCGCCAGCCAGGATGGCATCTTGAATGTAGTCATTTCCATCGTATTTAGCTCCCCTTTTGGCGATAAATAGACAGCCAGGCGACCCTAGTTTTGAATTGCTCGTGAGAGCCTCTATTTCTACCTCTTTGGAGCCTTTAAAGCTTTTGATCTCTAAGTCTTTTATTATTTTTTTTAGCTTCATTATTACGTGTTCCACTGATTGTAAACGTCTATCAATTCCTTAGCTTCTTTGACCCAATCGGCTTTCTCCGGATCATATCTTGGATCTCCCTTAGGTTGCCCGTAGGGATCATCGGGGACTTCCCCTAGGTAATTGAGGGATCTTTTTGAAATTTCTCTAAAGATCGGTGCCGCGCAGTTTCCTCCCCAGTGAGTGGTCCCAAAACCTGGTACATAAACCTTTTGAGGTTCGTCGACACCAACATATAACACAAATCGGGGTTTGCTTGCAGGAGCAATTCCAATAAAACTTGAAAAATGGACTGATTTTAGGTATTTCCCCGCTTTAATTTTCTCACTGGTTCCCGATTTCCCCGCTTCTGAAAACCCTGGAATATCTGCTTTTACTGACGATCCACCTTGCTTTGTCGTAAATTTCATGCCAGTTAAGATTTCCTGAGCAATTTGTTCATCCATCACCCTTTGAAAGTACTTTGCCCGATCAGAATTATCGAAAAGGAGTTCCCCATCTTGGACAATTTTTTTCAAAATCGTCGGTTTCACAAGATAACCACCATTGGCAAATACGGCAAAGGCTCGAACCAACTGGACAGAGTTGACGAGTATGTTGTAACCAATCGAGAGGGAGTAAGGAGTTGGTCCAGACCATTGGAGAACCCCGCTAGCATACGTCTTTCCTGGAATAGGAACCATTCCGACGTTCTCATACGGAATCTCGACCCCTGTTTTTTGACCAAGGCCAAACACCTCGACCAATTTTTCGCGATACCAATGAGGCCCTAGTTCATCGATGATCTTCTCAACAAGGCGGGCAGGATAGACGTTCCCCGATTTTTGAAAGGCCATGTACATGTTCATGTATTTGTGTACACGAACATCCTTTAATGGCTGGCTTCTCCCTTTGAAGTAACAATCGCTACAACTCATCATCTCTTGGGGAGAAAAGATCGGCTTTTTTCCCTGTTTTAGAAGCTCATCGTTGGCCATCATCGCAATGGCCATTGTGATCGCCTTCATGGTAGAGCCAGGTTCAAAAGAGTCTGTTGTTGGCTTATTGCGCGAGTGCTCGATCATCGTTTCGTCATTGTAGTATTGACGGTACTCTGTAGGATCAAATGACGGATATTGAGCCATCGCATAGATTTCTCCCGAGTAGGGATCCATCATTACCGCCCAACCAGAATGTCCATTGACTCTTTGAACCCCTTTGACAAGCTCTTCTTCCGCGATTGCTTGTAGAACGTGATTGATCGTCAAATAAATGTCAGCACCATGCTCAGGAGGCACTTGAACCGAATCCATATCGAGTTCATACCGAGGAGATCGTAAAATCGTCCGCTTTCCCTCTTTTCCAACAAGAAAATCGTGAAAATATGTCTCTAATCCCCCGGTAGGGATTGATTGATTGGTTTCAATATCCCGATCGTCGCGAACCGTGTGTAATAATTGCCCCAAGAGTCTTCCAAAAGGGTAGCTCCGTTGATAATCCTTCACAAAGTAGAGGGCATTCTTGGCGAGTTTTTTCTCACGATAGTAGGTTTTCCACCAACGGTAGACTTTCTCTTTTTCCTCACTACTTAAAAACGCTGCAATTCGTCTTGAACGACTTTTTTTCGTAAAGTGGGAGGTTATATCTTCGATCGCCAATAGTTTTGAGATCTGCTCTGACATTTCCTTCCGACTCGATTCAGGAATCAGTGAAGGATCAATGTGGAGATGAAATTTCAAGACATCGAGGACAAACGCCTGAGGCTTCTCTACATGAGTGTCGCTAATTGCAGTATTGGAGTAAAAGACCCCCCTTTTAAAGGGCTCACGGACAACTGTTTGGTGTTGCGCTTTAGCAATCTTCCCCCATTTTTCATGTTCGACGATTTGGATTTTAAAGTATTGAACGATCAAGACAGAGAAGAGAAAAATCACAAAAATTGCTACGATAGCAAATCGGAATCTGTGATCTTTGTTACAACTCGGTGTTTTCACCTAGCTCCGACGACTACACTAGGCAAGCCAAAGAGTGACTTTGCCTCTTTTTGTTGTTGCTCAAGAGGACCCGAACGAGGAAGCTCAGCCCCTTCGTTCATGACGATGATTTCATCGACCATAGGGTATTTTAAATGACTAAATTCTGGACGCTCAGCTAGCTGCATCAGATGCTTAGGGTTTTCAAATTGATCGATTTCAAGGGCAAGGCGCATATTTTCTTCTTGCAATAGTCGTACTTCATCGGTCAAAGTCGGTAATTCAATCCGAAGCAGCGTTAAATCATTTTGCTTTTGAAGGTAGGCGTAGAGAGCGCTACAAAAAGAGACGGCACAAATAACCACCTTCGCGACCAAAAATTTTTTCATTCCATCCTCTTACTTGCAACCCTGAGCTTTGCAGAGCGAGCTCTCCTATTGGCTCTCGTCTCTTTGAAGGTCGGCATTATCGGCTTTTTCGTGATCGTTTCAAGAACCCCTTCTGAGATTTTTTGACCGTTGATATTCCGGATTGGATTCGATAAATCGCGGAATACATTTTTCACAATTCTATCTTCTAAACTATGAAAGGTAAGTAGAGCAATTCGCCCACCTGGTACTAAATGCATAGCCGCTTTCTCAATCGTTTCCTGGAGTGTCACAAGCTCTCGATTAACATAGATGCGGATCGCTTGAAAAATCTTTGTGGCAGGGTGAATTTTTCCACTTCGAGGAATCACTTCTTCAATAATTTTGGCTAATTCGGTCGTCGTTTCAATCGGCTTTTTTCGTCTTGCATCGACGATTGCTTTGGCACTTTTTCTCCACTGCTTTTCTTCGCCAAACTCCTGAAACATCTCCCCCAAATCTTTTTCAGAGGCGGTATTGACTACCTCTTTTGCTGTCATCTGCGATGTTGGATCCATCCTCATGTCGAGAGGCCCTTCCTTAGAAAAGCTAAATCCCCTCTGCTCTTGATCAAACTGCATTGACGAGACTCCTAGATCAAAAAAAAACCACCGACATTTTTGGGGATAAATTGTTCGAGATTGACATAATCGCTATGAACATACTTCACTTTTTCTTGAAACGGCTCCAAAATTTCCGAAGCGAGTGCAAGAGCCGCTGGATCTTTGTCACAAGCGATATATGTTTCAATTTCCGGATGAGCTTCCAAAATTGCTTTCGCATGCCCCCCAGCCCCGACTGTCCCATCAAAAAACACCCTTAATTCAACATCTTTAAAAGCAGCAAGCACTTCATTTAGCATCACAGGCACATGATTCATAATTGAGCAACCTCTTCTTGGATTTTTTCTATCGCTTTTTCGATTTTTGTCTCTGCCCCGTCAAACTCTTTTCCAAGAAAACTAAACGCCTCTTGCATCATCATCCTCATTTCAGAACCTCTATCGCCACCAACAAAACTTGCCAAATCTTTTTCGTAAACTTCTTTCGGCCACAGTTCGATCTTGTCTAACGATCCTGCAATGATCATCTCTTTTTTTATCCCCACCCCTTCGACTAAGACGCTCGGTAATGAAACTCGGCCGATCCTATCACAAGTCGCCTGTGTCAAGGTCGAAAAGAAGAGGGTGAAAAACTTTTGAAACTTCGCTACATGGCGCATTTTACGAAAACCTTCTACAATCTCTTCCATGTCAGATTTTCGATAAATTGCAAGACAACCACCCATGCTCAAAGCGATGGTAAATTCTAAGACACCATTTTCCACCAATTGGTAGCGCAACTCTTGGGGAAGAACGAAACGGTTCTTCTCATCCAATTTTGCCGAATATGACCCACTAAAGAAAGGTGTACCCAAAATAGTTGCCCTAAGATTCCCACATTTTTCCACAGCATAGCAATCGAGGAGAAAGTTGGCAACCTTTTCTGTGGAAAAAGGTGTCGACAAATTGTTCAAATCTCAATTGTTTAAAATATTTATTTTACCACAAAGCCTCTCAAATCAATACACTAACGGGGTTTGAAAATTGTGGGGAATTTGGTGGGAAAAATTTCACACCAAAAGAAAATCTCAGTGTGATAAGTATACCGAGAGGGGTTAAAAAATCAGAATTCGTCTAGAAGGAGGTCTTATATAGCGTTTGAAATCTCTATTAACGCAAAGACGCGAAGGCGCAAAGACGCAGAGAGAATTGTAATAATTTTTGCCTCTTCGCCCCTTCGCCCCTTTGCGTTAAAATATGAAGAGGCTCAAAGTCATGGGGAGGGTCAGCATAAACTATGACCCAGAAAACGACTCGCACGATCGATAATCTTGGACTTGACGCATACATTTCGTATGAACGTGAACGTAAAGGTTTGGAAGAACAATACGTCACCGAATCTAAGAATGTCGCTTATCAGCTTCAGACTGATATTTTTGAGCCGATCATCGTCTCCGATTACCAACTATTATTCGATCTTACCCCGAAGGGAAATCCGTGGGTTTTTCTGATGACCCCACCCGAATTCAACGATCAAAGAAGGCGCCTTTTCACCTATCAACTTGCCCCTAAATTAGGTCCTGAGGAGTATGTGGAAATGCAAATCGAAAGGATTGAAGACACTGTAGATCAAGAGGAAAAAGAAGAAGGAAAGAAGAAAAAACGGTTTTCCTGGCAGGCTGAAGAAGAGGCCCCCGATACAGCCAAAGAAGCAGCCACCTTGATTGAATTGCTAAAAGAGATTAACATACTCAACAAGATCATGATCGAAGTCAACGCAGAGCGTTATCGATATAGTAAAGGATGATATTTAGATGAGTAAAGTGAATTGGACCGATTTGCTTGGGTGGACGGATGAAGAGGTGAACGACCTTAGATTCGTTGGCTACTCTTACATCAAAGAGGGGCACTATGAAATCGCAAAGAAATTTTTTGAAGCGCTCGTCGTTCTCTGCCCCGACTCAGCCTACGATTTCCAAACCTTGGGAGCCATCTACCTTCAAATAGGAGATAACAACCAAGCCCTCAATTTTTTTGACAAAGCCCTCACCATAGATCCAGAGCACGATCCTACCCTTTTAAATCGAGCCAAAGCGCTCCTATTGCTTGGGTACCATCGACAAGGCCTTGCCCAAGCCTCCATCCTCAAAGCGAGTAAAAATCTAAGGGTTTCCAGTCAGGCCGAAGCCCTCATCCTCGCTTATCAATAGTTTATTTGTAATGATAATAAGACTCTAATTTCTTTATAATATCTTTGTAAAACAAAAGAATTATATATGGATTTAGCTGCAACCATCTACCCCCTAGCCCCCACCACTCCCCTAATAGAGACGACTCCATTTTGCGACAAAAGTTGCAAAGGGATCCGCGTATGGGGAGAATTTGTCGGTCGAGTAGTTATTTCATTGGCATACTTAGTCGTCTCTGTAGTCTGTTGGATCTTTAGTCGTGATCTATTCGAAGTCTACTATTCATACGCTTATCATCAATGCGACATGGCGTTCTCAATAACTTCAGCCTATATGGATTATGAGGAGGCTGTTGTTAACTTCTCTTACAATGGATGTGTGATCACTCGCGCAGCAGAAACAGAGGAACAGGCATTACGAGCTCGTTATGGTAATCAAGTGATCGACGAATTGCTTCAAATCGGAACCGATACAATCCCCCTCGATAGAAAAAAACTCGAAAGAGTGAGGAACGGTGTTTGTTTGGGAATGAGCTTGGACTTTGCGGCCCACTATCTCAGAGAAATTAACAGCGGGACAAAGCCTGCAGAAGCGGTTCGCAAAGTGAGCGGACGATATACAGCGGGCGCCCCAGATGAAGCCCAATTGGCTCAGATCTTCCATGAAGCCTTGGATTATAGACCCGAGTTAAAAGAAATGAACAAAGCTAGTCTTGCTGAATTTGATATAAAACTGGAGAACGTAAAACAGGGGGCTCAAACAGATATCCTTGATTTAGCCGCGGGCAATCAAACAAGCGATGCAAAAAGACTCACTGATGAAGTAGCCGAGATTTCATCTCTTATTGAATCGGTACCATTGACCAATGAAAGAGGAGCCCTAAATAAACGCATTCTCCTTTTGGCAAAACAATTTGGTCTAAAATTTGACCAACTCCGCGTAATTACTCAGGACAGCTTCGAAGATGGGCAGTTCGCAGACTTCCAAGGCCATCTTAAGGATTTTCCTGATGAGTGCTACACCGTATCTATTGGAAACCAAGAGGTGCAACATCAGATAGCCCTTATCAAATCAGGTAGCAACTTTTTTCTCTTTGATCCGAATTTTGCTACTCTTGCGTTAGATATCGAAAAAGCAGCAAAAGAATTATGGAAAATTGCAGAGGAACTGGTCGATAAAACAGAAGGCCACGCTTTCTCCTTTTCCCCATGTCGATTGAGGACTGCTTAACATGGAGATCCATTTTCCCCTAGCCCCCACGACTCCTCTAATAGAGATGACCCCATTTTGCGACAAAAAATGAATAGTTTTATCATGCAGAACGGACTAAAAATATCACCCGCGCATTGAATAAAAATGCTTCAATGAAACAGATGCTGTCTCAACCTTATGTGAATAACGAATTGACGATCCATTCGGTCATTTGGAAACCTAGCTGGGGTGAACTTGAAGTGGTCCTTCCTGCTAATTGTTTTACAGCAAGCAACAAACGGATAACATTTAAGGCAAATATATGGAAAGTCTAAGCCTTCAGTTAGAGCAACCAAACTTCGTCACTAGAGCCTTTGAATGGGCCCATGAGCATACCAAGGCGATCGAAGTTGTTCGATATGCCCTCGACGGTGTAGGGGCGACTTTTATCTTAATTGGGGCACTCTCAATAACTGCAGATGTTGTCCTAATCATTGCCACAGGTGCGCTGATCATTGTCGCTGTCGAAACCACTATGCTTGCTCTCGACATTCTTGGGGTGATCTCTGTCGATGCAAAAGAACATGCCTTTCAGTCTTCCTCAATCAATGATAGCTCTCTTTATTACAATAACGATCTCCCCATCCTCAAAATCAGAGCTGAAACTCATTCTCAAGCGGGCTACGATCACGGTTACCTCCTTGCCCATCAATTAGTATCAGTCCAACGGCGAATGAAGCTTTTATTTTGGATAGGGTATTTAAGAATCGACGGAAAACTGTACGAAAGATTAGAAGTGCTGAAAAAATCAATTCCTCACGAGTACATGGAAGAAATGGAGGGAATCATCAAAGGGGCCAACGATCGCTTGAAAGAAGATTCGTGGTGGCCTTCTACCTACTCTCTTGATGATATTGTCATGCTCCATCTTTTACCTGATCTAATGCATCTAGTGATTCCTCCTCCAAGAGCTGCGATGGCTTGCACCGCAATCATGGGAAAGGATTATGAGATGGGGGATCTTGGCGTAGGAAGAAATCTCGATTGGCCTGGAGTTGGAGCAGGCCGTTATACAATATTGTTAGATCTCAAGATTGGCAATGGAAAGCAGCTTCTTCTTCCAACTATTCCTGGAACTGTTGGAGTGATTACAGGTTTGAGCAAAACACTCTTTGTCTCGATCAACGTCACTGAACCTAAAAAGAAAATCACCCATGTAAATGATGGTGTACTATCGTTATTTCTCAATCGACAAGTATTAGAACAGTGCGAAACAGTAGGAGAAGGAGGACGTTTCTCTGAGTCAGCTGCAGTCCCCTATCATATGTTTGTCGCGGGACGAAAAGAGGGGGTCATTTACCATTTTGGACAAGGATATGCCGGGGAGACGATCTCTCGTCCTTTAGTTCTTACTCAGCAACCCCATTTTGTCCTTAACTGCTGCCACAACACTGCTGAACCTCTTAGACAACCCAATACCGTTTACTATGGGCAAGAGCGGTTCAACAATATCCACACGATTTGGAGCAGATCTAGCCATCTCCTTCTTCAAGATAGAATCAGAATGATCCTCTGTGCACCTGGAGTGAACAATCCGATGACAGTCCACTCAATTCTATGGATACAAGATCGATTAGAGATTTCATTCAACAACTCGTTTGCAGCAACAAGTCCCACCCATATCGTAAGACTCGATCAACAATTCGAATAGTTTATCCTCAACCTTTCTTCGTATAGTTGCGCCAAGAACATTGAAAAAAGGATAAGTTACGAGTGATTTTCTTAGTGTGCTCAGTTGTTCCTTTGTTTCGAAAAATTCTGATTCTTGAATCTCACTCGGTATAAAAGGGTTAGTCACTCGCACTTTTTTTTTGTCGAAAAACATCTTGTTTTCTTTTTCTCTTCGGTGATAGTCTTTGACCATAAAATCCACTCAATTAGCGTGTTGTGGAAAGTTTGTCGATAACCATATCTCTATAAAAACCAAAGTTCGAATGTGGGGGAGTGTTGTTTCATGTTAACTAAAGATGAACCGAAAGGTTGGGTTGATTTCGTAGATTTCATCCAAGATAAGTGTTCTCAGGCAGAATTTCAAAACTGGATTGCCCCCATCAAAGTTGCAAGGGCAAGCGAGAGTGAAGTTTGCTTGGAAGTACCCAACGTTTTCGTTCAAGAGTACATTCTCGATAACTATAGACGCGAGCTATGCTCATTCCTTCCGATGAACGAGGATGGTGAGCCTGCCATCTCTTTTATCTTCTCAGAAAGAAGGAACGACCCGCTCCCTAAGGAAGTAAAAGTGGATGATCTTGGTGACTTGGCATTCGCTCATGAACTCGAAGACCCAACATTTCAACTCAATCTGAATCACAGTTACACTTTTTCTCATTTTATCGAAGGCCCCTCAAACCAATTCGTTAAGTCAGCAGCTCTTGGAGTTGCTATGAGACCGGGAAAATCATACAATCCCCTCTTCATTCATGGTGGTGTCGGACTTGGAAAGACTCACCTATTACATAGTATTGGCCACTTCGTCAAAGAGAAACATAAAAAGGTTCGGGTGCAATGTGTCACTACTGAAGCGTTCATCAATGACCTAGTCACAAATTTAAAGAATAAATCAGTCGATCAAATGAAACGCTTTTATCGAAACCTCGATGTACTGCTTGTCGACGATATTCAATTCTTGCAAAGCCGCCTCAACTTTGAAGAGGAATTTTGCAATATGTTTGAAGCACTGATCAATCAAAATAAACAAATCGTCATCACCTCGGATAAGCCACCAAGCTCTCTTAAACTATCTGAAAGACTTATTGCTCGTATGGAGTGGGGTCTTGTCGCTAACATCGGCATACCCGATCTAGAAACTAGAGTCGCCATCCTTCAGTACAAAGCTGAAATCAGGGGATTAAAGATTCCGAGCAAGGTTGCCTTCTTTATTGCAGAGCATATCTTTAACAACGTGCGTCAACTTGAGGGTGCCATCAACCGCCTAGGCGCCTACGCAAATATGCTACAAAAAGAGATCACGCAAGACATGGTCGAGAGCACCCTAGGTGAACTTCTCGCTTATGTGCCGCAAAAGAAAGTAACTGTCGATAGCATCATGAAAAGTGTCTCTTCAATGTTTAACGTCAGAGTCCAAGACTTGAGAGGAAATAAGCGAAATAAAGAGATCGCCTTCCCCCGCCAAGTTGCCATGTACCTTGCTAAGGAACTGATCAATGAATCGCTCATGAAGCTTGCCTCTTCTTTTGGCGGAAAAACCCACTCAACCCTCCTTCACTCATGGAACAAAATCAAAAAACAACTTGAAGAGGACGAGACACTCCGTAGGCAAATCCATATGACGAAACAAAATTTAGAAGCTTAAAGATAAACTGTCTTATGCTATAATTGCTGCATATGGATGGGATTTCAAATAAGTATTTTAGTAATCGTAGGGGCGACTGGGAAGCTATGAGCCCCCCATCTCTATTCAAGGCGTATCAAAATATTTCTGGACAACTTTTCGAATTTAGAGATCAAGTGAGTATTGTTTATTCGGTTTCTCTTTTCGTATTAAATTTTTTTGGAAATCTCCACAATAGTATCTTGGCCAAAGATCATCATGGCCTCCTAAGATTACTTGGGGCGACTGTTGTGAGTCTGGCCTGTACAGTTGTTACCCCTGTAATTGGCTTAGTTGAGACGGTGCTCCGGCTAATTCCTGCCCTGGGCTTTTTCACCTACTACCGCTTTTTGGTAGACGAAGGGCCCAAAGATGGCGAATTGGCTCACCAATTTGTCCTCGGAACCTACGCTGGAGTTTTTTCAATCCTTGAGGGCGCCCGCTGTAGTTATTACATGGTCCTTGATAAGGGGCCTTACCTTTCCTACGACCACGTTGGCGCTTGGCTCCCTAGTGAAGATTAATGAATAGGAGTTCGTATCATTTATAATGCTATATCAGAAAAATTCTTTTCTGGTTGTTTTATGATGATTGTAAATGACCCCTACTTTGCCGCTGACAGCGGTTATCCCGTGGATCAAAAAGTTCAACGAACTATTGAATAGCAGCACAATTAAGTAATGCGATTTCTTGAGTCGAGAGGAGCCTTTCGGTTTTCTCTTGGTTTCTTTGGACAATTTTCGCATATGAGGAGAGCTTTGCGGGGGCTTTTTGTTGGTAAAAAAGCTTGCCGTCAACTGTTTGGACTAGCCGAATT
>CAYZDL010000010.1:43929-58464 GCA_964477345.1 uncultured bacterium
AGTGGTTTCAAAGCCTAGGAGAGGGAATCGTCGGTCGATGATCTTTGCAGGAATGGCGTCATTCACATGATAGGGTTCATGGGCCATTTCAAACCCTAGCCAAAATGTCTCTTTGTCGCCCCATACATATTTGTAGGTTTCTTTGTAATTTTCGTTGAGCAGTTTCACCATTTCGAGCCCTTTTTGATGTTTTCGTCGATCGATGACAACGCATCCTGCCTCAAGGTGTTCGGAGGGGATTGGATCAAGTGGCGTCGGTCGAATTGTACTCCAATAGAAGTGCCATTTTTTGGGAAGGCAATCGCTTGCCTTTTCAATCCGTTCAGTGATAAAGGCCTTGCGAGCCTCATAGTAGGCAAGGGTTCCCCCGTGGTAGAGTCGTCCTGAAACACGGGGGTAGCCAAAAAAGAGATAGCTTTCTTGATCGCAAAAGAAAAAGGCTCCCGTTTCTTGATAACCGGGGTGCTCGAAAAGGATCTCTGGTTTTTGGTAAAAAAAGAGGTCAGCATCCATGATGATGAATTGATCAAATTGTGTAGCAAGCCCTAGGTATCCTTTGATCTGAAATCCTCTAAAGTGCTGCGCTGGTAAATCAAACTTGGTGGTGATGTCGTGGAGTGTTAGGTGGTCAAAGACAAGGAGACGGCTTTTGTTAGTTTCTGACAATTCATCTCCTGCATACCACACTTCAATCGGGAGCTTTGTCCCAATCTCCCCTTTTAGAAAGGTGAGAGATTTTACCAACTGGTCGACGTAGCGGTCACACGTGGCTATTACAATCCCCGATGTAGCATTGAGTGAAACTGTCAAGCAAAGAGAAAAAAGCCAGGCTCTCATTTGTTCTGTTCCTTATAACCGAACGTTTTGTAAAAAAACCGGAGGGTAGAAAAGATCTCGAGTTCCTCTTCAGGCACTTCGATCCCTTCATTAGCATACCACCTATAAGTGTAGTAAGGATTTAGGCCGATTTCAATGGGACTTTTTTGCTGAAAGATCAATTTGCCATTCACATGGTGAACTAGATCGATCTTTCGATTCGAATCTCTACTGAATTTTATTCCTCCATAGAAACGGTACGGGATTTTATGATTCACCGAATACGGTTCTTTCGCGATTTCCATTCCGATCCAGAAAGTGTCTTTATCCCCAAGCAGTATCCCGTAAATTCGTCTCCAATCGAGATTCAGCTTAACGATCTCTTCGATTCCTTGTTTATGACGCGATTTATCGATCACGACAAGCCCCGATTCCAAAAACTCAGCTAATTGGGGATCTTCATCACTGGGGAGAGGTCCATACCAAAAGAACTTCCATTCAGGGAGCATGTATTGACTTGGAGTTTCAATATTCTCAAGAAGAAATTGTTTTCTTTTCTCAAATATCTCGTGAGAATAGGCCCTTTTGTGATTTGTCGTAGGTGAGATGTAACGCTTATTGTCTGTATCTCGAAAAAAGAAGGCGCCAGTCTCAATGAATTGGGGTAACTCAAATAGCTCCGCTGGATCAATGAATACATAAATATCAGCATCGAGCAAAATAACCCGTTCAAATTGAGTTGCTTGAAGCATTAAGGGCTTGATTTGATACCCTCTGTATTCTTTCGGACTGCCTCCGAGAACCTGAGCGATATCTTTAAATTCAATCGGTCCAAAACGGCTTAAGCTCTCTTTAGCGTAGGAAGAAAGCTCATCTCCTGAATGCCACACCTCTATAGGGAGATCGCATTTTTGCTGAATTCTTAACCAAGCAAGGGCAGGATACAAATCTTTCATGTATTTATCGCAGGCAGCAACGATGATCCCATCTCTTCCAAAAAGAGATCCCACAAAGCAAATGAAAATGATTGACCAGTATTTCATTCTATTCCCTCGTTGGCAATCCAAACATCTTCACATAAAACCCTATATGCTCAATTCTCCAAACCTCTTCTTTGGTTAGGGGGGCAATATCTTCTCCCTTATACTCTTTGTAAATGGGATTGGCCCCCAAAGGAACTGGTTTTTTCTGAAACCAAAATAGCTTTCCGTCAACTTTGTGTACGAGGCGAATTTTTTGCCTTTTGATCCCAGGAATGATCCATTTACCTCGAATATTGATTGGATACCCCTGGTTAAACGCATAGGGTTCACCTGCCATCTCCATACCCATCCAATAGGTCTCTTTATCGCCTGCAACAAGTTTATAGATTTCTTGATGATTCCGGTTCAATTCTAAAATATTATCGATTCCTGTCCGATGGCGAGACTTATCGATAACAACCACTCCTGATTCTTGATAATGAATGAGCAATTTGTTGTTCTCGGTCGGTTCTACATTCTCCCAAAAGAATCTCATATCGGCGGGAAGATAGGGACTGGGGATTGGGACCAATTGTTGAAATAGATCCCTTCTAGCCCAATAACTTTCTATAAAGCAATGTTTCCATTGAGTACAAGGTTTCTCCGTTTCATTGATATCGTCATGAAGGTGACAAAATTGTATCATCTGTAAATCGCGAAAAAAGAATGCTCCTGTTTTGAGATAGCGTGGATGGGAAAATAGCAAGGTCGGGTCACTGGCAAAATAGACATCGGCATCGACGATCATCACCTCATCAAAATGTGATGCTTTAAGCATGTAGGCCTTGATTTGAAATCCCCAGTAGTCTTGCGGTTTTCCCCCAAAAACATCGACTAAATTGTGAAAGGTAACGTTCCCGAAACGAGCGAGGAGTTTTTTATTCTCATCAGACAACTCATTTCCTGCATACCAAATTTCAACAGGAACATCTGACTTGTATTCCATCCGTATATAGGCAAGGTTGGGAAGAAAATACCCTATATAGTAATCGTTGCAAGCAACAGCAAGTCCATAAGTAGCAAAAAGGCGCAACGGAATTAATAGAGAAAAAAAAAGTTTTTTCATTCTGTATCCATGTGTGAAAGAAAATGCAATTCATAGATTTGCTCGATTTCCTCCCGTGTCAAGTATCGGTAGTGCCCTGTGAAATTGGTAATTTCTGTGGGATGGGTTTTAAAATTGATGTCGATAAATTGTGGATCTTCAATCGGCTTTATCAATTTCTTTTGTTGGTAGAATGGGACTCCATCAATAAATTGGACAATATCGGTTCGGATTGAAGAATCAAAGCTTTTTGCAAAATAGGTTTTTGGAAACTCTTCGTTGACAGTATAGGGCTCCTTTTCACTCTCAAAAGCGACCCAAAAAGTCTCCTTATCGCCCCAAAAGTATTTGTAGGTATTTTTGTAATCTTTATTAAGATCGACTATTTTTTGCACTCCCCTTTTGTGCCTTTCTCTATCGATCACAACACACCCAGATTCTACTTCATCGAGTGATAGATATATATCCTTTGTAGGTAGGAGATGCAGATCCCAGTAGTGACTCCACTCCTTAGGAAGATAGGGACTCGGCCTTTTGATTAACGAATTAATAAACTCCCTTCTCTTAAAATAGTAAGGATCATCAAAACGTCTCACACAAGCCTTTTTGATCAATCCCCCTTGGAGACTCCAATTTTGATCCCGAAATAGAAAGGCTCCTGTACGGATATAGCCTGGATGATCAAACAAAATCTCGACGTTTTGAAACAGAATTAAATCGGCATCGATCAAGATGATTTCATCAAAATAGGTGTACCCTACAGCAAATCCTTTAATTTGCCATCCTCGAAATTTTTTTGGATCTTCATGAGTAATCGCTGCAATGTCTCGAAAAGTTATCGGCGCAAATGCTTCTAAAATCTTCTTGGAGGCTAGGCTTAGTTCGTCCCCAGAATGCCATATCTCAATAGGCAAGCGGCAATCGTGCTTACCTCTTAGAATTTGTAAGTTATGTACTGCATAATTAAGATAGGTATCATTACAAGGGAGGAGAATTCCCCTTTCTTTTGCATTTACGCTTCCAAAAATCAAAAGCAGCAATAATCCAAAACGCTTCAAATCGATTTCTCTCTTGTTTCACAACCATGAATAAAGTAAAAGAGGGTCAATTGTTCCCATTCTTTTTTTGTTAAGGGACGCTTTTGCGAATAATCTTCTGTATTCATGAAGAGAGGCGAGGTCCCTAAAGCAATCGGGGCTTTTTGTTGATAAAACAATTTTCCTTTAACGAATTGCACTGTCCCTACCTCTTGTTGAATCGGTTCCTGGTCACCCAATAAAATTTTCGGGCGATCTTCATTGATCGTGTAGGGTTCCTTCACACTTTCAAAACCAAGCCAAAAAGTCTCCTTATCTCCAATTACATAAGAGTAGGTCACTCGGTAATTTAAATTTAGCTTCTCGACCATTTTAATCCCTTGCTGATGTCTGTTTTTATCGACGGCCATAAAACCCGATTCCATGTGTTCACTATTGATCGGATTCTTTTTTGTCGGAAGAATATCGAGATTCCAGTAGTGCTGCCAATCCTTAGGAACAAATCGACTTGGCTTGGAAATGAGATTCAAGAAAAAATCCCGTCTCTCGAGGTAATTTTTTCTCTGTTCCAAAGTTCCATAAAAGAAATAGTTTGAGTGGACACGATCGCGGAAAAAATAGGCTCCAGTCTCTTTGTATTCGTCAAAATCAAAGAGAACTTCAGGATTTTGAAAGAAAAACACATCGGCATCAAACAACAAGACTTCATCGAATTTTGTTTTGGCCAACATCAAACCTTTGATTTGAAATCCCCAATACTCTTTTTCATCACCAGGATAATGATCGGTCACATCGCAAAACTCGAGAGGAGCAAACTTCATTAATCTCTCTTTTGACTCTTCCGACAGTTCCCCTCCTGAATGCCAAACCTCGATGGGAAGTTTAGAGTGATGAACATTTCGAATAATCTCCAAGCTGGTAGGTAAAAATTTCATATACTTGTCACAACAAGCAACGACCATTCCCCTCTCTGCAAAGAGAGAACAACTCATTAAGATACAAGAAACGATGATTTTTAGATTCATAAGCCCTTAGAAAAAAGATGATACGTGAAAGTTAAGTTATTAAATTGCTCGATTTCATGGTCCGTTGGAATAGTTCCATAAGCTTCTAAATTCTTCAAAGTCGTTGGGTGAACTTCGATTTCATTAGAGATAAATAGTGGATTCACGGGTGGATACTCTGGGGTTTTCTGAAGAAAGAACATCTCTTGATCGACAAAATGGACTAGGTCGTGTCTACGGTTAACAAAATGAAGATCAGTAAAGTATGAATAAGGGACCAAGGGGTTAATAAAGTAAGGTTCCTTCGCTTTTTCAAGCCCTAGCCAGAAAGTCTCCTTTTCACCCAGAAATAAGCTAAAGAAAACTTCCCTATCATCGTTAAAGGCAACTGTCTCTTCTATCGCTTTTTTATGCCGGATCCTATCCATGATGACACAACCAGTCTCGACATGTTCGGAAGAAACCTTGTGATCATTTGATGGAATGAAATCCTCATTCCAATAATGCAACCAATCATCAGGAACATACGAGCTAGGAGTGGGAACATGTTGCAAGATATACTTTCGCCTTTTCTCATAAAAAGAGACTTTCCCTTTGTGATACCAATCGAGACTCGGTGCCTTGTCGCCAAACATCTGCCACTGGGCATCACGGAATAAAAAAGCTCCCGTTGCTAAATAACCTGGATGATTAAAAAGTACTTCCGGATTTTGAAAGAAAAAGACATCGGCATCCATCAGAACCACCTCATCAAAATGAGTAGCTCCCATCATGTAGCCTTTAATTTGGTACCCTCTGTAATTTTTTGGATCTCCCCCAAAGAGTTCAGCCATATCGCAAAAAGTAATATTCCCAATATTTTTCAAATTTTCAATCGTGTCAGGGGAAAGTTCATCGCCTGAATACCAAACCTGAATAGGCAATTGACATCCATGGATCTCGCGTAAAATATAGAGAGATGGGACTAGAGTTACTGCATACTTGTCATTGGTAGCAACAATAATTCCCCGGGTTGCTCCAAATAAATTCATCGATACCATTAAGAACAATAGAATATTTTTCATTCTTCTCTCTCATACTCTTTCTCATAATGAATAAATTGATCATAAATCTTATTCATCCATTTAATTTCTTTTCTGCTTAGGTCCCTTTTGGGGGCAAGTTTTCCGGTAGGGATCAATTTCATCGATTTATTGACTGACCTAATCGGAGTTTTTTGTAAAAAAAAGGGAGCGTTGTCCAACATATGGAACATCTCTCGCTCTTCAAATATTGTCCTTAGTCGGTACGGATGGGTAGGATTAACATAAAACGACTCCTTTGCTGAAGCAAAAGCCATCCAATAGGTCTCTTTATCTCCCAAAATGTACTTGTAAAGAATATTGTGATGTTGATTGAGACTTAATGCCACCTTACATCCCTTTGGAGCTCTCTTCTTATCAATCGCCAAACACCCCGCATCTTGATGTTCTGAAGGAATCGGTTCATCGAATTCTCGAGGGAGCCTTACCCAGTAGTGTCGCCAATCGGGAGGTATCGATTCTGTCATCTCTGGGATAAGATGGAGCAATATATTTCTTCTTTCTTCATAGGTAAATTTGGAGGTGAAGTAGCGATCTCCATAAACCATCTGATCTTGATTATAGGAAGTAAATTTAAAATCTTCTCGATCACGGAAAAAATAAGCCCCATGCTGCTTTCTCTTCGGATGATCAAGCAATTTCCGCGGATCTTGATAAAACACCACATCAGCATCCATCAAAATCAGTTCATCGAAATGAGAAGCATAAAGGGCAAACCCTTTAATATGATATCCACGATATTGTTTAGGATCCCCCCCATAGCGCTCCGCAATATCATAGAAAGAAACCTCACCGACCGAAGCTAAATATTTTTTTGCTCTTTCACCTAGCTCATCCCCTGCATACCACACCTCAATCGGAAGAGTGCAGTGATGAACCTTTCTTAAAATCTGTAAACTTGCATACAACCTCTTGGCATAAGCATCCGAGCAAGCAACCACAATTCCCGCATTTTTCGCCCAGGCTCCTTGAAAAAGGGAAAAGACAAAGAGAAAGGAGATAAGTATTCGATTCATAATCGACTTCCTTCCAATGATTTATAATAAAATAACATTTTTTTGAGTTCTCTTAATTCTTCAAAAGTGGGGCTACGCCTCTCTTTTTCTGATAAATTCTCAAAATCGGGAAACAACGGGAGGCGGGAACTGACAAAGAGAGGATTAGTCCCAAAATCAATCGGTGGTTTGCTAGCCATAAACATCTTTCCATCGATAAAGTGGATCATTTCAATCGAAGATCTTTCATAATCATTTTCTACCCATTCCCCATAGAGTCTTAAAGGAGCCTCTTCATTGATGAAATAGGGCTCCTTTGCCATTTCAAACGCTAGCCAGTAGGTCTCCTTGTCCCCATAAACGACTGAATATACATGCTTTCTCCTAGTTGTATTCAGGATCAAAAGATTTTCAATTCCTCGTGTGTGCCTTTTCTTGTCGACCACTAGACAGCTTGATTCTTGGTGTTCGGAAGGGAAAGGATTTAAAAATGAGGGGCGTTCATCTGTCCAATAGTGTCTCCAATCAGGGGGGACATATTGACTTGGTGATTCAATTAATTCTCTAAACAAGGTTTCTCGATGAACATATTGATAACTAGGTGCCCAATCGCCATGGGCTGAATATCTAGGCTGCTTTCCGTAACCACAATACTTCACCTCAAATCTGTCTCTAAAAAAAAAGGCCCCTGTTTCAATGAACCGACTGTGTGAAAAAATGATAGAGGGATCTGAAAAAAAGAAAAGGTCGGCATCCATGAGAATCACTTGATCAAATGCTGTTGCAGCAAGAGCAAGCGGTTTACTATGAAATCCTCTCAATTCCTCCTGATGGTCTGAGTAAATTTGACAGAGATCTTTTAATTCGACACCACAAGTTTTTAACAGTAGTTTTGATTTTTCACTCAGCTCATCGCCGGCATACCAGACCTCTATAGGAAGTGAACAGCCAATACAATCCCTTAAGTAGACCAGGCTAGGAAAACAAGTAGGCACATATTTATCAGAACAAGCTACGATAATCCCTTGCACTGCATAAAGAGGGTAAAGAAAACAAACGAAAAGGAGATATACCGAAGTAAACTTCAAAATCCCCTCTAATTTTCGATAAATAAATAGGCATCAACAAATTCGGGGATAGCTTTAACTTCATAATCAATGAGAGGTCGTGAAGCTCTAGATAACGGTTCTACAAGCGAATAGACCTCTCCCATCCTAGGATCAAAACTCTCCAAGAGTAGCGCCTTACCTCGATACAAATGGACAAATCCAGCGACTCTAGCCTCTGAATTCACGGAACCTTCCAATTCGACCCGTTTGACAAAATTCATCGAGAAATTTTCTTCACTTGTAAACATACCCAACCACAAACAATCACTTGCATTAAGCGATGAAAAGGCTTCTTGCTCCGAAATCTGTATTGCCTTTTTCAAGCCCCTTTGATGTTTTTGTAAATTTATGTAAAAGAAATCAGGATCGGTGAAAACTAATTCAAATTTTGAAAGAAACCGAGTCGGTTTTTGGTAGATTTTCGACTTAAAATAGAAAGGAAGTTTATCCATCACCGGATCAAGCAATTTGGTGATTTCACTGAGGATTTCCTTATTAACTTTCATAGCGTTTTTTCTATCATTTTTAAGTAAAAATTGATACCGCTTGAAAAAAAATGCCCCCGTCTCTTGGTAATTGATATCTTCAAAAATCTTTTCAGGTAGTGTCACAAATACTGACGAAGGATCAAACCAAACTACTTCAGAAAAACGAGTCTTTTCTAAAATCGTAAACGAATTTTGCTTGTTCTTTCCAACGACCTTTCTTACAGACACATTGTTTAGCTTTGAGAAGTTCTTAAGGTGGTCTGCAGTCATCTCCTCCTGGTCAACCCAAATTTCGACTGGCAATTCAGTACCCAGATTATCTTGCAGATGAATCAGTGAAACCAAAAGAGTATCCCCCTCACTTTGCCGATACAAAGTGACCATACCTCTTTCTGCAGAAAGCTCAATAGAGCACAAACCAAAAACGACTAAAACGAAAGAAACAAACTTGCTTAGATTCAACAAAATTTAGTCTCCATGATTGTATACCAAGAGACTATAGCGTACAGATTATTAATTTAAAAGAAGAATGAAAGGTGATAAACCTGACCCATCATGACAGAAAATGGAAAATCGACTCTTGTATCACCTATAGATAAAAAAAGAACCCGCGCACCCTCATCGATCCTACCCATTCGGTGAAACGGTTTTTTCCAATCCTTGGCAATTAACCTTCCTACTTTTCCTAAGAGAGGCTCAGTAGCGATCGTGTCGAAAATTGGCCAGTGCAATCGGCAAAATTGCCAGGTAAAAAGAGCTGCTACCGTTTTTTGTTGTTTAATTCTATACCGTAAAAGACCCCTTAAGATCTCTTCCTTCTCAAAAAGAGCTCCTCTTCGATGAATGATCGGATACTTCGAACACTCATGACATGGCAGATTCGGAATAAGTCGCGAAAAGCAGCGTCTGCAACGCCCTTCTTTTGAAAGGAGTTGGCAAATAGAGAGGCAATCTTCGCAAAATAGCCCCCTTGTTTCAATACAATCACCACACCCATAACAATGAGCCGGAGCAAAGAACGAAACAATTTCTTCTATGATTTGCATCACTTTAGGGAGAATTTAGGATGTTCTAGCGTACCATTGATCGAAAGGACAAACAACTCAGTAATCTTAAAGAGGACATATTGCTTCATACGAATGTCAATGTGGATATTACCTTCAAGATCGACATAAGATTCACTCTTATTCCAAAGGAAGAAATACGATCTTTTGCTATCGCTGTAGCTGTTTTTCAATTTATTAAAGACCAATTTCCCTCCTTTTAGGGTATACTCCATTTCTCCCTGAATAGGAACTAATAGCCCTGTATCTAAACCCAGACGACTAATAATCTCAATCGGGATATCAAGAAGGTTGGTCCCCTGCTTAAACGTATTGACAAAATTAAGGCTTCCCTTTCCTTTCAACGTTTTAGGATCACTTAGAAAGCCGATCACATCGTTGAATACCATATTTTTAATATGGAACGGTTTTATTCTTCCTCTGATTTTTCCCCTCTTTTGTAAAAGAGAAGGTCTCAGATCATGGATCAATAATTCTGGAGCATCAATCGATATATCGCCATCAGCGGTTGGCTTCATTTTCATTTCTTTTAAATCGATTGTAACTGCATCGTCGGAAATTTTCAGTTCATGCAGATCGGCCCCATTTTCATCGATATGAATCGATGAAAAGCAAGTTTTGAGCTGGTAGCCAAGCAAATCAAAGTCCTTTGCTTTAAAATACCCCTCAAAAACCGGTTTTTTAAAATGAGGCTCCTGAAAGACCAGTTCCCCTGAAAGTTCATACCCTCTATCTAGCTTTAACTCATCAACAAGGGCTTTGATATCTTTGTTTAAGAGAGGAATCATCTTTTGCATATTCATCTTAATATTCCCCAAAAAGATCGGGTGATCGTTTTGTTGCCTCAAATCAAGCTTGGGAACAAAATGAAAATCTAAACCGAACAAGTCGCCTTCAATCTTTTGCAGCGCAACCCCTTGGTCCTCACCGAGCTTAACCTCCATGTAAAGACCAGGATTAGAGCCCTCAATGATCCCCTCAGAATTAGGAAGGTGGAACATTTCTACAATCGTCTCATATTGTTTTGAGGGGTGCGTTCGAAGATGAATTCCAAATCCCTTTCCAAACAAGTTAATCCCCCCCGAGACTTCCCATACATGATCGCTAAAATGAAATTGCATCTCTTCTAAATCGTATTTCTGCCCCTTGAATTGGTAAACTCCTTTTGGGAGTAACCCTCCAAGCTGCATTCGATCTTTTGCATATTCAAAATCGAAAAGAATTTCAAAAGGCCATCCATTTGACTGGGGCACTATAAGCTCATTAACTTGGCTTGCAAATGGTGTTTCCTTTGTAAAATAGTGTATCAAGTCAGAAGTGAGAGTCGTTTTAATTCGGTACCCTTGACACAACTTTTCGTCTGTAAGAAATACTAGCGTCGGCACAGAAAATCCAAGGCTATATTTCCCATCTTCTAGACAAAAGGAGGAATCCTTCACCAAAAAACCCCGTTCATGATTGTATTCGATATGAACAGGAGAATTAGAAGCGATCGTAAATTTATCGATCCCTTTGTGCTCAATGACTACCTCTCCCTCATAAAGAACCGAAAAAGGGAACCTAGCTGTTTGGATATATCCTAGCTCAAACTGACCATCGAGCATTAATACCGGTCCCCAATCGATAAATGAAGAAAGGTCGATCTTTCCTCCTTTTAGAGGCAAAGATAACCGTTTTTTCTCTTGATCCCATACACCCTGGCCAAAAGCCACTTTGTGCCCCTCGAGCGCCACAACCAATTGCTCAATCGAGAAACCTTGATCAAAACGTCTTACACTACCCACAAGGTCAATCACTCCCAAGTGAGAATCCAAAATTTGTAATGTATCTGATCCCAATTCTAACTTAAGAGAAAGGGGAAATTGCCCCATCTCGGCATGAGTGAGCCCATAACCATCAAGATCCATTTTCCAAATCTCATCAACAAAAGTAATTGCTCCCTCTAGCTTCCCTGACAATGCATTGGATTGCAGCTCGATCAATTCTAAAAGCGATCCCCCTACTCCCAAATCAAGTCCAATACGAGACGCTATCCCAATTTCTTCCATTGTGAGAGAAAAAAAAGAACAAAATTCTTTAAGTTGATACTGAGACTCTTCCTCTGAAAAGACAACCTTAATTCCTTTAAGTTTACTTCCAAAAAAATGAGATATATCATCTTCAATGAAAACTTTTTTCTGCTTACCATCATAGCCGCCGATTAAACGGACTAGATCCATCATCGAATTTTCTAATCTCAAGTCAAAGGTCACATCGATCCCTAGTTCATCCGAGTAGTCTACATCGATCTCTTTGGCCGTAAGCATGTACTCCTCATTCCCTCTGGGGGTGATTAATCGACCAGACACTTGAGAAATATGGACCTGATTTTCTTCTGAAACCGATCTGCAATTAAATCGAAAATCCTTAAGAGAAAATTCATCTGTCAATGGCATTGTCGCAGATAGCAGTGAACACTCAGCCTCCCAATTAACTCCTACAGCTCCTTCATGAGGAAATTTCATCGAAAGATTTAAGCCACTTTCCCCACTTTTAATCGTTCCTGCAAACGGAAATTTTAGTTTCTTTAACGGCTCTATAGTTCGAAGTAAAGACTCCAATCCATCGCTATTTCCTGAAATCTCAGAGGTAACTACCGTCAGAGTCAGAGGCTCCTGATTTTTGGGGAATTTCATCTCCAACATTCCCTGAACACTTAAACCTTCAGTTTCAGTTGAGACCTCTTCAAAACGAAGCAACTTACCATCGGTATACAACTGCCCCTTCGTATCGGTAAAAAGAAGCCCTAACCTTTTTTCAGCAATGATTGCACCATAGAACGGAAGATAGGCTTGGCAAAGATTTGATCCAAAATCAAAATGGAATTTCCCCTCAGAAGTAGTCAGTTCTTTCATATCGAGAACCGAATTTAATCGAACATCGACAAAAGGTGTAGAGAGGTTTAGATAAGAGGTATCAATCTCTGCATCGATACTTTTTGCAGAAAAAACCCCTTCCAATGAGATCATCCCTTCTAGATCCCACGCACCCCCTGTAAAGTGCTTGACGATCTTTGCCCCTTCACAAGAAATATTTTTCCCCTTAAAAATACCCTTAGAAATACTTTCTTGTAAAAGATCAGGTAACTTCTTTTGTTCATATTTCAAAATTTGATCAGAGAGAAAAAAACCCAAATCGATTTGATCAACCCAGTCGCCTTTTACATCAAGTTTCAAATTCCCCGAAACATCCCAAAAACCCAATTGCCTATGCAAATCAAAATTAGCCGCTAGTCCATATCCATTAAACTTTTCCTTTATCGCAGAGCATTCTGATGGATCAAAAAACTGAATCGCTCTTTCAAGCGATGTGACTAGATTCACCTTCACGTTTGCTTCAGAATAAAATCCAACTATATTCAGATCAACGAGAACATCTTCAACTTTAGCTCTAGCCCAAGATGGTTCAAACACATCGCGGCACATGAAGACCGCCATATCAATATCAGAGAATTTCAACGGATGGTCTGAATTGACCCCCTTGATCACCTCTCCTTCAGTAATTTTAATTCTCCAGGAAGGGAATTTAAACTTCTCTACAGGAAGAAAATCTAGTTGTGCACTTCCTGAGACTTTTTTAGCTGAAGTCGATACATCTTTACCTGTCCAATAAATCTCTACTTCATCGGCAATCATATCTTCTAAAAGAAGTTTACTAATTCTACCCTCTGCAATGACTAAAGAGAGATCACAAGTCAAAGCGCCTCGATCAAAATGGACCCCCTTGACTTCAGGCATGGCAAAACCAATGAAATGCTGAAACATTTTAATTTGTGGAGCATCGATTTCTTTCAGTTGGCCCCTAACAAGCCATTCGTTTTTTTCAAGAGCGCTTAAAGAGAGGTTAAGATGTGTAGAGGTTCCCCCCTCTGCTTCCAAATAAAGCCTCATATCGATATCGAGAGTTTCACTATCTGATAAACTAGGACTTCCGCTTAATATGATGGGAGATACTTCCCCACTTTGATTCAATAATCCTTTTAATTCAATTTGAGAGTCCTTGAACGTACTGAAATTGAGGGAACCCCCAATCTCCGAAATAGTAAAATCAGCGCCCCACTCAGCATCTTTAAACCGAGCCTCACCACCAACCAGCTGAGATTTTAAGGCTAAACTTTGCCACCAGGCTTCCTTTTTATCAATCCGCTTACCACCGCTTGGAAACGAGAAATCAAGGGACATCTCCTCCATCTTAAGCTCAAATTCACCACTTTTTCGAGCACAAGCAAAAGAATTAACCTCAAGGTCACCCTTAGTCTGTAAAATTTGCCCCTGATCGTCAAAACCAATCCATGAGTGGCCACTAATGACCCCTTGCAATCCACACCAATCTTTCAACGAATTGGGCTCAAAAAAATTGACTATTCTCGACAACCAAATAAGACTTGCACTCTCAAGCTCACTTTCAATGATTAACTCTTTTGGCCATTGATATAATTTGACCATTGCAGAGGCTTTTGACTCTCTCGGTGACCTTTCTGAAAGGTAAAATACACCCGCAGAACGTCTTTGATCATCCCCTTCGAGTGAAAAGTAAATATCAGCTCTACCTTCAGCATCGACGAACTTGATCAAACCATCGGAGATATCGACTTTGTACTTTTCAAGAGGCCCACGCATTAAAGAAGCAAGAGTAAAGTCTTCTCCCTGACGCAATTTTTCGACTTCAATTATCGGCTCTTCGATTAAAAACCGGAGTTTGAAATGAAGTCCTCTCGACTTCTCAAAGATACAGCCCAAATTTTGTATGGCTACAGTCGCTCCAACACCTCGAGTTTTGAAAGAGACTTGATTGAAACAAATTCCATCTCGCTTAAGCTTGACATGCTCACAGC
>CAYZDL010000011.1:0-57021 GCA_964477345.1 uncultured bacterium
GACACCAAAATCTATACCGTGGCCCAGGGCATGGTCACTTATGGTTCATTCATCGTGTCGAAAAACGGCGAGTTGATCTTCACCGCCGAAGACAGCGTCGGTCTGGTCATTCGCGTCTGCCGCGATAAGGTGACGCTGACGCCATCGGTCATGTTCCTTGTTTTTCCTTTCTAAGTTCCTTTGCTTTTGATGAGGAGAATGCATTTTTTGCACGTTCATTGACAACACCCCAGTCGATGTATTCAAATATCGTCTCAACATACTTATTCCGATCGGTCTTAAATTGGCAAAGATAAGCATGTTCCCATAAATCAACCACTAAAAGGGGGGCTCCAGTGATAAACACCCCAGTAGCATGGTCGGCTACCCATGCGTTATACAAGTATTCTTTATCTGTATCATAATACAAAATAGCCCAACCGACTCCCCGTTCATTGCATGTCGTTTTAAACTCTTCAGCCCATTTTTCATAAGAACCCCATTGCTGCTTGATTTTTTTTAGAGCAAGGTTACTAGAGGTCATTTTTCCATCACCGCCGAGATTGGAAAAGAAAAGTTCATGGAGCATCATTCCGTCATACTCCCATCCTAACTGACGTTTAATTGCTTGAAAGGTAAAAGTGTTGTCAGGCCCTAAATTTTCTAAGAGCTTATTGAGAAGATTCACTTGAGTAACATACCCCTCATAGAGCTTAAAATGAATCTCCTGGAGCCCCTTATCAATCTTCGGCATCTTGTCAATAAGATGTCCAAAGTCTTTCGCCTTGTATTCGACGGCGAAAAGCGGAAATGTGCAGGCAACGATTAATGAAACGAACAATTTTTTCATAGAAACCTCCTTTTTAAAGACTATATCGATCTGACTAAACGTAGTCCCGTGCAATATTCATCTCGTCCCATAGAAATTGGTTTTCTCATGGTACGACGGAAATCAGTGCCATCATAGAGACAGCTTCCTCCCCTGACGACTCTTTTGCTTCCTTCTAATCGTCCAGTATATTTCCACAAGCCTACATCGGCACTTTGATACCCCGGATAAGGGCAATAAAGGCTCGTGGTCCATTCCCAAACATCCCCAAACATAGCCTTTAGCTTTGAGGAAATTTTCAAATCATCATCACATAGAGGCTCTGGATGAAAACGGCCTTCAGTAAAGAAATTTCCTTTGTCCGGAGGTAAACTTTCACTGGCAAATTCCCACTCAAACTCGCTAGGAAGCCTCGCTTTCGCATATCGTGCAAAGGCATCAGCTTCAAAAAAGGAGATGTGAGAGACAGGTTCATTGAGTCTCAATGGTCTTAATCCCGAAAGGGTATACTGTTTAATCGTTGAACCTATCTTTTTCCAGAATTTTGGAAGGCTCCTTTTAGTCTTTTTAATCTCTTCCCACCCTTCAGCCAACCAAAGCCCCCCCCGCTCATATCCACCCTCTTCGATAAATTGCAAAAACTCTCCATTCGTAACGGGTCTTTGGGCCATTTCAAACGGTTCGATGTATCGGGTGTGGCGCGGCATTTCCATATCTAGAGCAAACTCTTTTCCATCAGCTCCCACATTGATGAGCCCACCTTCAAAATAAACCCATTTCAATGGTGATAGGCTAGACCTTCCCTTCGATGACGACTCTTCGATAGAGGATAAATATTCTGCTCGGATCTCACTTTCATAAAAACGGGATTTTATCTGGGTTAATATTTCCTCTTGGGCATCTTTTTCAAGGTTGATCACAAAAGAAAGAAGATCATCAAACTTTCGCTTTACCTCCTCTTCGAGGATTTCAAAACCTGTTTTAAGGAATTCTATCAACTCCTCATCGACATAATTTCTGTAGGAAATAAGGGAATCAAGAGAGGGTCTTGAAAACTCCCCATCTGCCTCCAAATCTTCCAGAGAAGAGAAAAATTGCTCAAATTTTTCATGGAAAGGTCTGTATTTCTTCACAAATGGGCGTAAAAGTAGTTTTTCCATCAGCCAGGTAGGGTGGCCTAGGTGCCATTTAATCGATTTAAACTTGCTGAACTTGGGGACAAAATCCTCAACATAGAGTGGTTTGCATATGGCTATTGTTCTCTCCCTAGTCGTAACAAAACGGCCTAAGGGGGTCTCTTTGTCAATTAGACTAGTGAAGCTCGTTGGAAGGGGGCGATCTTTCATGGGGCAGATCAAATAACAAACCTCTCCGGCATTTTTGAAGTGCTTAGAGGAGCAGTTTATTTTAGATAGCGTCTTTTTCATGGGCCAAGAATATAGTAAGTATTTGATTTATTTGCTACTAAAAACCCCTTAGATCGAATATATTGCAGCCCTGGCCGATCACTTGCATTAAATTAATATGTATTAGTAATTTATTTAATTTTTTGTTATAATACTAAGGAATTATTATGGATGGTTATGGACGATTTAAGCGGACTATCTTCAGAAGGCAACAACCCTTACGCTCTTGTCAATCACGAGATGGGGGATGAGCTATTCCAAAAGCTCCCCTTTTCGACAGAGGAGTCAAAAGAAGCAGGACCGGTATTTCTAATTGAAGAGAGATCTGCCTCCGAAAGTAGCGATGGGACGCCTTTAGGTGTTTTAGGGCTTGGATTTGGCTGTCTTTTGAGTGGCTTTTACTACATTTATCACGGCGTCAAACGAATTATATCAGCCGATAAACACTACGATTTTGAAGCTAAGATCGAGTCCTCATTAAGACTATGTGCTCTTCCATTAGCGATGACAAATTCTGCTGAAGGCTCGTTGGTGCTTTTCTTAGTCCTTGCTGCGATTTCGTTATCTGCAGTAGTTTTAGGCTCACTCGTTCTTTTCATTGAATTTGGATTAGAACTCTACAGGTTCCTTACGATCAAAGTATTGGATGACAAGCTTTCACAGAAAGAGATCGAAAAACTTCTCAAGCTCTTTGAAATTGATAGAAATAGGGATACCAATGAGCAAATTCGAGAACTCCAGGAGTTCATTTCCCAAAATCTCGAAAAACTAGAAAAGCACCTCTCGAAAGAACATATAGAAAATCTCCAACGATTTCTCAAACAGTGTACCCAAGAGACTACTAGTACAACAGCAATAGAAAGGCAATTAAGGGCAACGAGAATATTCTTAACGGAAGCAAAGATTCAAAAGATCTACACTGATTACCTATCGATTACATCTGATGACAAAAAATTGATAGAGGCCCGCGTTACAGAAGAATTAAAAACTTCCTATCAACCAGAACAGAAAGATGTTGAAGCGGCAACTAGCGAACATACTGAATTGATGCAGAAAGGGAAGAGGAATATGTTTGCTCGCAGGGTTGGGAAATTTATGGCAAAAAAACTAGAAGACCATAGATTAGATTATTCTTTATACATAGAAGGCTATGCGATTAAAATTAAACAATTTGAAGAGAAAAGTCGCCATGTTTATTTCCAATTATTCGAGCAAACAAAGAAAGCAATGAAAATCCATGTTGTCGGAATTATAGCTATTTTGCTTGGAATGGTAATGATGGCTCTCTCCTATTTAGGTGCTCCCATGGCCCCTATTGCAAGCCTGGGTGTGTTAGGGATGACTCTGCAGACAGCAAGAACCCTTGCTCCAAAATCTTACTTGGATCAGGAAGGAAGTCAATTTTCATTAGAGCCGCAAAAAGATACGATTCTAGGCTGGGTAGGACTCAAAAAGAAACATTTTGAATGGATAGAGATGGAATCTTTCTCTACCCCGGCTAGTTTATAACTAGGTTTTTTCTCTAATCCACTTGTCGATAAAGATCGAGATGCATAAAATTACCTCTTATGCATTTGTTCCTCATTTTGATCATGTCCTTTGTTTCTTTTGTATGGTTTGACGTTCCTGTGGCTTACATCTGTGATGAGTATTCCCTTCTAAAACCAATTTGCCGCTCCTATACATGGGTATCACTCCCCCTCTTGCATCTTTTTACCTCTTGTGGTGGGTTTCTTTTATCTCGCTTTGCTGAGCGTCTAAAGGATTTTTCGTACATTTTGTTTCAATACGCCCTTTCTATCGGGTTCATTATGTTTGTTTGTGGGATCCTTAAGCTGGTCGTCGCAAGGGCAAGACCCCTCCTACTTCTTGAAAAAGGGGTCTCTGGGTTTTCATTTGGCAATTTAGATAATAGTTTCCGATCCTTTCCTTCAAGTCACACCGCTGTTGCCGTATCGTTAATGATTCTGGTTACTCTTAAATTTGGAGATAGATGGAAATGGCCGATGATTGGGTTTATCTTCCTGATTGGACTCTCTAGAATGATTCTACAAAAGCATTTTGTCAGCGATCTTTTAGTGGGAGCTCTTATTGGTGTTGGAGTTACAAGGATCGTGATCTTCTTATCAAAAAAATATGAAAGCATTCTCTATCAGATGCTTGAGGTGATTTAATGAACGATTGTGTCAACGAAGACGAAATCAAGATTGCAAGAAACATCCAATATGATATCGATTCGATTTTCGTTAGGCGCTGGTCTCCGAGAGCCTTTACGGGGCAAGGAGTTAAACATACTGATTTTTTAGCAATTGTAGAGGCTGGAAGGCTTGCCCCCTCTTCTTCAAATGGTCAACCATGGCGATTTATCTATGCCCATAGAGATACAGAAGATTGGCCCCACCTCTTTGAGTTGTTAGTGCCGGCAAATCAGGAATGGGCTAAAAATGCGGCTCTCATTCTTCTAATAGTCTCTAAAAAGTTCGATGATCAAGGACGCGAGTCAGGAACACAATCGTTCGATACAGGTGCTGCTTGGGGCTATATGGCGCTTGAAGCGTCTCGAAGAGGTACCCCATTACATGGAATGGGTGGCTTTGATCACGAAAAAGCACGGATAAATTTTACACTTGGTGATCAATACAAAGTTGAAGCTATGACGGCTCTTGGAATTCCTGGAAATCTAGAGGGTTTAAGTGAGAAAAATAGGAGTCGAGAGAAGTCTAATTCTCGAAAGCCAATTGAGGAAATTTCTATAAAAGCAAATCGGGCAAGCGATTTGCTTGCCCGATAGACCTAAATCGTTAAAAGAAAGTTGTTTATTTTCTTTTAGCGGCGGTTCTGCGAGAAGATCTTCTAGCAGTTCTGCGTTTTGCAGTTTTTTTTGGAGCTGCTTTTTTTGCAGTCTTGCGAGTTTTTCTCTTAGATGTTCGCTTTTTAGCTGTAGTCTTTCTAGCTTTTTTAGCTGTAGTTTTTCGAGCTTTTTTAGCTGTAGTCTTTTTAGCTTTTCTAGCAGAAGTTTTACGTTTTGCTTTTCGTGCTGTTGACTTTCTCTTCGCAGTTTTTTTACGTTTTGCGACTGTCTTATGTTTCTTTGTAGAAGCACGCTTTGCAGTCTTACGTTTTGTTGTTTTTCGTTTGGCTGTAGATTTTCTTCGTACAGTCTTTTTAGCTGCTGCAGGTTTTCTGCTAGCAGACTTTCTTTTTTTTCTTCGTTTAACAGGACTTGCATGATGTTCAGCATCCATATGTGCTGCTACAGTCTTTTTTGTCCTTTTTCTTTTGGCCGGCATATCCACTCCCGTTCTGAGTTACCACGTCTAAAGAAACCAGGAAAGTTCTATGTTAATCCATGACTTCCTTAATTCGAAATATACAAATATTAAAATAAATTAGTAAAAAAAATTACATTTCCAAATTAAACGTAATTATACAAACAAAAGAAATCAAATTTACAGATATCTGTGGAGCCGTTTTTTAAATGTAAAAAAAATATTAAATATTTTTACACTTTGTTCTTAAAAAACCAAAAACTTGATAATTAACACTTTCTAAACAATACCAAACTTACGCAAGCCGCTGTATATTAGTAGGTTCCAAGCAATTTGCAAACAATTCACATAAAAAAACAACACTTAAATAATTAACTTTAAGTGATTAATGAGTCATTTTATGCGAACTAAAAATTGAAAAAGTAGCAAAGAAAAAGTAAAATCGTATAACATTTGCACTTTCATTATTTGAGGATGTTTTATGAACTTGTTTTCCGTTGTTACTCTCGCAGCTATTGTCAGTTTGAATTGTCTTTTTTCCGAGGGAAATGCAGCTCAAGTAAACACGATTTCAAATTTTGAAAAAATTGCGATCACTGACAAAAAAGGAAAAGAAAAAATAAGCTCAATAATTCTTTATATCAAACCAACGTGTCCCTATTGCCAAAAAGTATTGTCTGTATTGCAGCAATTAGGAAAAGAAGTTGAAATTCGAGATATATCCCGAGATGAGCAGTCCAAAAGTGAGTTGATCCAGATTGGAGGAAAAAAGCAGGTCCCCTGCATAGTCATTGATGGAAAAGCCAAGTATGAGTCGGTCGACATCATCCAATGGTTAATCCAAAACAAAGATCTCTATTAAGAATCTACCTAGCTAATTTTCGATCAATAGGTAGAGTGACTTAAGGAATTTCTTTCTTTTAATTCAATTATTCATATCCATAAAAACAGAAAAAGGAGCCGATTTTGGAACTTGAACGAACAGGCAATAAACCAAAGCGCGTAATTAGTACATTTGTCCTGGTGATGTTAAACGTATCGATTATGGCAAGCTTAAGAAATCTTCCTTTAGTAGCCGAGTATGGGTATAGCGCAATCTTCTATTTTTTCGTTGTGGGGATCTGTTTTCTTGTTCCTTCTGCATTGGTTTCAGCAGAACTAGCCACTGGTTGGTCAAAGTCTGGTGGGATCTATATATGGGTGCGTGAAGCCTTTGGGGACACTTGGGGCTTTTTCGCAATATGGGTACAATGGGTGCACAATGTGACTTGGTACCCGGCAATTTTAGCTTTCGTGGCAACAACTCTAGGATACGTTTTCTACCCGCCTCTCGCTACCAATAAATACTTTGTAATGTCAGTTGTCCTCGTCGGTTTTTGGGGAATGACTATTCTTAACTTTTTGGGAATTAAGACATCGAGCCTATTTAGTACTATCGGAGTAATTTCAGGAACACTCGTCCCAGGACTAATGCTTATCATTATGGGTTTTACTTGGCTTGTCGCGGGTTACCCATCTCACATTCACTTTGATGTTGCAGGTCTTACTCCTGATTTAACTCGATTAGATAATATTGTCTTTCTTGGGGGGTTGTTTTTGGCATTTGCCGGGCTTGAGGTTTCTTCCGGATATGCAGGTGAGGTTAAAAACCCACAAAAGAATTACCCAAGGGCAATTATATTAGCCGCAATTATCACCTTCTTCTTATTCATGCTCGGAGCACTTGCAATCGGAATTGTGATTCCAAAGTCAGATATTAGCCTAGTTTCAGGGTTAATGGCAGCATTAACGATTTTTCTCGAAAACTTTCACATGTCATGGATACTCCCCGTTTTGGGTGTTCTCCTTGTATATGGTGCTGTTGCAGAGGTCAATTCATGGATTATTGGTCCCGTTAAGGCTCTCTACACGACTACGGTCCACGGAAACCTACCTCCCATTTTTCAAGTGACTAATAAAAAAGGGGTTCCTACTAACTTATTGATCTTTCAAGGAATCATCGTCACAATCTCTTCGCTAGTATTTCTCACCATGCCTAATTTAAGCAGTTCTTACTGGATCTTAAGTGCTTTGTCGACACAAATTTATCTTGTCATGTACATTATGATGTTTCTGGCCGCTATTCGATTGAGATATTCAAAGCCAGATGTTCCAAGAGCTTATCAAATCCCTCACCCTCATAAAGGAATGTGGGTTGTCGCTTCTCTAGGAATTTTCTCTTCTCTCTTTGCTATTTTTCTCGTCTTTATACCTCCTGCACAAATTAATGTCGGCTCGGTCGTTTTCTATGAGTCATTCCTGATTATAGGGCTTGTTGTAATGATCTCTATACCTTTGATCATTTCAGCATTTAAAAAGCCTCGCTGGGATCTATCGAGCCGCTCATCAGATGATTAATTCAGTTTGAGGATGATAAAATTCTTGCAATAATTTCATAGGTTGGATAACATTTCTTTAAATTTCCTTCATGAATTATTGAGAAAAGTACCTTATGACACCACTTCTACAATCCGAGATGGAGATTAGTCAGTTATCTTTGAAGGAGATCCACGAAGCCGTCCGGAAGGCATCTAATTGTCTTGATTCTTACTCTATAGCGATTCGAAGAGAATTACATATGAAGCCTGAACTCTCGTGGGAAGAAGAGGGTACATTAGCTCTTATCAAACGGGAACTTGAAGCCTCCACTAAGAATTCTAGTTTACATTTCACGTTTCATGAATCAAAGGGTGGGATCTGGGTAGATCTGACAATCGATGAAAGTTACCCCAGGATTCTTTTTCGAGCCGATATCGACGCACTCCCCATACAAGAGCAAAATGAGTTAGAGTATGCTTCAAAAGTAGATGGCGTAATGCACGCTTGTGGTCATGATTGTCACACAGCAATGCTTCTTTCTGCTTTTAGGGCGATTGCCGAGGGTTGGATTGTACCGAAATCAAATATTCGATTTGTCTTCCAAAGAGCTGAAGAGGTCGGAGGGGAAGAATCTGGTGGGGCTCTCCTTGTAAAAGATGGGGTTTGCGATGGGGTTAACTCAGCCTATGGTCTTCACATTGGGGGCAAGGACTCATTAGGGGTCTTCTATTCTAAACCCGGTATGATGCTCTGCAATCCAACCACTATTGAAATCGAAATTGAAGCAAGTGGCGGGCATGTTGCCTCTCCATTCCTAGGTACAAATACAATCGATGTAATGACTTCAATAGTCTGTGAACTTCGTGGGATTGAACGACTTCTACTCCCCCCTTCTGAACCACTCGTATTTGTTCCAAGCGTTGTCAAATCAGGTGCAGCATCAAATGTAAGACCAAACAAAGCACGTGTCGTTTACGCCCTAAGAAATTTCTTAACTGACGAGAAAAAAGAAAAATTTATCAATCATGTAAAAATGAAGATTGAATCGATCATTTCTTCTTATGTTAGCACCACCCTTTCTTTGTTTGAAGTAACGAATAGCTATCCCATTCTGATTAACAACCCTCGTAGCACACGTTTTGTTAGCAATGCACTAAATTCCATGGGGTTTCCGATCGAACGGGATGAGCTCAGTTTTGCAGGGGATGATTTTGCCTATTATTTACAAAAAGTATCTGGCTCTTACTGGGTTCTTGGTGCCTGGCAGGAGGGGTGCTTAGATCATCATACCGCAAAGTTTAATCCCAGCGAGAGCGCTCTCAAGCATGGGGTTGCTTTCTGGCTTCTCCTAGCTTCACGTAGACCTTTTTAATCATTTTTTGCCCATCGGTGGGGAGGAAATTTTCCTCCCCACCACCCTTATAACCTGAATTTGGGGTTATAATTAGTGGGCTTTGAGCCATTTCCCTTTATTGAACAACCTGGGAAAGAATTCTTTCCTCAATGATTCTAGAAAAAAAATAGAAATTCCAGGCAACAGAATCCACATCCATTCATGCAGTGAAAGCGGCTCGATTTGAAATAATCTACAAAAAACAGGGGTGTAGAGAATCAACATTTGAAGAATTAAGCCTCCGACAATGGCGATTAACAAAAATGGGTTTGTGAAATACCCTATCTTTCTCAATGGGAGTTCATCTGAACGCATGTGTAGGGCAATTAACCACTCAAAAATGACTAGGCTTGTTAAAACCATCCCTCGTGCTTTTTCTAGCGAGACCGTTTCATCGGAAAACTTGAAAATGAAAAAAATAGCAAGTGCAATGAGTATAGATAGGTAGAGAATTCTGAAGATCATGCCAGGATAAATAAGACTCGATTTGGGGTTTCTTGGGGGAACGCTCATCTCATTTCCAATTTTGGGCTCAAACCCTATAGGGATAGCAATTAGAGATCCTGATATTAAATTTAACCAAATGAGCTGAAGAGGAGTCAATGGGGCGATTCCAAAGAAATATACAGTAGCAATTAGACCGAACAATTCACCAAAACAGGTAGTTAGGAGAAATGTACAAACATTCCTAAGACGATTAAAAATAGCTCTTCCCTCTTCTACGGCAGAAACAATCGTATCGAATTGATCATCAGCCAAAATAATATCTGCAGATTCCTTAGCGACATCGGTTCCGCTTAATCCCATCGCAATTCCAATATTTGCTGTCTCAAGGGCGGGAGCGTCGTTAACACCATCCCCCGTCATAGCAACGATTTCCCCTTGAGACTGAAAGGCTTTCACAATTTTTAATTTCTGTGAGGGCTCAACGCGTGCAAATACAGAAGTCGTTACCACCTGGCTTTGCAATTGATCATCATTCATTGAAAAAAGATCATTACCTGTAATGACACCAGCTGTCGGGATTCCAATTTTTTTAGCAATAGCGGCCGCAGTAAGAGGATTATCCCCTGTGATCATTACGACTCGAATCCCAGCTTTCCTACACGATTCAATAGCTAAAATAGCCTCTTCTTTGGGCAGGTCGCTCATTGCAAAAATGCCAGAAAAAATTAATTTTCCATCAAAATGGTGGTGCTTAAGATTCGTTGAAGGGGTGTCAATTTCACAAAAGGCCATTGCGACTGTTCTAAGAGCATTAGCCGTCATTTGTTGCATCATCTCATCAATGTTGTCTAACGCTTTCTTATCGAGAAGCCGTTCGCCATGTGGTGTCATAACATGACTACACATCGAAAGGATTTTTTCTGGGGCACCTTTAACATAACAATGTTTTGTGTTTTCAAAGGAATGAAGAGTAGCCATATAGAGGTTTTCACTTGAAAAGGGAATCTCAGAGATTCTTGGGAGCTTTTTGATTAAAGAGGCATGATCAATCCCAATGTTTAAACTAGCTTCTAGAATAGCTCCTTCTGTGGGATCTCCCACGATTTCATAATTTACTCCTTGTTTTGAAACCACGGCATCATTACATAAAATACCTATTTCAAACATTTTAGAAAAAACCGCATCGGAATCAGTTTTAAAGTCTTTAAGTGAGATCAGTTTTGCAGAAGACGACATTGTCGACACTTTCATTTTATTGATTGTCAATGTTCCGGTCTTATCTGAGCAGATCACAGTCGTAGAGCCCAAGGTCTCTACAGCGATTAAT
The DNA here is from genome assembly GCA_964477345.1 of uncultured bacterium. GTDB lineage: Bacteria > Chlamydiota > Chlamydiia > Chlamydiales > 2-12-FULL-49-11 > JAJZEO01. The sequence continues at coordinate 11,009 of CAYZDL010000011.1, forward strand.
TTACGGATAATCGCATTTTTCTTTGCCATGAGTTGCATCCCTCTGGCTAAAGTTGCTGTAAAAGCAATTGGAAGTCCTTCTGGAATTGCTGATACAGCTGCCGCAACACTCAAAAAGAAAATATCGGCAAGTGAAAAGCCTCTTTTGTAGCAAATCGCGATAAAAAGAAGAATTACAGCAAAGATGATTAGGAGCATCCAGTTGCCTATCTGTCGAATATTGAGCTCTAGCGGAGTTTTTTCACGTTTTATATCTTCTAGACTTTCAGCGATTTTTCCAAGTTCAGTAGTCATACCAATTTCAACGACTACAGCAATTCCTTTACCATAAGAGACTACTGTTCCTGCATAAACCATATTGCTCCGTTCAGAGACCGAGCAAACCTTCGATAAGGGCTCGACGCGCTTTTCTGAAGCGCACGATTCACCACTAAGGGTCGATTCATCAGTTTTTAAATTTCTTGCATCGATCAATCGAGCATCAGCGGGGATTTTATCTCCTGTTTCAAGATAGATAATATCACCAGGGACAAGTCTTTCCGAATGAATGGTATGTATCTTTCCATTTCGTTTAACTTTCGACTTATGAGCCGATAGCTTTTTTAAAGCTTCAATCGCATGTTCTGCTCTCATTTCTTGGATAAAGCCCACAATCGCCATAGCGAAAAGGGTTGAGACTAAAACCCCGCCCTCTATAAAGTTGATAGTAAAAAATTTTACGAGAGAGGCAATTAGGAGAACAAAGACTAAAGGGTTAAAAAATTGGCGAAAAAAAATACCCCAAAGGGAACGTCTCTTTTCTTTTTTGAGCTGATTGGGGCCATAACGTAATTGTCTAGCCTCTATCTCTTGATGGGATAAACCCTCTTGGGTTGAACGAAATGCAGTTAGGGTTTCTTCAACCGATCTCAAGTACCAGAGTTCTTCCATAAAATCACGTATATCTGGAAAACGTGATTTAACGCCATAGCCTTTTGTGCTCTGAAAGATGTTGAAAATTTATAACCACAGAGTACGCCGATGGCATTGAGAATAGCACTTCACCCCTCGGTGCTGAAAAATGGCTATCACTTCTTGCTTCAAGTTATTCTATTAGCCTGCGGCCATTTGCTCTCTTGCATATCTCAAGGCTAGGGGGGCATTTTCACTCGTATCATAGCCATCGACCTTAGGTGGAGTCCATGTTACTCGTCCATCTAAAGCATTAGGGCAAAGTTTTTGAAGCCCTGCAAAAAGCGATCTTTCTCGATTATTGCGATGGGGGTGGGTAAAGAGAAATTCGAAGTTCCTATGAACCAAATCTAAGTAACCCTCTTTGTGTCCTTTTCCTAAGACTTCCTGTAAGTAAATAGCGCCAAGTGGATTGTAACCAGCTTTGCTTGACATGTAAAGCCCCGTAATATCGGCTTCATACTCGTGCATTTTTGAATAGCTCAATCCTAAAACTGCATTGAGCTTGTGTGAGATCCATGCAATCCAACTATTCACCCGGTCATAATCTTCTTCTTTTTTCTGTAGAAGGTACTGCTCATGGAAAGTTCTTTCATGAGAAGGCTTATTTACAAGAGCCTGATATTCTTGATCGTTGCTTTTTAATGAATGGATCAAGAAGAACCTTGCTATGAAAAGAACAATCTGGCGAATAACCGCTCCCAATAGACTAAAAACTGAGTGTCTTGAAGCAACGTGTGTCACTTCGTGTCCCACTAACCCTGCAAGAACATCCTCTTCTGTCAACCTCGTCAAATCGACTGTTGCTATTGAGCCGTCAGCAAACTCTATTGTGGTCGTTTGGATTTCGTTGTTTTTTAGGGCATTTCGGATATCTTCAACGAGCTTACTAAAAATAACCATTCCTCCACCCATCATTGCAAAAGCATTGACTTGGTTGCTGTGGACAGTTTTTACGTGGTAATCAAACTTAATTTCTTCTTTTGCAGGGTTTAGAATTTCAGAGTTTGATCTTTCGATTTGATGAAATACATCAGATACTGTTTTTTCCATCTGATTACCATAATGGCTCCCCACTTCAACATATTGTGCTGTCATAGAGTCGTATAAAAGCTTTCCGAGTGAGAGTTCCCAACTGCGTGGCACACCAATAAAGTGCCTCTCTCCATTCACTGGATTTATCGGGAATACAGCATTTAATATAGGTTCAATAGCGGGTTTAATGAGTTCAAAGATCATTGACGCTACATAAATTATGGCTGAGATTAAACCTTTTAGCCCACTGTTTATTACCGACACTGTGCTATAGAGACCCGAATAGACTTGGATTGCAGCATAGGTTAGCCCTTCTTGCGATTCAGTAAATTTTTTGTCGAACTGGAGGAAAAGCGGTGGGTTGACGACTTCGCTTGAAATTTTTTGTGCTTCGTATAGATTTTTTAAATCAACGGTAGAACCGCTTACTACGCCATCCATGGGTAACCTTTCGTATTATTTTTGATTCAGCTATTGTAACATTACGTAATGATTTGAACAAGATCAGGTTCGACCCATCGTCCGTGCTCTTTTATAAGAGCGATAAGGCGTTCATCTGCCTCTATGTGGTCGATGTTTCTCTCAACGCAGGTCTTTCCTACGTATAAATCAACCTTGTCAGTTTTTGAGCCGACATAGCCAAAATCGGCATCGGCCATTTCACCTGGACCGTTGACAACACACCCCATAATAGCAATCTTAACACCCGGAAGATGTTTAGTTTTTTCTTGAATTTTTTTCGTCACACTTTGAATATCAAAGAGAGTTCGACCACACCCAGGACATGCAATAAAGTCGGTCTTTGAGGAACGCATGCGGACCGCCTGTAAGATGCTAAAGCTGAGCGATCTTTTAAACTCGAGCGGCTGAGGTGCTAAAATCATAATCCCCTCTCCCCTCCGATCGGAAAGTAAAGAGCCAAACTCAGTAGCCGCATGAATTGTCAAATCTTCCTGACTTAAATCATATTGCATGACCAAAATGACAGGAATCTGCAGTCCTTTTTTTCTAAGCCATTCAAAGAACTCTCTTCCCTTATGCATTTTCGATTGAGTTAGTTGTAATAATACAAAAGAGGTTCCCTTATGAATGGTATTTTCCCAAATCGTTTCATCCCCATCAGTCAGAGCAGCGGCATTTCCCAAATTATCTAATGCTAAGACCTCAATCCCAACTTCGCCTAGTTGCGCTACCCTTGATTGCATTTCGTCATCAATCGTATCGACGACGAAAATATCAACTGTTCCTGGATCTTTTTTTGACACCTCAAGTTCCAGAAGCTCTTTTTTCGTCACTTTAACAAGAACTGTTCCATCTGGGTTGAGAGGGGTCCCTTCAATCTCCACCTTTCTTTTTTCGATTTTTCTGATATCCCGCTTTTCCTCAAAGGGTTTTGTTCCCTCTTTCTTCTCATACGATTCAAAGAGTTGGACAAGTCTTCTACAAGGGTCGATTTCAAGCCAAGGATCTTCCGTTAAAGAGACTCTAATCGTATCGCCAAGTCCATCAAGTAAAAGAGCTCCTGTTCCACAGGCTGATTTAACCCGTCCATCCTCCCCTTCTCCTGCTTCGGTCACCCCCAAATGTAGAGGGTAATTCCATCTAAGCTCGATCATTTGAGCAACCAGAAGGCGGTAGGCTTGTTGCATCACAAGTGGATTGCTCGCTTTCATAGAGAAGAGAAAATTATGGTAATCATGCATACGACACACACGAGCAAACTCAAGAGCTGACTCAACCATCCCTGCTGGGGTATCTCCATACCGATTCATGATCCGATCAGAAAGTGATCCGTGATTGGTACCGATTCTCATCGCAATGTTTCGTTGTTTGCATTTCAATACGAGGGGAGAAAAACCCTCCTCGATCTTCCTTAACTCTTCGGCATAGCTTTGGTCAGTGTATTCAATCGTCTTAAAAACAGCCCTTCTGTCGATGTAGTTACCGGGATTGACCCTCACTTTATCGACAAATTCAGCAACAAGCATAGCTGCCGGAGGGTAAAAGTGGATATCGGCTACGAGTGGTATCTCATACCCTTTTTGTAAAAGGGTATTTTTAATATGTTCACAAGCTTCGGCTTCTTTTTTTCCTTGGACGGTAACTCTTGCGATCTCACACCCATAATCGGCAAGTTTCATGATTTGGTCGACTGTTGCCTTAACATCACGGGTGTTCGAGGTAGTCATCGACTGAATTCGGATAGGGCTATCCCCTCCAACGTTGACTTTTCCTACCGTCACAACTCTCGTAGGCCATCTTATTGTCTTGTGGGTGGTTAAACAGTATTTGATCATTTCCAATGATTTTAGATGGCGGTCTAAATATTGCCTAGAAAAAAGTAGCAAAGGCAGCATCAATTCGTTCTGCTAATTCAAAGTCTTTTTTAGAAAGAAAGTTGATGCTGTGTGTGGTAGAAGCAATTTCTACTTTTCCCCAAGTAAGGCCAATATCAGGATGGTGGTGAAGCTCTTCAGCAATTTGCCCCACATTGACTACGAAGGCGAGGGCTTCCTTGAAATTAGGAAAAGTAAACTGCCTCTTAATTTTTCTATTCGCTTCGATTGACCACTCAGGCGAGAGGATTTCTTTGATTTTTTGAATTTCCTCTATTTCTAAAGGTTGAGGCTCCCTTCTTTTAGCGGGCAGTTCCATTGATCACCTCATATAGTTTTTGGAGCGATTCATAGATAGTTTTGGGGTCGCCTTTGTGAGCCATATAGGCAGGTACTGTATAAATTCGGTGGTTTTCATCATAACAAGATTCATTGGCCATACAACTGACAGCATCAACTCCCATACTGGATAGTACTTTAAGATCATCGAGTTGATCTCCAACAGTCATCTGTATCTCCTCCCCTTCTAAAACTTTAGCTACGATCATAGGAGAAATGCACATGGCGACAATCATTTTTTTTGACTGGTGAAAATCTCTGATTACCCTCGCTACTTCAGGATCGACTGTGCAATCTGAACCCTTTTTTGAAAAGTCAGAAAAATTAGAGGCAACCCCAAATCCTCCTGGCATGCCTAAAAGGTTGTAATCATTCGCCTTAAGCTTTTTCATGGGAGAGATTTTCCCCCTTGCAATTCTAGACGACATTTCCATCATATTTCGCTTTTCAGGAAGCTTTTCATGGGTCATATGCGAAATAGATTCTTCGATATTACGATCAAGGGAAAAAAAATCGACCTTGAACCCCATTTGCTTTAAGACAAGTAAGAGAATGGTCGCTTCATGAATCTCTGATCCATCAAAAACCCCGCAACCTGATAGAAGCACCGCGGCATTCATTGATATAGGCCTCCGTTTCACCCCAAGGGAATCGCACCCTTAACTTTTGTCTGATCCAAAACTTTCTGTCATACTCGGAAAGTGGATAACTAACAGTTACAATCTTAACACCAGAGGGGAATTTATCGCAAAGCTGATAGATCAGCTTATCCTCTAAACAGGTCCCATAAAGATAAATTGCTGTAGCACCTGTCGGATTTACTTGGAGAAAATCTTGCTCAATAAAAGTGACATCAAGACCAAATTTTTTTGCCATTGCGGTTGATCGTTGAACGAAAACTGGATTTCGTTCAACCCCTGTAACATCAGCATCAAAGAAGTGCTTCAAGAAGAAACAGGTCCTCCCTCGGCCAGACCCGTATTCGTAGATATGATCACCTTTTTTGACGTTAAGAGCTCGTGCAATTTTATTCATGGTTGTCAAGGGGGTTTCCCCATATTGATGAACGTCGTTTTCCCCAATTGCCTGACAAAATTCTTTACTGATCCGATAAGGGTTTTTCCATAAATATTGCCTGTTGATGGATCGTTCTATCATTTGGAATTTTTTATCCGAAAAAACTTTTCGAAACGATCGATCTTCCAACAATTCCCAGAGTTTTAAAGAGAGATATCTTACCAATTAATGGTGACTCCCGGATCTAAAGCAATAAACGTGCTCGGTTCCAACCCTCGTTTCTTCATTTCTCGATGTAAGTCATATGGAGGCTGACAGGGATGCTCAGAAGAAAGTTTAAATGTTTTCCAATGCATTCCAATAGAAAGCTTAGCTTTTGTATCTTCATGAATGTTGACGGCATCTTGCGGGCTCGAATGGACAGTTCTCATAAAATTCTCCGGCTTATAGGTCCCAATTGGACATAAGCATAAATCAATGGGGGAAAAACTTTCTCCAATTTTTTTAAAGTCATACCCATTATAGGCTGTATCTCCCACAAAATAGAGTGTTTTAGTGGGGAACTGTTCCGACGAGATTTTTGCTATGATCCCCATCCAAAGGGTGTTATCTTGATCAAATGGTGTTCGGCCAGAGTTGTGTTGCGCTGGTACTGAGCTAATTGTGACCTTGGGAAGGCTTTTGCCAAATGTAAGTTCAATTTCTTCCCACCATTGGAGTTCTCGTACTTGGTAGATCTCCCGACGATTGAACCATTTCTTCAACCCATAAGGAACAATCCAAACTATATTGGGAAATCGCTTGTGAAGCAGTTCTACAGTCTTTAGATCTAAATGATCATAGTGGTTGTGACTAATTAAAACTATGTCGACACCCTCTAGATCTTCTATTTCAAATGGGGGCTCATGTTGTCTTTTTGGACCTATGAAGGATATAGGAGAGCAACGTCTACTCCAAAGTGGGTCTGTAAGTATTTTAAGATCATAAATATCAATGAGGAATGTACAGTGGTTTATCCAAGTCACTTTTGGCGATTCAAGGTTAACCTCTTTTATTCTACAGGGATATGTAAAGTCCTTAGGTGGTATAGGATGAGGCAGGATGTCTTGGTAGTACCCAAGAAGCAAAAGAAGGAAATCTAACGATTTTCTTCTTGTATTTCGAATGTAATGGTTCCTGAACCGCTTGCCCATGACAATGATTAATCAAATCATGGGATTTAAAAAAAAGGGCAATCATCTTTGGTCGACATCTTCGATCGCAAGTGTCTTGTTTACAACATTTTTTGAAGCTCCATAATATTGAATTGGCCCAGGACTTTGGTACTGATCAAAAAGCTGCCAATCTCTTCTTTTTTTCGTAAACTCCACAAATGCAGGACCGTTCATTTTTACCACCGATTTATCGATCACCCTCATCATTTTCCCCTTACGCTCCTCTTCAACGAGCATTGAATCTATGAGAACTGCGATGGGCTGCCAATTTTCCACTGGTTGGCTTAATTTTTTTAAAGCCGCCATGCAGCCGCTTTTTTTATGATTGATCAGGACTGCAGCTACATACCCTAGATTATAGCAATAGGTGGCGTCAAAACAAGAAGGGGCAGAACATCTTCCCTCATAACCAAAAAAATGAGAGACAGGATTGAATTTTCCTTTGAAGCCTCTTTTCTTTAGCTCAGTATCAACCATTTCATAGACAAGCTTTTCTGTCTCAATTTTAGAAACCTGTACGTTCCCATGAGGATCACGGTCATGCAAAAGCTGACCCTTAATAGCTTGAGGTAGCGAATCAAACAACCCTTTTTGTTTTCCTGAAAGAGCATCCTCCCCCTCTCCTTTCGCCAAATGACGATTGAGAGCAGAGATCAATTCTTTAAACTCAGGGATAAATTCAAGCAATCCTTCGGGAATAAGGTAGACTCCATAGTTACGCCCTTCTGCAGCTCGCTGGCTCACACAATCGGCAATGGTTGAAACGATGTCGGCTAACGATTGTTTTTTTTCTTCGACTTCTTCCCCTATAAAAGCGAGATTAGGCTGAGTTTGCAAAGCGCATTCTAGGGTTACGTGAGAGGCTTTCCTCCCCATAAGTTTGATAAAATGGGAATACTTTCCAGAAGAGGCTGCATCTAAACAAATGTTTCCAATCATTTCACTGTAAACTTTACAGGCAGTATCAAAACCGAATGATGTTTCAATTAAGGGGCTCTTTAAGTCACCATCAATTGTTTTCGGAACCCCCACTACCGTGCAGGAAGTGCCGCACTTTTTGAGGTATTCATCCAAGAGGGCCGCATTTGTGTTTGTGTCGTCTCCCCCCACAAAGACGAGAGCATCCAATTTATGACTTTTACAAACTTGCTCGGCCTTTTGAAAATCGTCTTCTGTCTCTATCTTGGTGCGGCCACTTCCCAGCATGTGAAATCCGCCAAGATTCCTATACTCATTGACTAGATTTGAAGTCATCTCTTTGCATTTTCCATCAAGAAGACCTTGAGGTCCCGCTAAATACCCAAGCAATTTGTTTCCTGGGCCCAGTTCGGTTATAGCATCAAAAAGACCTGCGATCACATTATGTCCTCCCGGGGCGGGTCCGCCCGAAAAAAGGATGCCTACCCTAAGAGGTCTTGAAGGGAGCTCCTTGTCAGATTCAAGTGAAAGAAAATTTTTAACCTCTTTTATTCCCACCCTTTTTATCGTTTTTAGAGTCGGAGCAAGGGGGACTTTTTCTCCTCTTCTGAGGTCAATAAAGCTAGGACTTAAGGACACCTGACACCTCCTGATTTCGCGTCAATCATAGTATTTAGTGGAGATATTTAAAAGGTGTTTGTATACTGAGTTCACATGGGAAGTAAATTTATCTTTATCACAGGCGGAGTCATTTCGTCCCTCGGCAAGGGGATCACTTCGTCGTCTCTTTCTCTTCTACTCGAGGAGAAAGGGTTAAAAGTTGCCTTAATGAAACTCGATCCTTATCTTAATGTCGATCCTGGAACTATGAATCCATTTCAGCATGGAGAAGTCTACGTCACTGATGATGGAGCCGAGACTGATCTTGATTTGGGACATTATTATCGATTTACCCACTCCCCCTTATCGAAAGTATCGAATACCACCTCAGGACAGATCTATGATGCTGTTCTTAAAAAAGAGAGACGTGGCGATTATCTTGGTAAAACAGTTCAAGTCATTCCGCATATTACCGATGAGATTAAAAAGAGAATCCTTGCTTGCAGCGAACAGGAAAAAGGGATCGATGTTACCATCATCGAAATCGGCGGAACAGTCGGAGATATTGAATCTCAACCTTTTTTAGAAGCTATCCGCCAATTTCGTCATGAAAGGCCTTCGCAATGTATGCATATCCATCTCACTTATGTCCCTTATATCCCCCATGCCGGAGAAGTCAAGACAAAGCCGACCCAGCACTCTATACAACTGCTCCAACAAAGTGGAATATTTACCGACATGATTTTTTGTCGATGCGAAGAGCCTTTGTCTGAGGAGATCAAGGCAAAAATTTCCCTCTTCTGCAATGTTAAAAAAGAAGCTGTCATCGATATCGTTGATATCAAAGGGACTATTTACCAAGCACCTTTGAGTCTGCTTGAAACAGGAATTGATGAAATCATCTCTGACATCATGGGATTGCCAAAAAAACGACCCCTCCTGAAAAAATGGAGACAAATGGTCGACGATCTCATCTTTGCTGAGCAGACTGTTACTATAGGGATTGTCGGAAAATACCTCGAACATCAAGATTCCTATAAATCGGTTTTTGAAGCCTTAATTCACGGTGGCATCGCAAATAAATCGAAAGTCAAGATCGTATGTATCGAGTCAGATAAGTTTAAAACAAGGGAAGAGTTTGCGAATATAGCTAAAGGATGCCAAGGAATTTTAGTTCCTGGTGGCTTTGGAAGTCGTGGTTGGGAAGGAAAAATCATCGCGGCAAGGTATTGCCGAGAAGAGAACATTCCTTACTTTGGCATTTGCTTAGGCATGCAAGTCCTTGCAGTAGAATTTGCAAGAAACGTACTTCACCTACAACATGCCAATTCAACAGAGTTTAATAGTGAAACCCCTACACCGATCATTTCCCTTCTTTCTGAGCAGAAAAAAATCACTGATATTGGCGGCACGATGCGATTAGGGACTTTCCCCTGCACACTCAACCCAAAATCGAAAGTCTTTTCTATCTACGGAAAAAAGAAAGAGATTCATGAAAGACATCGACATAGATATGAGTTTAATAACGACTACAAAGAGCTGTTTGAAAAGAAAGGTCTTGCCATAGTGGGGATCTACAAAGATGGCCAATTGTGTGAAATCGTTGAAAACCAAAACCATCCCTGGATGATAGGGGTTCAGTTCCACCCCGAGTTCCAATCTAAACCGACAGAGCCACACCCTCTATTTACTAGCTTCATAGAAGCTTCTCTATTCTCACATTTGAAGAATGAGGTGTTAGTATGAGAATTGTAGGAATTGATTTCGGGATGAAACGAATTGGCCTTGCGATTTCCGATCCTTTTAGATCGTTTGCGACTCCTCTGGAAAAGATCGAAAGAACCAAAAATATAGACGCTGATATAGACGCTTTAATGCACCTTTTAAAGGATCGCGGCTTGATAGAACTTTTTATTGTCGGCCTTCCTTTGCATATGGACGGAAAAGAGAGTCCCATGTCAGCTTTAGCCCGAAAATTTGCTGAAAAATTGGAAGAAAAAACTTCTGTAAAATGTCAGTTTATCGATGAAAGACTCACTTCTAAAGCAGCAGAAAGTCTTCTTATGGAGCTCTCTATGAATCGAAAGGACCGGAGTCGTGCTGTTGATGTAATTTCAGCCTCATTAATTTTGCAAACCTACCTCGATCTAAGATGTTGCATTTAATGCTATCCTCTCCATACTTAGAGAAAAAGCATGGGGGTATTACTAAAGATGCGAGACAATACTCAACAATCTGATAGCCAAAAAGATCGTTCCGTGGATTCCGAAAATAATCTAGAAAGCGCAGAGCCATTTAAAAACCCTCTAAAAGACGCAGATCATCTTACGCAACCTACCCCTTGTATATTAGTTATTTATGGGGCTTCCGGTGATTTAACCAAACGAAAATTGCTCCCAGCTCTCTACAACTTAATGAATTCAGGATCCCTTCCTCAAAATTTTGCCGTAGTAGGCGTTGCGCGAAGAGAACTTAGCAATGACGATTTTCGGAAAAACCTGATAGACGGGATTCAGCAATTTTCGAGAACAAAGCCAAGCGAAGATGAACTTGCAAATTTTGCCTCCCGTATTTTCTATTTCAAGGCTGAGTTTTCTGATGATAATGGATATAAGGCTTTAAAACCCTTTCTAGAAGATCTAGATAAAAAGTTTGGAACCCAGGGAAATCGAGTTTTCTACCTTGCCGTTCAAGCCTCCTCATTTACAATAATTGTCGATTATCTCAAGGCAAATGGCTTGATCTACGATCAGGGCGATAAGGAACACTTTTCCCGGGTGATCATTGAAAAGCCGTTTGGTCACGATCTAAAAACTGCCATTGAACTTCAGGCCGATTTAACAAAAAATCTGAGCGAACGTCAAATTTATCGAATCGATCACTATTTGGGAAAAGAAACGGTACAAAACCTGTTAGTCTTTCGGTTTAGCAATGCCATTTTTGAAGGCCTTTGGAACAATCGGTATGTTGATAACGTACAAATTACTGTTGCTGAAAGCATTGGGGTTGAAAAGCGGGGTGAATTTTACGAGAGCGCTGGTCTTGCGCGCGATATTATACAAAACCACCTAATGCAACTACTATGTTTAGTGGCCATGGAGCCTCCCACCAACCTAAGTCCTCAAGCAATTCAGGATGAAAAAGTTAAAGTTCTTGAAGCGATAAAGCAATACAATGAGGCGGAAATCAAACAATTTACCTGCCGTGGTCAATACAAAGAGGGTTACATTGAGGGGGAGCCTGTAGCTCCTTACAGAAAAGAAGATCGGGTAAATCCTAATTCAAATGTAGAAACTTTTAGTGCCATGGAAATTCAGATTGAGAATTGGCGTTGGTCAGGTGTCCCCTTTTACATTCGGGCGGGAAAAAGACTTCCCAAGAGATCGACAGAGATCGTCGTCACTTTTAAACGGACCCCGAATATTTTGTTTCATAAAAGTGATAAGCACAACACTCCGAACCAAATCATTTTCCGCATTCAACCCAATGAAGGGACCTCTGTACAAATCAATAGTAAAGTTCCCGGATCATCCAATTTCATTCAACCAGTCAATATGGATTTTCAATACGCCAGCTACTTTGGCAGTGAAGTCCCCGAAGCTTATGAAAGATTGATCTTTGATTGTATGTTAGGGGACAATACCTTGTTTCCTCGGGTTGATGAATCGCTGAATTCTTGGAAATTTCTCACTCCAATACTCGAATATTGGGCTCGAACCCCTTTGACTGATAGTGAATTTTATCCTGCAGGAAGCTGGGGCCCCCCTCAAGCCGAAATCTTATTGCAAACCCAAGGACGGAGTTGGAAAGCCTTATGACAGCTGCTATTCAATACATTAAGGTGAAAGAAATAGAATCGGCGCTTGCATCTCTTTGGGGAAATCACAGAGGTGAAAATCTAACACACGCTTCCCTTTTCAATTTAGTGATTTATGTAAAAAAGGACCTTAGAGAAGACTATTTGCAAAATATAGGTAAGGGGATCATAAGAAAATACCCTTGCCGAATGATTATGGTAACAGAATATGAGCACTCGAATGAAGATTTTTTGCGCGCTTACGTTACAGATTTGAAACCTGATGAGAAAAGCACCATTTTTTGCGACTTGATCCACATTGAAGTTTCAGAGTCTTACCGAGAAAGAATCCCCTTTGTCCTCCTCCCCCACCTTTTACCTGAACGCCCCGTCTATTTGCTCTGGGGTGATGACCCCCTTAAAAAAGACCCCGTAATCATGAAGCTGGAGAGTCGGGCCACCAGGACGATCTTCGACTCTGAATCTTCGGAAAATATCGTCGATTTTGCAAAGATGATCCTCTCTCATCAAAAAAATGTCTCTTGTGATATTGCCGATTTAAATTGGGCTAGAAACTCATCTTGGCGCAATCTTTTTGCTAACGCTTTTAATTCCCCTGAAAAATTGAAGCCTCTTGTCGAAGCAAAAAATATTGCAATCTCGTACAACACTCTCGAAACTGAGTGTTTTTCTCATACCAAAATCCAATCAATTTACTTTCAAGGTTGGCTTGCAACTAAGCTTGGATGGAATCTCGAGACAGTATTGGGCGCAGAAAATGAACTTGCTTTCAAATATTCAACTCCACAAGGAGGAGTGACGATTACCTTGACCTCAGGGAAAAGCGATCAAACCCCTCCAGGAAGGTTATTGACCGTTGATATCTATTCCCACCACAATGAGAGAATCAACCTGGTAAGAGAAAAAATAGACCCTAATCGAGTTGCAATTCACCACTGCTCATCAAACACTTGTGTCATGCCTACCCACTATCTCTTGAATGGCGAAATCTCGGGAAACTCTATGATGAGAGAAATCTATAATCAAGGAACCGATCCGAGTTTCATAAACGTACTGCAACTGATAAGCTCTTGCAACAAGGAAACACTCGCTTGACCAGATCCCCTATTTTCCGGTTTGATGAAAGGAGAAATATTGCTCTTCCTGGGCCAATGGATCGATCTATTGAATTTGCAGTTGAGCATTTCATTCGTGTAGCTCAAGATGCCATTGAAAAATCGGATCGCTTTGTCGTGGCATTATCAGGTGGTTCAACACCGAAAAAAATTTTTCAAATGTTGACTACTCCCAAGTATAGATCTGCAGTTGACTGGTCTAAATTTTATCTATTTTGGAGCGATGAAAGGGCTGTGGGGCCCGATCACCCCGACAGTAATTACAAAATGGCTATGGATTCAGGACTTTCTCAGTTAGAGATCAATGAAGACCAAGTATTTCGGATGAAGGGAGAGGGCTCTATTGAAGAGCACGCCTTAGAATATGAAAAACTCATCCGAAAAGTGCTCAATGGCCATCTTTTTGATCTAATCATGCTGGGGGTGGGCGAAGATGGCCACACAGCCTCTCTATTTCCTGGTACTTGGGCTCTTAGCATTCATGATAGATGGGTAGTCGCCAATGAAGTGCCTCAAAAAAATTGCTGGCGAATGACCTTTACCTATACTCTAATTAATCAAGCCCACCACACCTGTCTTTATGTCATGGGCAAGGATAAGAGCGAAATCCTCGCAAAAGTTTTATTAGATCCCTCAAATTCGCTTCCTTCAGCCAAGGTAGGAACAACTTCACATCCTGCACTCTGGATTGTCGATGAAGACGCCAGTAGAGAGCTTCTTGAAAAATGGAACCCCGACTAATCGTTCAGCTTTAAAATGGAAAATCATTCAATTCACATCCTTTTTTCAAATACCTCTCAATTATTTTTAAAAAAATGCACAACCTATTGTAGAGAAATTCTTTACAAAGATGTGGGTCTTCACCTAAAAACTCGTCGATTTGTTTACAAGGGTTACTCCTACCCCCTACATTTGGTGATTTTTGAAGGAGGAAGTAAACTAGGATATTTTGATTCATCACTGATGGAAATTGGTCTTTCGAAGAAATTGACCTTTGTCGAAGATGACTTGTTGATAGAGGTGATTCAGCATGAAATCGTTCACTTGATCACTTTTCTAGAATATGGCAACTTAATCTCTCACCACGGGCCTGAGTTTCGACAAATTTGTACTCGGTATGGATGGAAAGAGTCGATGAGTGCGACTATAGAAGAATCTGTACTCGAAAAAAAATCGGAACGAATCCACTCAAAGATCCTCAAATTGTTCGATCTTGCCTCGAGCAAAAACCCTTTCGAAGCCAAAAACGCCCTCACTAAAGCAAGAAGCCTCATGATTAAGCATAAACTTGATTCTGTGACTTTAGATGAGGAGGATTTTGTCATCGTACGAACCCTAGAATCTAACAGAGCTACTGAGAAAATGAGAGCCATCTCAACAATTTTAAGGGCATTTTTTGTTTATCCTGTGATCAATCATGCCAGGGGCAAAGTCTATCTTGAGATCTTTGGTGAGAAAAATATGATCGAAATTGGAGAATATCTCGCTCACACACTAAATCATAAATTAGATGAATTGTGGGAAGAAGAACTCCACCTTTTTGGAATGAGGGCAAAAAATTCATTTTACAGAGGAATCGCTGAAGGCTTTGTGAATGAATTGAATACCGCTTCTTCTTCAAATGGGCTCATTAAAATTGATAAGATTTTGGAAAAAAATGCTCGTTCTGCCTATCCCCATCTCTCACGAGCAAAAGCGACATCCACAATTGATCTTCAAGCATTAAGGAAAGGTAGATCGGTAGGATCGCAACTTCGTCTCCCGAAAGGGATCAAGAAAACGGCCTCCTCTCTTGTTTTCGCTTTACAGAATAAGTTTGTCTCATAAACTGAAAATTATGAAAAAGATCCTTTTGCGAGGCTTTATTGGCCTTGCCCCCATTCTAATCTGCATTGTATTAATCGTTTGGATCATTAACCAACTCGATTGGATTTTTGGCAAGCCGATTGCTTGGATGTTTGGAGATAAAGTCTATTTCCCTGGAATGGGAATCGTCATTGGTCTGATCATCCTCTTTTTAATGGGACTTCTCCTCAACAATTGGGCCATACAAAATTTCTATAATTGGTTTGAAAAGTTGTTAAAGAAGATCCCTCTATTAAAAACAATCTACACATCAATTACTGATTTAATGAGCTTCTTCAATGCAGGTCAAAAAAAAGATAGAGGGAAAGTTGTTTTAGTTGAATACCAAGGAATTAAAGTGATCGGTTTCGTGACACGGGAAACCTTTGACGATCTCCCCAAAGGAATAGGAAAAAACCAAGAAGACGTTGTTGTCTTTTTTCCCTTTAGTTATCAAATTGGTGGAGTAACCGTCATTGTTCCCAAGTCATCGGTTAAGCCAGTAGACATGACGATTGAAAAAGGCTTACGATTCTGTGTGACAGCTGGGAACCCTTCAGCAGATAAGTCGACATTTTCCCCTCAAAGAAAACAGACGCGCAAAAAATAGAGCTCTCTTAGGTTTCTTTAAAAAGAACCATTGAATTCGGAATGCCTGAAAGAGAAACTTTCTCAAAAAGATGAAACTTAGGTTTTAATGCTCCAAAATGGGGAGAAAGGTAGATGTCTAGATAGAAAATTGTTGTCGTCTCCCCGGTTTGTTTTTTTTGAAGAAACGTCTGCATGTTCTTACTTTTTATCTCCTCGCCTAAAAGAACTAAATAGGGCGATTTTTTTAACTTGGCAACTGTATAATAATAGTTGAGTTCCTCTCCAGAGACAAATTTAACTTGTTCTCTAGCATTTATATAAAGAAATGCAGGTTTGACCAAGTACAGTTCATCTATTGAATCTCCAAAAAGCACTGTTTCTTTTTCTTTAGCCGTTAATTCGGCGTTTTGAGACAAAGGAACCCAGGTTTCAAGAATAGAACGTTTTGATCTTTTCTTTTTTGGAGCAGAATCAAAGTGGAATTTAAATTCTTGCATACTAACAACCCTATTATTTTAATTATGTTAGCTTGGCATTCGTAAGCAGATTCTTTTTATTTCTATTTCTGTTTCCGTTTTCTTTTTATTGTACGACTTGCCACGGAATATCGATCAAATTGCTGAGGTTCTAACATTAATCTCTACTGTCGTAGGAACCTTTTGATTTTCCCCTAGAAGTAAAAAAAAACGTGTGATAGGATCAAAACCTTTTTTTATGAGGTGTTTATGAAAAGTCATGGTTGCTGTTTGTTTTTATTATTTTTAGGGGTACAAGGATTGATGTGGGGCTCGGAGCCTTCGAACGCAAAAGCTCTACGCGCACAAAAAATTCTCGAAACTCTCGATGGAAAAATTTATGAATTTACTAAGACTCTGAATGTTCCCGGTGTCGCTATAGGAGTTGTAGTCGGTGGCGAGGTCATTTACAGTAAAGCCTTTGGTAAACGAAACGTTATAGATGATCTACCCATGACAACCAAAACTGTGATGCCGATTGGGTCGGCTACTAAATCCTTTACTTCCTTTCTGATAGGGCAACTAGTTGATGAAGGGGTGTTACATTGGGAAGATCCTATTGCCGAACATATTCCCAAATTTAAACTAATTGACCCACATACAACTTATCAGGTCACAATAAGAGACTATCTAGCTCACATATCTGGTTATTCAAGACATGATGGTATTTGGTATGGGGGAAATTTTTCTCGGGATGACATCATCAAAAGACTCCGTTACCTCGAACCTTTTTGTAGCTTTAGAGAGCAGTTCTACTACGGCAATCTAGGCTATATGATTGCAGCCCATGCTGCGGAGTGCTCAACAGGTAAAAGCTGGGAAAAGTTAGTGCAAGAGTACATACTAGACCCTCTAGAAATGAAAGATACCACAGCCAGTATAGCGAAACTTCAAACAAATGAAGACCACTCTTTCGGCTACCGGCCCTCTCAAATGGGTCTTATTAGAACTCCTTTCTTAGATCCCTATACAATAGCTGCAGCAGGAGGGCTCAATTCAAACGTCGAAGATTTAGTTAAATGGGTTAAAATCTTGTTAAATAAAGGAAAAGGATTTGTACAATCTCAAACCTTCAAGGAGATGACAAGACCTCAGGTAATTTCAAATGTTCTTTTAAACGGTCGCTATGATGTTGAAGATTTTATCAACGCAGAAGCTTACGGCTTAGGATGGTTTGTTGTTTCTTACCGGCATCATGAGGCGATATTTCATGGTGGTAATATTGAGGGATTTAGCAGCTCTGTTTTCTGTTTCCCTAAAGAGGATATAGGGATTGTAGTTTTGTCAAACAAACATTTCACCCCCTTACCCTATTTTATCACTTGCGAAATCGCAGATTCTCTCTTAGGGTTAACCCCCATCGATTGGGTTGAAAAGAGCAACCAATTTACTGAATATGAAACTCACAGTTATTACGAGCAGAGTGAAGTTCATAAAGCAGATAAAATTCACGGAACTACACCCTCACATAAAATGAATGAATTTGTAGGGATCTATGACCATCCCGCGTATGGATCGATTGAATTCAAGCTCGAAAACAGCCGTCTGTTAGCAACTTTTAATGGTTTAAAACTCTTTTTGGATCATTGGCATTACGATACGTTTGAAGTCTCTAAAGAAAACAACATCCCCGACCTTGAAGGACTTAAAGCAAACTTCAGCAACAATTTTTATGGCGATGTCGATTCTGTGATCATTCCCTTTGAACCTGTGGTTAATCCTATCCACTTTAAAAGAAGGAAGGATGAAAAGCTCTTCAAGAATGACTATCTTGAGCGGTTTTTAGGAAATTATAGTTATCTAGGATTTTCCTTTGTCGTTGAAAAACAAAATTCTCAACTAACCGTAAAAGCACTTGGTCAACCACCCTTTATCTTGATCCCCGAAAAAGAGGGTCTCTTTAGTGTCGTTGATTATGATGGGTATATAGTGCAATTTCTTATCGATGATGATGATGTTGTCTCTGCTGTTCAGCTGATCCAGCCAAACAACACAACTTACACGGCATACAAAGTGCTGCAATCAATAGAAAAAGCAACCGAATAGACAAAGGGGCTTTTCTTAAGGCGCCACTAAAAAAATTAGTGGCGCCTTTTTATTTTCCTTATTATACAAAATCGGAAGCTTCGAATCGCTTGAATCATTTTATGCGCCAAAGATCGGAACAAATTTTGTTCATGGGGACGTTCAAGCTTACAATGTAGATGGATGCCTGATCTATTCAGACCATCTACCGATTAAAGCCATAGAAGTCTTTGATTTGATTATTATAGCCACTTCAAAAGGGATTCTCATCTCTAAAAAAGGACATTCGCATCACCAAAAGAGCTTCTTCGATTAAAACCTTATAAGTAGCCAATCAGACTTAAACACCCTCTGGTTTAATGGAGTAGGAAACAAGGTGGCGATTTTTTGTAAAAACAGCCTGGATAAAGGCCTCTAGTCGCTCCTTTGCCAATTGCGTCTCAAGCCTCGTTTGATAATCGATCAATTCGCTAGCATTTTTCTTAAAGAGCTCAGATACCAGATGAGCTTTGAGGTACCCCTGATTTGAAAGAAAAGAGACTCTTTCCTGTTCGAGAAGGATTTCTCTAGCCGTATTGATCTCCTCATCAGAGACACCTGCATCTACAAGCCGAGCAACTTCATCTTGAACAATTGTCTTAATAGGATCAGCCATCCCTGGTTCACAAGCAAAACTGACAACTAGGACCAATTCATCAAGATTAGGAGCAAAAGGAAAGTAGGTATTCACATGTACTGAATAAGTCTCTCCCATCTCTCTGCGTACTTTTTCAAGTAGTCGATGACCAAGAAGATGATCAAATGCGAGATTCGTCAATTCCATGTCTTGAATATACTCAAAAGAGAACGGTCCCCCAAACAACATACAAGTGAGACAGTGGGATTCTTTCCCACGAGAAATCGTAATGTTTTCAGATTTTTCCGGATAAGTTTTTAATGATTGACAGACCGGTAAACTTATTTTATCCCCCACTAGATTCCCAAAGAGCTCCAACAATACTGCTTCGGCCTTCTCTATAGAGAAATCGCCGACCACTACAAGGGAAAATTGAGTCGGATCTGAGAACAATAGGTCCATTATCTTAATTGCAGCCTCTTCTGAGACCTCACTTGGCTTATGGCGAATGAACATTGGATTGTTGTCTCGGTAGTGCTTTGCCAAATAGAAGTAAAAGTACATATAAGGGTTTTTCTCTAAATTTTTAAACGCCTCTGTATGCCTATCAATCAGTGAATTAAACACTTTAAGATCACGTCGTCTCTCTGTAAAAGCCCCTTTTGCAAGTTGAGCCATCAATTCAATATCTCCACCATTTGATGTGAGGGTGACGAGACGCTGGTTGAGGTGAAGGGAATAGTTAAGATTCATATTGCTGTCGCTTAAAAATCTATCCAATTGCTCACCATTTAAATTTCCCAATCCACAAGACCTTGCGTAGTCGATAGCAATCGAATCTGCTGCAGCTAATAAATCATCCGACAATAACGTCTTTCCTCCTGCTGCAATGAACTGCATCGATATTTGATTTTTTTCTAAATTGGTTGGTTGAAGAACGATCTTCATCCCATTTTTTAGAAAAATTGTGGAGCTTTTAAGCTTTTCATCATAGACTTTTTGAACTTCATTCTCACCTATCAAATCAGACTTGTTGGATTGAATCTCAAATGCTTTATGTTCAATACCTTCTTTGTCAACGACCTCCTCTTTTAACCAGGCTTCTATTGTTCCTTCAATCTCTTTTACATTGACAAGGCCTGCATCCGAAACTTGATAAACTATGTGTTCAAATGGCTCAAACCCTTCTTGTTTCAACCACTGCAACATATCTTCTCTATTTACGAGATCGAACAATGATAGCTTATACTGTCCCTTTTGTTCATGATTATAGACGGGGAATTGAAACAGAAAATTCTCAAGATAATCTTCTACTAGTGTGTGGTGCTCGATTCGGTGGTAATTGGCCAATTGAGTAATTGCATCTTCTTTTAGACCGGCTAATATATGATTAAATTCGCTTGCAGAAGGACCAAAGGTCCATATCCGTGCAATTTCCCGAAGAATAGACGTCATCCCTTCATACGGGCGGTCTTCAAAAGGAACGAATCCAACCCCACGAATACCAATACGAGAAAGCTCCAAATTTAAAGGAAAAGATGACACAAATGGAGCAGGATGTTGTTTCGTTAAATCATTTAATCGATTTGCCAAACTTTCAAGAAAGATCGTCTGGTAAATGCTCTTCTTTATCGCCTCTTCGGTGATTGTCTTTGACTGCTCGCTATTTTCAAAAAGATCTACAAAAGACCATAAAAGCCCACAGTTGACCATCTGTTCATCATCTTGAAACACTTCAAAAATTGACTCACTAGGAAAATGAAGGCTAGTATCAGGTTCTGCAACCTCATCTTTTCTCGTTTGAAGTGTAGAGAAATGTTTGATGATCATAGCTTCAGCCTGATCTTCATCAATATCACCAACTACAACAAAAGCCATTCGGTCAGGGGTGTACCATTTATTATAGAAATCACGAATTGATTGAGGATCACAATTTAAAATCACCTCTTTCAAACCAATCGGCCATCTATGATGATAGATGGAATTACCCAAAAATCGCTCAAAGATCTTCCTAAATTGCCGACTCGTTGCCTGCTTCATATTGAGATTGTATTCATCAGCAACTACTTTCCTTTCTTTCTCAACTAGCTCATCTTTAATTGAGGCTCTTCCAGCCCAATCGGAACAAATCAAAACCCCTTTTTCAAGAACCCCTTCTTTTTCTAAAGGGATTTCCAATTGATATACAGTTCGATCAAAAGAGGTGTATGCATTTGTATCAGGACCAAATTGTGCACCGATCGACTCTAGAAAATTGATCACCTCCCAGTCGGCGAAGTTTTCACTCCCCCGAAAAAGCATATGCTCAAGAAAGTGGGCCAACCCTCGTTGGTGTTCTTCTTCATGGATCGAACCGGCTTTTACAATTAATCTTAAAGAGGCTCGGTTCTCAGGAAAAGTATTTTTTTTAATGTAGTAAGTTAATCCATTGGGTAATCTCTTGCATCTATAAGAGTGATCTTCTTGTGGTACATCTGCTGCAAAAACGGTACTGGAAACAACCGCAAAAAATATGAACCACTTATTCCTCAAACTCACCTTCAATCCCCCAAAAAAAGCATCAGAATGGGTGACTATACAACTCCTTGGAAAACAATTCAATATACGAATGGCTTTTGGAGAAAATTCAATCTTAGTATATAGAGAGGATTATGAAAAAAAAAATCGCACTTTTCAATACCATCCAATTTCTTGCATCTCTAAATGAAAATCTAGCCAGACTTCTCTGTGCCTTTTTTTTGATCTCTCTACAAGGCAATGAAGGTGCCGCCAGAATCATGTCAATTACTGGCGCATTATTCCTCACCCCGTTTCTTTTATTCTCGACTCTTGGAGGACTTCTTGCTGATAAATACAGCAAAAGCTTGATCATTCGGATTACTAGATTTATGGAATTAATCGGCTTTGTTCTGTTTTTTTTAGGGGTTTTAGGGAAGATGATCATTTTTTCCTGCATCATACTATTTGCTCTGGCTTCCATTTCAGCACTATTTTCTCCCTCTAAGTACGGTATCATTCCTGAATACGTTCCGAAAAATCGACTCCTTTCTGCAAATAGTCTTATCTCTTCATTTACTTTTCTTGGGATTATTATTGGCACTGGCCTTGCCTCTTTACTATTAGAAATAGGTCACCAACACTTTCTATTGGCTGCGGGAATTTCGATCTTTATAGCCTTTATCAATTTTCTTTTGTCTTTACTTCTTCCTGCAACAAAAGCACAGTTTCCCAAGCGTGAAATTGGGATTTTTTACCTCAAAGAGTTCTTTTTTTCCCTTGTAGAATTGAACAGAATCCCTGCTCTTCTTACTGTAACGATGGCCTTTGCCTACTTCTTATTCCTAGGATCCTTTATTCAATTCAATATCATCCCCTTTTCAATTGATTCCTTAAACGTATCGGCTGAAATCGGAGGCTATTTGTTTACCATTACAGCTATCGGTGTCTCAATCGGAGCTGCAATCACAACAGCCCTCTCCAAAGGGCGATTGTTTCTCCTTTTAATCCCTTACTCTGGTTTTGCTATTTCTTTCATAATCATCTTACTTGTCATAACGACGTTTTCAATCTATATCACCTTCTTTTCGCTGCTCTGCCTTGGTTTACTTGGCGGTTTTATATTGGTACCATCAATCTCATACATATTGGTATCAAGCCCTGATTCAACAAGAGGAAGAAACTATTCAACTGCTAATTTATTGAGTTTTCTATTCGCACTGTTTGCCTCTGCAGCCGTCTACCTATTCAATGTAGGCTTTGGATTGAAGCCAGCCACCTCTTTTATGATATTGGCTGCAATTAACGTAGTAGTGATGTCAGGAATATACATTAAACTAAAAGCTAATTCAGAACGTTAAGCTTACCAGGGCCTGAACCTCGTTTTTTCGCGAAATAGCCACATCCCTTGAGGATTTGAGGCCGTCCAAAAATCTCAATCCGTGGCCAGAGACGACAAATGGTCGGCCTTAGAAGATACTGTTTGCACATTCCCTCTTTAGAGAGGTAGCGACAGCCCATCAGATAATATTTTTTACCATCCACTAAAACTGCCTCTTTTTTAATGCGATAAAAACCATTGATTTGGGTATGCCAAAACAGATCTAAGTAAGAAAATACCCCCCAAGACTTCTTGATCAAGATGTAATAACAACAATTACCCCGTTTTTTGCACTCTCCTGCTTTAATGAAAGGAGGTGGCACAAACAACTTAGCGATCCTCTGGCAAAAGAGGTCGAAGAGAATAAAGGGCAAGAAAAGCACTTTAATAAAGATGCTGAAAAGCTCAGGAAACCACTTTTTAGGAATAACCGCAGAAGGAGGCTTTGTCATATCACCAGCCCCCTCAATGATCTCATCGATATTCATGAGATAAGGTTATACCACTTTCTGGCCGTCGTGTAAAATAGATTTTCCTTCTCTTCTTCAGAGAAATCGTCAACGATTTTTAAAAGCTCCAGATACCTAGATTCGGAAAAGGCCCCAAACATCACCCTTTCGGTTAAGAACAAGTCGATTAAATCTAAAGCGGTCCCCTTTAATTTTTCATAAGAGGTTGTCTTTGCAATGATTTTAATGACAACATTTTCAAAATAAGACAATTCCTTTAGATCAGGGGTTTTTCTCGTTGGTTGATTGATGGCCAATATAAACAGAGTCTTAGGGTTATGCTCTGCAATTCGAATCAATTGAAACAGCTTTTCTTCTTCAACCTCAACCTCGCAAGAATAGCCAAGTTTTGAAGCAATTTTTACCCCATTTTCCCATACCGGATCGATTAAAGGTGACACCTCACGAAGTACTTTGACTTTTGGAAGTAGACTTGCCTCTTTTAAAATCTTCTTTAATGACGATTTCCCAAATTTTGCAAGGCCTATAACTCCCAGGATTTTATGATCCTCAATTTCCGAAAATCGAACCATATCACCCATCTGTTCACAGACCGCGATAATCCCACCGGTGTGAGCCTTAGGTCGTCCTAAAAGGTGGTGTGCGTCTAATGGAGACATCTTCATACTTAATGGTGATACCGACTAAATAGAATATTTGTCAAAAATGTTTACTTTGATCAACACAAACACTTCTCGTGCTCGCATCTTAGTATCCCCTAAAACAGGAAATAGGTTTTTATGATGCCGGATATTGAGATTTCGTACGATTTGATCATCTTCCATAAGAACATAAAGCAGATCTTCATTTTCTTTGGGACAATGATCTCTTATCTCATTTATTGTTTGAGCCATACGTAGACCGTCGAGAATTGTTTTTGCATAATTATCAAGATCCCCTGTAGGAAAGCCTGAACTACAATTAGCGTCACAATCAGATAAAACTAATATATCTAGATCGACCACTTTTTTTGATGCCTTAGTGACTAACGGTAAAAAAGTAAAATCACCCACAACCATCCGGTTTTCAGGTCGGAATCCACACGCTGCAGGAGCTTGATCCTGTATAAGATACTCTTTCAGATTGACCAATTGCGGACTGAAATATCGCCGAAGCCCGAACTTAGCGCGAGTATGGCCCGTTGTAGTAAGTACACCCTGATAAGACAGGTAGAATTCCAGCATTATATTATTTTCATAATTATGTTTAATACTTATGTAATATAACACACTTCGAATTCAGGGTTTCAAACCACAATTTATGGATTCTGAACCAATTCTAGATGGAATTTAGCGGGCCCCACGATACCGTCATCCCGAGATTCATAGATAACATGAACAGTGTAAACATGATCCAAAGTTTCAACTGAGTAATACCCCTGCTCTGTCCTTTTAATGACCACCCTTTCATCGTACTCGCCCTTCTCCTTTAAAAGAGAGATGATCTCTGCTTCCTCACGCATCTCTTGAGCCCAAGGGGGCAGAGCGGCTAATTGTACTAAAAGGTCGAGGAGAACCGCCCTGTATTCAGGACTCTGGGATATATCAATATTAGATCCAGGGATAGACGTTTGATGATTGATTTCAACATTTTGCTCTATAGCCATAGTAAACTCCTTAAAACCATGATTTTATCAGAAACGAGATTAAGTAAATGCAAAAATCGTAGCAAAAATTAAGCTATTATATGTGACATGAGCCGCTGTAGAGGCGATTCGCCCTTCTGTTAATGTACGGAGAGCAGCAAGAACAATTCCCAAAATAAATATCTCTAAGAGAAGAAGTAGGCTCACATGAGGAAGCATTGCAGGAATGTGATAAAGTGCAAAGAGCAGTGCATTGCCTAAAATCTTGAATCCTTTGTCGATTTTATCTCCAACATCACCTCCAAAAAGGTCATGAAGAACCTCTCTAAAAACGAATTCCTCGATATGAGGGATAACAAAGGCAAAAGCAGCAAAAAAAGCCACCTTAACAGCACCAATCACAAGTGTTGTAGGCATCTGAGCCAATTGAATAGCACAGCCAATTGGACCTACAGCCCCACCACCTAGAGCTCCTCCTAACTGAGCAAGTACGGCATCAAATTGCCCTAAAAGAACAAATGAGGCAACCCCCGCCAATGCACCAATCGCTAACTCAGTACAATTAGCCTCAAAAAATGCCGAAAATGAGAAGGAACGCCAAGATTCAAATTCTTTTTTACAAAGTCTATCGACCCGGTCTAAAATTGTTTCTTGATGAGAGGCAGCCTTGCTCCTTTCAAAAGGACCAGCACTGCCCCATTCTGAGACGGTTTTTAATTCTATCGCTTCCATAATGTTAGTCAATTATACAAAATAACCAACATTATTTATACTTATTACGAATTCAATAAATTATTTTACTCTAGCAGTGATGATCGCAACATCTTCAACAGGCCTATCGCCTGGTCCCTTTTTTACCTTAGCAATCGTGTCGATTACATCCATCCCTTTTGTCACTTTTCCAAAGACAGAATGCTTTCCATCTAGATGCTTGTTTTCGACCAGATTGAAAAAAAATTGACTTCCCCCGGTGTTAGGTCCTGCGTTAGCCATCGAGATCGTCCCACGACTATTCTTATTTAAGGCCGCAGCCTCTTTCGGAAACTCATCGGGGATCTTATAGCCTGGCCCTCCGCGACCTGTCCCTGTTGGGTCCCCTCCCTGGATCATGAACCCCGAGATCACCCTATGGAATATCACTCCATTATAGAATCCATCATTTACGAGCTTAAGAAAGTTCCCGGCGGTGATCGGCATGTACTTAATGTAAAGCTCGATTTCTATATCACCCAATGTTGTATTCAATATAACTGTTTCATTTTTATCACTCATACTAATGACCTCCCGATCATGGCTTAGAAGGGCAAAATTCTAATAGAAACAGAGTTAAATGGTCTAGTTTTTTTGACTAGTGCGTAAGAAATTCCTTAGTTTCTTGGAAAATTGGCTCCTTAAGAATTTTAGTTTTCCATTCCTCTCGTGCGGCTCTTTGCAAATACATGTAATGAGACCCAAAATCATCCGTAGCACCACTTTCAATCCTTTCCTCAATAGCTTTATCAATATCAGGGTCACAAGAAGACGTTCGCATACCCAACTTGTAATAAAAACCGTGAGAACTCCAAGCAGCGTCTAGAAGAATTCTCCCCTCACACCCTCTAAAATAGCTGTATTCCATAGCTGCTTGCATCAATGCGCTACCAATTCCACGATAACACTGCTTTGCTGATACCGTTTTCATATATGCGACATAGATTTTACTAGGCGGTGCTTCTCCCAAACAAGCTTCATCCCCATAGTCGCTTAAAGAAGAAAAACTTGGAATACAACGCCTGACTTCAGAAAAAAGGTTGCCCTCGTTACTTGTTCGCACCCATTCAGTTTGAAGATAACCGAGTGAATTAGAATCTTTCATTGCTTCAAAAATCACCTGGCCATAATAAGAGTAAGTGGTCTTAATAGTAATTTGCAGATCACAACCTGTCTTCTTATCTTTTATCCTAGCAATTCCTTGTTCTGGAAAAGTTGCTTTTTTGGGACTTTCAATAACCAGGCTACTATAAGCTTTATCAATACGAATCAAAAGATCTTCATAAGTAACACTGTCTAAAGTAAGTAAGTGAAACGTTCTTAAAATAGCGCCAAATATAATACCGGGAATTAAAGCCGCTATCATGAAAGCTGTTTGACACAATGAACTTTCATTGGGATCGTAGATGAAGGGGCTCTCGGTAGCATTCGTCCCTATTACTTCGGAAGTAACAGATCTACCGTGCCAAAGATATTGAACAGGCCTCAAACACCAGTTAGCCGTATCACTAAGACAAGAAGAACCTAAATTTATCTCACTTTTAAAAAAAATACTATAATTTTCAATGATCATAATAAA
Source organism: uncultured bacterium (assembly GCA_964477345.1). Lineage (GTDB taxonomy): Bacteria > Chlamydiota > Chlamydiia > Chlamydiales > 2-12-FULL-49-11 > JAJZEO01. Next base: position 38,242 of record CAYZDL010000011.1, read on the forward strand.
CATCTACCTCATTATAAATGCATAATTTTTTAATATATTATAATGCACGAAGCCAATTACTTAAATATACCATAATATATCATAATAGCGCTTAACAATAATTTTTTTAATTTTATGGAAATGATCTAAAAGATACCCCATTAAATCGTGATGTGATTCGAAGTTTAGTCTGCTGATAGACCTCATTAAGGCCCACCTTTGGCCATCCGGGCCTACTGGAGCCGTACCCGCCACAGCGATAATATTGCCAACTCTGACTGCTCTTGAGAAGCCAATCGATCCTTCCATAGGCGAACCCGACGAAATGTTTTTTCTAGCCATTTTTCTTACTTCCGCTATTAAGCAAATGGACGATTTATAACGAAAAAGACCAGGCAAGTGCCTGGTCTTATTCGGAAGAGGAGGGATTCGAACCCCCGGTCCCTTGCAGGACTCCTGTTTTCAAGACAGGTGCAATCGGCCGCTCTGCCACTCTTCCTTTAAAGGTTTGATCCTTGTGTGGATCAAATAGTCGTCTACTATACACAAATTTGAACAATTGATTCAAGAAAATTGCTCAAGAAATCGCTGATCATTTTCAGTAAATAAACGTATATCTGAAATTCCATGCATCAACATGTAAACTCGTTCGATCCCTCCGCCCCAAGCAAATCCTGAGTACTCTTCTGGATCGACTCCTCCCGCTTTGAGAACTTCAGGGTGAACCATTCCGGCTCCAGCTACTTCTAGCCATCCCGAATGTTTACAAAGTCTGCAACCTTGCCCTTTACAAATCAGACATTTGACATCAACTTCGCAACCTGGTTCTACGAAAGGGAAGTAACTTGCTCGTACTCGAATTTTTACATTCTCTCCTAGCAATTTAGAGTAAAACTCTTCAAGGGTAGCCAAGAGATCTGCAAATGTAACCCCTTTGTCAATATAGAGAACGTCGTTCTGGTGAAAGATTACGTGCGAGCGGGCTGAAATCGTCTCGTTTCGGTAACATCGGCCAATATTTGCCATTCGAATGGGGGGAGCATGAGATTCCATGACCCTTTGTTGGAAGTTTGTTGTGTGCGAGCGTAGCAAAATATGCTCATCTACATAATAGGTATCTTGCATATCGCGAGCGGGATGATCTTCAGGATAATTAAGACCACCGTAATTATAATATTCAGAGTCAAGTTCTGGGGTCTGGTAGATCGAAAAACCCATCTGCGAAAGAATAGCAGCTGTCCTTTCTATTTCTTGTGAAATGGGATGCATTCGGCCTTGACGGCTCCCTCGCCCAGGAAGGGAAATATCGATCTTTTCTTCGTGGAGACGTTCATTAATTTCAGCAGTCTTCACCTTTTGCAACGAAATTTCGATCCATGTCTCGGTTTTCTCCTTAAGCTCATTGATGAGCTTTCCCATTTGAGGGCGCTCTTCAGGGGGACATCCTTTCAAATTTTGCATAAGAGCTGTAAGGAAACCTTTCTTTCCAAGATAACGGACTCGGAGATCTTCTAAGTCTCGACTTGTCTTTGATTTTTTGAGGTCTTCTTCAAATTGTCTGTGGAGCTGATCAACTTGGTCTTGCACGCGTTTTTCCTAATAAAAACGCGTACCCCAAAACTTGAGGTACGCAGTTAAAACTCTCTTTCAGTTAAGCAAGTGCTCTCTTTGCTTCATCGCAAATTGCCTTAAATGCAACTCGATCGTCATTAGCTAACATAGCAAGCATTTTTCTATTCACTTCGATACCAGCCTTAGCCATACCGTCAATTAGCTTACTATAAGAAATTCCTTCAACTCTAGCAGCAGGATTAATCCTAGAAATCCAAAGTGATCTGAATTCTCTTTTTCTTTGCTTTCGTCCTTCGTAAGCGTAGCGCCAAGCCTTCATGACAGTCGTCTTAGCTAAACGATGGTGATTCTTTCTATCTCCAACGAAACCTTTTGCGGCTTTAAGGATCTTTTTAATTCTACGCCTTCTCGCTGGCGCTCTTGTCACTCTTACCATACTACAAACCTCGAATCATCTTTTTAAATTTAGCTAAAAAGCTCTCATTGACCAATGTGGGTCTTGCCAACTCTCTCTTTTTCTTTGAGCTCTTTTTAGTCAATATGTGTCTACGACCCTGCTTCATTCTAAGAAGCTTGCCTGTCCCTGTAAGCTTAAAGCGCTTTGCAAGAGACTTATTCGTCTTCGCCTTCTGCACTCTTTTTCTCCTTCTCTTTTTCCTTAGGCTTTCTATCTTTTCCTAATGGAGCGATCATCATGCTCAATGTCTTTCCATACAACTTTGGCTCAGCTTCTACCTGGCCAATATCCTCTAGTGCGCTAGACACCTTCTTGAGAACCTCTCGTCCATGATCAACAAAGACGATTTCCCGGCCGCGAAACATGCAAGTAAACTTAACCTTGTACCCCTTTTCGATAAATTCTTTCGCATGTGCGATTTTCGTATTCAAATCGTTTTTATCGATATTGGGCTTAAGTTTAATTTCCTTCAGTTTTGTCTGAGAGGAAGTCTTTCTTAAATTTTTCTCTTTCTTTGTCTGTTGGTACCGAAATTTTCCGTAATCGATCACTTTACAAACAGGAGGAATAGCAGTAGGTGCAATTTCTACCAAATCCATTCCCATTTCTTCTGCTTTCGCTAATGCATCGGGTAGTGTAAATATCCCTAGCTGTTCGCCTTCTTCTGAAACTAGTCGCACTTTCGGCGAACGAATATCTCTATTTACTCTCAAATGGATTCCTAAAAGCTCTCCAAAATTCAATTTGTGACAAATGTACTACATAAGGTCATTTTTGACACGCCTTTTTTGTTCGATTAATAATGAGGTTATTCTATCAATCCAAATTTTTCCCATACCATCATACTCAATCAGGGGCCATTCGATTCCGTAGATGTCTCGATTCTCCTTTACTGGGAGAGTCTTGTAAAGTTTTTCTAAACATTTTTTACCACGAAATTTGATCCCTCGAAATCGACCATTTGCCTTTAGCCCAAATTCTGTTTTATCTTCTATGGGTTCATCAATTTCAGCAAAACACCCCTCTTCTAACGTAGAACCTCGCCATTTTTCTATAAACCCCTCTTCCCGAAGAGCCTTTGCAAACGTTTCGTAAATCGATCGCCACAAAGCAATCATTTCTCCTTGAAAAGGGGTATTTCTATGGTCGTAAAAGGCATTTTCTTGGATCATTTTTTTGTGGTTTTTTATCTGCTGACTGTTCTCAAAAGCTACCCCTTCAATCCGAAAAAGTGGGGCGGGCTTCTTATGAAATAGAACCTCCCCGGCAAGAACTGGCAAGTCGACTTCTATAGCCTTTATCGAATCGAGATCAAGATCAAGTGGCCCCTCAAGAACATCTGCATAATAGTCATTGATCCTGACTACTTGGGTAAATTGGTGTGAACAATCGACTGCTTTTGCCCTTAGAGGTTGTCTGAGATGTTTCATATAATCGACAACATTGGTCGAAACCATCTCCAATACTTCAATTTTCATCCCTTTTTGAACCATTTCTCTGATTCGGCGAACGGCTAAATCAATTTGGTCTTTATGGGGCATGTCGGGGTGGAGAAATTCACAAGTAAATCCAAGAAGATCAGCTCGGATTGCCTTAAAGACCATTTTTGGGCAGATATCTAAAATGGACATGGCAAACAACTCTGCTGCTGTTTGCCATCTTTGTCTTTGCAGATGATTCATTGGGATATAGCTGACTCGAACAGCTGACCTCCACGATGTCAACGTGGCGCTCTAACCAACTGAGCTAATACCCCTAAATTTTAGAGATCCTGTCAGATCAATGTTGAAAAAAACTTGGCTAAGGTTATACTACATATGAATTTCTATCAAGAATAAATTCGGACCATGAATCATATTTCGTTAGCCCACTACTTTTGGAAAAAACACTTGAACCCAGGTGACATCGCTATCGATGCTACCTGCGGGGCTGGGAATGATACTCTATTTTTGGCTGAAGTCTGCTTAACAGATAAATCGGGCATAGTCTATGGAATTGACATTCAAAAAGAGGCGATTGATCGGACAGAGACCCTTATTACAACAGCTCTGCCCCCATTAAAACAGGACCGAGTAATCCTATTGCATATGAGCCATGCTCCTCTTCCGCCTCAAATCCCCTTAGCCAACTTGATTGTCTACAATTTAGGTTACCTTCCTGGAAGCGATAAATTGATTAAAACCATCTCCCCTACAAGTATAACTAGCCTAGAAAGCTCCTTAAATCGACTTTTGCCAGGAGGAATGATATCTGTTATGCTTTATCCAGGTCATTATGAAGGCCTTTTCGAGGCTCAAACCATTTTAAACTGGGCTTCAGCCCTATCTAGTGAAACTTATAGTTTATCCCATCATTACCGACCTAATAACCCAAAGTCACCCGGTTTGCTTATAATTAGAAACAGAAACTAGACATACACAATTAATTTTAAATATGTTATAATTTACCCTTTAATAACCTTGTAGGTGATCATGGACTCAATTTCAAAAAATGGACCTCTCCCTGAATTAGACGGCTTTGTAGACGTGGAATTGCTAATTGCTGAGTCTAAAAGACTTCAGGAATCCCTTAGTCAAAAAATCGCAAAAGCTCAAGAACTGGTTCTCGCAGAAAAAACGCACCCTAGAACCCCCGGCGAACATCGCATCGCCATGTTGTCGACAGGAATTGCAGGTGCCTTAACAATGAGGGCAGATTCAAGCATAGAATTACAACAAAATGGTCAAAAAATCCTAAACTTTACAATCAGCTTAATTCATGAAGAATTGTCTAAACTAGTAACTATCTCAAAAGGTTTACACACCATATTATCAGATGTTTTTAAAGACCTCGAAAACCACACCTCGGGAAAAACTCAATCCTTAGTAAGAAATCTGCAAAATCTTCTTCAGAGGACAAAAACTGAGACAGCTACTGAAGAAGCTGCAGACATCTTTGGAAAAACTATCCCTATGTTTTCGATCTATAAGGGTAAAGTACGGGTGCCACCGCCTTTGAGCCAAACTAGCAGACCTCTAGGAACTGTTACGCCAGCCAAAGCAGAGAAGGCCTTTTCTCAACTAAGACCTACAGCACCGACCTCTCCCCACGCCTCTCTCTCACTAAGACCAGTAGTCCTATCCTCAGCACCCGCTCAAAAAAGCGCAGAAGATTTGATTAATGAGCTCCTCACTGGTCACCCTGTTTTAGAAGAAAAAGAGATAAATACCTTGCTAAAACAATCTCTGTCGCTACTGCTTGATCCGAAGGCCGACGAACTGTTTTTAAAAACCCTAAAGCGTCCCTGTGCCTTGGGGTATTTTGCTGCCAAAGTTCTTGATAGGATCCCGGTTATTCCAGCTGAACTTAGACAATCACCCATTCTTGGAATGTTGTATACCGAAGCGGCTCTATTTTTCCTCGAAGTAACCCCCGTACTTCTAGACGATCTTACTGCTAGAGAGGTCACCCATAGCGAAGATAAGACAAAATTGCTCGCAATTTCTCAAGAGATTCGCCTATTGTTAAGCCTTGCTAAGATCTATGCAAATTTAGGGCAAGTCTTTGTTGGAACCACGTTTGCCTTTATCCACACGCTGGAATTGGCAAGCCAATTTGATAAAGCAGCGTTGGCTCATGTCAATCTCACTCCGGATGATTTTAGGAAATGTTCAGCCCAGTTCAGGCTTCAACCCGCGGAATCAACTGACGATTTAGAAAGTGTTGTTAAAGCTCTCAAGAAGAACGAGACCAACTACTACTTAGGCAAAAGGGTAGACGATAGTAGCGCCTTAGTCTTTCTTCTGACTCGCTTAATCGAGATAAAAAATGAAATATTTACAGTTTACTCAACTAGCAAGGGAACTTTAAGGGATGGGGCACGCGAAACCCTTAAAAAAGTCAATGATGGGCTTTATCGAGCCGTAAAAGCTCAGTTTCAAATGATTTTTTCTAAAGATCAAAGATACTCTCATTTTATTAAACACCTTAAAGGAGCACCTACTCATTCTCATAGCTTACTCAAATTAAGAATAAGCACTTCGAATCCCGACTTTAACCCACTTAAAGAACATATTGATGCTAAAAAAACCGCTATAGAGAGAGCTGAATTTGATCGATTAAAAAGTGCTGCTTATTCCTTTGAAAAGCATAATTATTCTCAGTTTAGCCGGCCGACACAATCGCGTTTAGGAAAATGGTGGCCATCTGAATCAGTCAGATTTGATGAAGACCTTTCCCCCTCACCTGCTGATTCCGCATGTTCTTGCAATGCAGCAGTAGCACTGATTTATTCGTTAACACCAGATAGGGTTTTCGCATTTGATCAGGTCTTAGATGAGGGACAATATGTCTATTATAAAGTCTTAGATGGAAAGCCTGAGGTTGAGGGCGATGCAACATCTGGTTACTATCTTCATATTAGAGAAGACGTCGATCCCATTATTTCTCGATTAGGTCACTTACGCCACGAAGGAGAATTTCTAACAGGATTCTTGACTGAAGGAGAGGAGGCAAAGGTTTATAAAGACCTGTTTGCACAGCTTGCACAAAAAATTGAAGGGGCGGCAGGGAAAATAGGGGGCTTTATTCAAAATGGAGTGAACATTTATGCTCTCACTGTCGAAAAAACAGACGAAGGACAATTTTTGTACACGATCATCGATTCACACGGACTTTCCCATTCTGTTCCTACAGTCGAAAAAGACTACGATCGAGCTTTTAGGATCTCTTTTAAATCCATCGATGATGCAGCAAGTTTTCTTGCTCTCCACCCTCCCCATTCAGGAGAGCCTTCACAACAAATCAATAGTGTGACAATTCTTCCGGTAAGAGGAACTGAGATCGATCTATCCCATTTCGCTCATAGGGGGGATGATATTTTAAGCGAAGCAGGCGCATATGCCCTCGATTTAAAAGATAAAAGGAGAGCAAAAGAGGTCCAAGATCGCCAAACCTTGGACAAAGCTGGCCGTTTACCTAAAGATTTATAATAAAATTTTAAATACATACATGCGTCACCCCTCCACTTATTAGTCAATTGACTTTTTTACTTACCTCTCATATAATTGGTTATAGTAAGAATCCCGGAAAAACCATGTCGACGCAGCTAATCAATCACCAAGGTGACCTTGAAGCGATAAAAGCGTTGCTGAAGAAGCGGTTTTTGCCTGAGAGGGAAATTTTAGAACAATTTTCGGCTCAGTTGGAAAAAATCGACAAATCTATCAGTAAGGCGATTGACGGTTCTGATGTATCATGTAAAAAAATTCTTGAAAAACAGCTAGAGTTAGTTCACGATCTTGAAGGACGCTGCCACCATCTCGGTGTAAGGCATGATGTCATCATGATCGCTGAAGATGCCGAGGCTCTTGCCAATTCGAGCCCTGACTATCCCCAGAACCGCCTTCTTCAAGAAATAAGCCTACTAAGAGACAGGATTGATTCCTTTTTGCAAACTCATCGGCCTTCTAAGACCAACTCTAAATTTCTTAGGTTTGCCAAGGCTTGTTTAGCTAAGGCTGAGAAAAGAGAGCCTGTCTTAATTCGAGGGAAAGATGGCCGCTTGAAAAAAGTGATTTCCATCGATTCATTTAAGTCAAAAGAAGTGACGCTGGAGATGTTTGATTTAGCCGAATCTCTTTATTCATTGGCTCAGTTTTTGTACTACGAGCAAGTAGAAGAATTTCACACTCTTATGAAAGAATCATTTCCTGAAGAAACTACAAAGGAGATTCGTTTTCACCTATCAATGACCGGGGGGGCTTTAGATCGAATCGAATCTAAAGAGCAACGATTGCGCATAGTTCAGGGGATTTTAGGTTATGCTCATGAATTGACCGACTACTACATGGATGAATCTCCCTACCCTTCAATCGTAGAGATTCATCGTATCTTCAAAGACTTAGATTTCCTTAATCATACAGAAGAATAGGGTCTCTGATTTCTTCAAGCCCAAGGATTTTTTTCATCGGTCCCATGATAAAAAATGTTCCTGTAATCAGAACGATTCCATTTTCTTCTCTTGCTTTTTCTATGAAAGCCTCAATGCTCGAATCACCTAAAAAACCGAGGTGGTTTTCGATTTCTTCTTTACGAGCCAAGCGAGGATGTTCATGTTTCATAAAGTAGAGATCATCACTTTCCTTTGAAAGAAGAGGGATGATATTTTCAAGGTCCTTACCGGCTGAGAGGGCAAAAATTGTAAAGATCTTCTTCGTCGGAAATGTTTCTTTGACTCTGAAAAACAGTCGTTCAAGCCCATCGATATTATGGGCAACATCAAAAATAAAGGGAATTTTGTCGATTGTGTGGAGTTCAAATCTGCAGGGAGGAACCTTCGTTGAAAGGACAAAATCTGTATAGGGATTGATGACTTTTAGGGCTCGGTGGGCTATGGCTTGGTTTTCTTCAAGAGCTTGATCAAATTCTTTTACAAAGTAAATGGGGGCTTTTTGCTGAAAAGCTCTAGCTAAGACAGGTTTTCTCGCCGCACGGGGACCAATTACTACAGGAACATTTCGTTTGATAATCCCTGCTTTTGTTTTGGCTACATCATCAAGTGTCGGTCCTAATATTTCAAGGTGATCTGAAGTGATGTTGGTCAAGACTGAAACTATGGGTTCAATGATGTTTGTGGCATCTTTATCCCCTCCCATCCCTACTTCTATTACTGCATAATCTACCTGTTTTCTTTGAAAGTAGAGAAAAGCCATCATCGTCATCACTTCAAAAAATGTGATCATCTTAGAGACTTCTAAAATTTCATTCAGAAGAGAAAGTGCATCTGTCTCTGAGATCATTTCGCCATCAATGACAATTCTTTCTCTAAAGGTACTGATGTGAGGTGAGGTAAATAGACCGGTCTTATATCCTTGTGAAGTGAGAGTCGTAGCAATCGTTGTACTTACGCTTCCCTTTCCATTCGTACCTGTAACATGAATAGTTCTATATTGCTTAGAAGGAAACCCGAAGGCTTCATCAACTTCTTTTATTGAATCGAGAGAAAGTTCTGATCCAGCTCTTTTCTTTACTTCTAAATAGGCTTCAATGTTCATAGCCCCTCTTTTAGCCGATTCATTTGATTCTCATTTGTATACGATGAACCTACTTTCAAGTAAGGTTTTGCCTCTCCATGAAAATCGGAGCCTCCAGTCATAACAAGATTAAATTTTTCAGCAATTTTGACTATTTGCTCATTCTGCTCCTGGGAAAATGCGGCGTAATAGCACTCCATTCCATCAAAGGAGTTGTTTTCCAGTAGCGTTTTTATAATCGCTTTCTTCTTCAACAAGATCGGGTGAGCTAAAACTGCTTTCCCCTTAGCTTGATGAATCACTTCGATAGCCTCTTTTTGGGAAAATTTTTTCCCTTGGACGTAACATTTTTTTCCATCTCCCAACCAATGATCGAAAGCTTCTTGTATCGTTGATACAACTCCCCTATCGATCATCAACCTTGCAATATGGGGCCTTCCGATGGTTTTAGTACCCAATGCAAGAAGCTCTTCTTCTTCAATATGAACGTTGTATTTTTTTAATGCTTTTAAGATGGCTAAGTTACGGAGTCTTCTTCTTTCTTTATGAGCTTCACAAAGTCCCTTTAAACCTGAATCATTAATATCAAAATGATAGCCAAGTATGTGAACGGGTCTTTCTTGATCCATGGTAGAGAATTCAACCCCAGTAATCAGCTCAATCCCATTTTCCTTTGCGTAATTGAACAACTTAGGTGTATAGGCCAAGACCGTATCATGATCGGTAATCGATATTCCTGTAAGTCCGATTCTTTTTGCTTCGTCAATCAGCTTCTCAGGCTCGTAAGTGCCATCTGAGCAGGTCGAATGCATATGTAAATCCCACCGTTTTTCATCCATCCTGATCCTCCTCAAAGGGCACTTTGCAAACTTCTTCCTCTAGCTCGATCCCTGTTTTTTCCTTCACTACTTTTCGAATGTGGGTCATGAGCTCTATGATATCATTGGCTGTGGCATTCTCTCGATTTTCAATAAAATTACCATGTAGGGGCGATATCGTAGCGCCTCCTACAGTCATGTTCTTCAACCCACACTCATCAATAAGCTTTCCCGCTGAAAATCCTTCTGGGTTACGAAAGACACAGCCACAAGTCTTACTTTTGTACGGCTGAGTCGCCAACCGGTAATCGAGAATTTCTTTTTGCCTTTGTTTTGCGGTAGATGAAGGGGTCAATTTAAAGGTAGCCCCAACAATCGCGCCTCCCATGTCGTGAAACATCGACCAGCGATAGGCGAACTTGAGATCATTTTTAGGGAAGTTATGCAATTTCCCTTCTCGATCCAGATACTCAACTGAGACAATTACGTCTTTGGTCTCTAATCCATTGGCCCCTGCATTCATATAGACAGCTCCCCCAACCGTACCAGGGATTCCAGAAGCAAATTCAAGTCCGCTAAATCCCTTCCTAGCTGTTTGAACTCCTAAATGGGCAAAACTATACCCAGCTCCCACTCTGACACTTTCTTCTTCCCACTTGATGTCGGCAATTTTATTGAGAATCACTGTACCATTAAACCCTCTGTCATCAAAAAGTGTGTTAGAGCCTTTCCCTAAAATGATCACCCTTTCATTGGTTCCATTCAAATGGGCAAGAGCTAAACTAAGCTCTTCAACGGTTGTGACTATAAGGAATTGTTTTGCTACTCCACCAATCTTATACGTTGTATAGTCAGAGAGTGGTACATTCTTGAGAAACTTCATCAGAAGAGATCCTCGTATCTAGGACAGCATGGATAAATTTGCTCGCCTCCAAAGTGGAAAACTTCTTTGAAAGGCGTATCGCTTCATTCAAGATCCCCCTTTCTGATTCAAGCCCCTGTTCTCTTGAAAAAAGGGCCCATCTCAGAATGGCAAGGTCAATCTTTGAAATTCGGTCGAGGTCATACTCTTTTGAAAGTTTTTTAATCTCTTCATCGAGATGTGGAATATTTTGAACAATCTGCGAAGCCAAAAGATGCGCTTCTTGGACATTCTGCTTAGAAATCAAGAGAAGCTTCATGGTCCATTTAAGATCGGATACGTCGGTTAAGGCTCCTGTAATTTCCTGACTATAAAGAAAATGAAGTAAGCACTCGTTGAATTTGGTTTTCATCTGTTCATTAATCCTAAAAACTTTGTCAGGGGATCATACCATAACTTGTGTCCAAGTTCAAAGAGAGAAAATTAAAAAGAACTCATATAGGTATAAATTATTTTAAAATAGGGGGTTTATACCACTAATGAAGAGAATATGATTACGATCGGTCTGATACTTTAATAAATTTCTACCCGATAAAGTTTTCCTTGATTATGATCGAAATTTTGGAGCCATACAGTTTGATCGGAATATTTTTAGATACAGAAACTAATGGATTAAATTTTGAAGAGCATCAAGCTGTAGAGATCGCGCTTGAGCTAATCAATCTTGAGAATGGGATCATCATTGATCGTTATGAGACACTAATCCAGATCTCAGAGGAAGCTTTTGGCAAAAGCGATAAGACCTCTCTGGCCTTCACAGGAATCACTTTTGAAGAGCTCCAAGAGGGAAAACCGTTATCTACAGTCCGCGAAGAAATTCTCGCCCTATTTAAAAAGCACCACCTCGTACGTAGAGAAGCTATTTTTATTTGTCAAAATCCCTCATTTGATAGGATGTTCTTCACAAAGATCATCCCAACACAGGTACAAGAAGAGCTAAGTTTCCCCTATAATTGGCTAGATTTAGCCTCGATGCATTGGGCCCGGAGCCTACGCGAGGGGTGCGCTATTGAAGAAATTGGTTTATCAAAAGACATGATTGCTAAATTTTATGGATTGTCCACCGAAGAAAAGCCCCACCGAGCTAGAAATGGAGTTCGCCACTTGATTGAATGCTACGGGAGAGTGATCGGATATAGCTGTATGAAGATCACTAATGATTCTGAATGAATCGCTTATCTTACCATGATGGGAAACTTCCGTTTAAGCCTTGAAGAAGCTCCCCATATTAGTAGAAGATTTATTACAGACAGACGCTAAGACAATCATCGAGCGCCGAATTTGCCTTTTGCACGCATGTAGTCTCCGAATGGCATGCCCTCAATTGTGGTATAAACTTATTGTAACAATCGACTTTGCAGCAACAAATGCCTGCTTTAAGTGTTTTTTGTTCCTTAGGTTTTCTAGATTTTTTAGATTTTTTATGTTTCATAAAATCCTCTTTCTATTTTTACTATTAATTACAAATCAAATAAACCATGCCATACGACCTTCTAGTGAAGGAAATAGAAGGCAATCAATCGCGATAGCCTAAGCTCATTATACAAAACTACCGAATTACTATTTAATAGGCTAAGTCAGGCGGTGCTGCAACAAATAACTACTTGCTCGACGAGCGTTTTAATTTTGATATGCCTTTGGTATCCGAGGGATATTTGTCTTGTCAATTCGTTGATCTTTTCAAATGTGGCCAATTTCGATTGAATCATCAGATCCCGATAGAATACTAAGATAATCTCGATAAATTCTTCAAGCTTACGTACTCCCCCATTCTCAATCGCTTTTTCAATGGGAGCGACTTTGGTAAAGGCTTGAGTGAAATTTCGCGAAACTGCTGCCTGCAATAGAGTGGTTATTTGAGCTTGGAATTCAGCATCAATCGATAAATTAGCTTCTCTATCATTAAGAGTAACGATTTTGCATCTAGAGACGATCGTCGGAAGGAGTTGGCTTGAATCGGCGGTGGTAAGGATGATCACTGTGCGGTCATTTTTATCCTCAAGGGTCTTTAAAAGGGCATTAGCATGTACGGGAAGCATCGCTTCTGCGTCGACAATGAGATAAACTTTATATTTTCCCTCAAACGGTGGCATCACCGCATCATCGATCAGTCGCTTGATATCAGCAATTGCGTGCATAGACCGGGTCCCTTCAGGCTTGAAAGTCAAAAAATCGGGATGAGACCCCTTTTCAAGTTTTATCGGGGTTGTGGGAGAAGAATAGCGAAGTAGGATCTTTTTTGCAAAATCAACGGCTGCTTCATAGGCTTTATCGCGGCTTTCTCCTTCGATGATGAAGGGCGAGCCAAAAGCCTCATTTTCAATAATTTTAGAGAGCATGATAAGTCTCTTCAAGTTTTTTTAGTGCCGCTTGATAGACTTCATCGGTCGATTTTGTGGCATCGAGTACGACAATCCTCTCTGGATGTTTTTGAGCAAGTAAGAGGTAATTTTCACGAACACGCTCGTGAAAAGAGAGGTGTTCTTTTTCAAGTCGGTCCTTTCCCCTTTTGATGCGGGCTAGCCCTTCTTGTGGTTCAATATCGAGGTAAAAGGTAATATCAGGAACCAATCCCCCCGTAGCAAAAAGGCACACCTCTTCCATCTTGGGATCGATTTTTGCAATTTGCCTAGCACCGCCTTGGTATGCAAGGGATGAATCGGTAAACCGGTCGCATAAAACAACCATCCCTTTTTCGAGTGCAGGCTTAATTAGTGTCTCGACATGATGGGCCCGATCGGAAAGAAAGAGGAGAAGCTCAGATTTACCAGACATTTGAACATCGTGCTTTTCAAGGAGAATTTCTCTGACGAGCTTGCCAAAGGGGGTTCCTCCTGGTTCAAAAGTCTTAACAACAGAGAGATTCTCTTCTTGAATCAAGTAAGTGTAGAGGCGATCGATCAGGGTCGATTTTCCCGACCCTTCACCACCCTCAATTGTCACAAAAAGTCCAGAACCCTTTTTGTTCATCTACACCTCTCCAGGTATAACAGGAACACCCTCTAAAACTTCATCTACCACTTCTTCATTGTCGATCGCTTCTATCTTCTGGATGGCAACTAGGAAGTCTTCTGGCCCAAGATGTACTAACTTAACACCTTGTGTTGATCGGCCCATAACTCGGATATTTTTCATTGAGGTTCTTAGAGTTTGCCCTGAGTTTGACATCATTAGTACGCTATCCTCATCTCGAACAGCAATGACACCGACTACGCTACCATTTCTCTTGTTCGTGATAATTGAACGAACTCCTTTTCCTCCGCGATTTGTCTGTCTGAAATCGGTTACTTTTGACCGTTTTCCAAATCCATTTTCGCAAACTACGAGGACTGAGTGGCCTTCGCTGACAATGATCGAAGAGACAACCTTGTCATCCTTCTCTTTCAAGGTGACACCTCGTACTCCTCTTGCAGTACGTCCCATTGCACGTACCATCGCTTGATCAAAGCGAACCGCCATCCCACCACGAGTAAATAGCATTACTTGTTCTCCTTCGCGAACGAGGGAAGCATCGATCACTTCATCACCTTCATCGATTGTGATCGCATACACCCCTTTCTTTCTGGGTGATGAGTAACTAACGAGATCTGTCTTTTTAATCACACCTCTTTTTGTTGAGAAGAGGATAGAGGCATTTTCTTCAAAGCTTTGAACACGTAAGACGGCGGCAATTTTCTCATCTTTTTGCAATCCTTCAAGCAAGTTGACGAGTGCCTTACCTTTTGTCCGGCGGCCCCCTTCAGGGATCTGCCAAACTTTTAGCCAATAGCAACGTCCAAAGTTTGAAAAAACTAGAAGGTGGTCATGCGTATTAGCAACATAGACGTCTTTAAGTCCCTCAGATTCTTTCTTTGCATCGAGACCTATCACACCATGTCCGCCCCGTTTCTGCTCTTTAAAGGTGTCCATAGGCATTCGTTTGATATAGTCATCGGTAGAAATTGTGATGATTACAGCGTCATTCGAGATCAAATCCTCCATCTCAAACGTCTCTTCATCAAGAGGAGTAATGACAGTTCTTCTCTCCCCTTCTTTTTCTAATTTTCTTAGCGAATCAAGCTCATCTTTAATGATCCCGCGCACTCTAAACTCTGAGGCCAAAATTGCACGATACTCTTCGATTTTTGCTAAAAGCTCTTTGTACTCTGCTTCGACCTTTTCGCGCTCTAGCCCTGTCAATTGGTAGAGTCTTAATTCGAGAACTGCATCGGCTTGCTTGTCAGAGAGGTCATATTTAGCCACCAATGCTATTTTTGCTTCAGCACGGTCGCTTGATCTTCTGATAAGAGCTACGATTTCGTCTAAATGATCGAGCGCCTTGAGGTAACCTTCCAAGATATGGGCTCTTGCCTCTGCTTTTTTGAGCTCAAAGCGGGTACGTCTTCTGACAACTTCGATTCTGTGATCGACCCAAGCACAGATCATGTGCTTGATATTCATAGTACGTGGAAGCCCGTTTTCAAGGGCTAGCATATTGCAGCCAAAGGTAACTTGTAAATCTGTATACTTGAAGAGCTGATTGATGATCACATCGGCAATTTCGCCTCTCTTCATTTCGAGGACAACACGCATACCCCCTTTATCAGATTCATCGCGGATATCAGAAAGACCAGTAATTGTCTTCTCGTTCACCAATTCGGCAATACGAGTAATTAACATCGCCTTGTTGACGTTGTAAGGCAATTCATCGATAACGATCCTTTGTCGATCATTTTTATCTTCTTCAACGCGCATCACTCCACGGACTCTTAGTTTACCGCGACCTGTGTGGAACGCCTCACGAATTCCTGTAACGCCGCAAATGATCCCGCCCGTTGGAAAATCGGGTCCTGGCATCACTTTCATGATCTCTTCGATCGACACCTTTGGGTTGTCAATTACAAGGGTCGTAGCGTCGATTAATTCGTTCAGGTTGTGAGGAGGAATGTTAGTTGCCATACCGACGGCAATCCCCGAAGATCCATTACAGAGAAGATTCGGAAACTTCGAGGGGAAGACTACGGGTTCTTTCTTTGTTTCGTCATAGTTAGCAACATAATCGACAGTCTCTTTATCTAGATCTTCCATTAAAGCAATTGCAGAGGCAGTCAATCTGGCTTCCGTATAACGCATAGCGGCTGGTGGATCTCCATCGACCGATCCAAAGTTTCCTTGCCCATTAACGAGAGTATACCTCATCATCCAAGGCTGCGCCATTCGGACCAGTGTAGGGTAAATAACCGTCTCACCGTGTGGGTGAAAATCCCCCGATGTATCACCGGCAATTTTAGCACACTTTCTATGCTTGGCCCCAGGAGTTAAATTTAATTGCCTCATTGCATAAAGGATTCGCCTTTGAGATGGTTTGAGTCCATCCCTAGCATCAGGAAGTGCCCGTGAAATAATCACAGACATCGAGTACCTAAGGTAGCTGTCCTTCATCTCTTCTTCGACATTGCGCTCGACAATTGCGCCATCAATGTAATGATTTTCGCCTTCCATGGTTCCCTTCTTAAATATCTAAGTTTTTTACACTAAGAGCGTGACTTTCAATAAAAGTACGCCGTGGTTTGACCTCTTCTCCCATGAGCATGGAGAACATGTAATCTGCTGATGCAGCGTCGTGGATTGTCACTTGAATGAGAGTCCTTACTTTTGGATCCATCGTCGTCTCCCAAAGTTGATCGGCATTCATCTCTCCAAGACCCTTGTACCTTTGAATCTCAATCCCTTTTCGACCATTTAGTCTGATGTATTCTATAATTTCTTTAAGGGTGTATTGAGGACTCTCTTCACCATTTTCTTCGATGATATCGAGAATTTTCCCTTCAGCCTTGACGTATTGATCGAGAGTGAATGAAAATTCTGCCAAAACCTCTTCGACCCGATTCAAAAGCTCTTGCTCATAGAGGTCTAGGTAAGGTAGAGACTTTGGCTTAAAGGCCACAATCTTGACGTCTCTCTCTTCCTGGGGCATTTCAGGATTAAGCATTTCTTGAAATCTCTGCCGCTGATCATTCGCATCTTCTTCTCTTAGTTGAGAGAGCTCATCTTTAGAATAAACCATCACAGGTTGATCCTTGATCATCACCTGGTACTTAGGCAGGCGTCCTTCATCATTTCGACGGGAGATAAATTCTCTAAACGGGATACCTTTTCTTTCAAGGCCGATGATCAACCCCTCAATGCGTAAAATTCCCTCTAACAATGATTTTGCTTCGGATGCCTCTAAATAAGTATTGTGTGAGGCCATCCTGAGGTGGATATCGCTAATCCCGAGATTAAGAAGATACTCATCCATTTCTCTTTCAGAATGGATATATTTTGAGACTTTCTTTCTTGTGACTCTATAAAGGGGTGGCTGAGCAATATAAACGTAGCCATTTTCGATCAAAGCTGGCATGTGTCTGTACAAAAACGTCAACAATAGGGTACGAATGTGAGATCCGTCGACATCGGCATCCGTCATTAGGATGATTTTGTGGTAGCGAAGCTTCTCTAGATTAAACCCATCTTTCCCGATTCCACACCCAAAAGCCGAAATCATCGACCCTACCTCGGTGTTTTGCAATACTTTTTGAAGTCGAGACTTCTCAACGTTCAAAATTTTACCACGAATCGGTAAAATAGCTTGGAAGCGACGATCACGGCCCCCTTTAGCTGATCCACCCGCTGAGTCTCCCTCAACGATGTAAATCTCGCACTTTGCAGGATTGCGCTCGGAGCAGTCGGTCAATTTTCCAGGAAGCCTTGCGCTATCGAGTACTGATTTTCTCTGGGTAAGCTCTCTTGCCTTTCTTGCAGCCTCTCGTGCTTGAGACGCTAAAGCAGCCTTATCGACGATAATTTTTGCGATAGAGGGGTGCTCTTCCATAAAAGTAGAAAATTCTTCCCCTACAATCTGCTGAGCTGCAGAACCAACATCTCCATTCCCTAATTTTTGTTTTGTTTGCCCCTCAAATTGCGGATTTGGGACTTTGGCAGAGATGATTGCTGTCATCCCTTCACGGACGTCATCCCCGGTAATAGCTGTTTTTGCGTTTTTTAAGAGGTTATGATTCTTAATATAGGTGTTCAAAACCCGTGTAAGGGCTGTTGAAAACCCTGTTAAGTGTGTTCCCCCTTGTCTTGTCGCAATGTTATTGACATAAGAAAAGACCGTTTCACTATAAGTTTCATTCCATTGCATGGCTACTTCAAACTCAAGAGTCCCATCGTGAAGTTCCTTAGTTCCCCTGATATAGATCGGCTCCGGGAATAAGGGTGTTTTCGCTTCGTTTAGGAACTGGACAAAGGAAACAATTCCCCCTTCAGCATTAAAGACTGCTTCAGGGTGATCGTTATTTCGTTCATCATTGAATACGATTTCAAGTCCTTTATTGAGGAAGGCAAGCTCACGAAGACGATTATAAATCGTATCATAATCGACTGTAGTCACTGAAAAAATTTGATCATCGGGAATGAATGAGACTGTTGTTCCCCGTTTTTTCGAATCTCCCACTTTTTTTATAGGTTCAACGACTTTTCCTCGGCAGAAAGAAATTGTATATTCGTGCCCACCTTTACAAATATTAACCTTAAGCAACTTTGAAAGGGCGTTTACGCAAGAGACACCGACGCCGTGCAATCCCCCAGAAACTTTATACGTATCTTTGTCGAATTTACCTCCTGCGTGGAGGATGGTCATGACTACCTCAACAGCAGAAACATCGCGCCCTTGCTTTTTCGATTCTTTTTCATGAGTTTCAATAGGAATTCCGCGACCATTGTCCTCTACAGTAACCCCACCGTTTTTATCTAAGGTTACCAAGATGCGATCACAATGACCTGCCATCGCCTCATCGATACAGTTATCTACAACTTCATAGATCAATTGGTGTAATCCATTGATACCTGTATCACCGATGTACATCCCAGGTCTTTCGCGAACGGCCTGTAAACCCTCTAGCACAGTGATCGAACTGGCATCATATGCTTTGCTTTTGTCTTTTTCTTTTTTCTCTTCCATGAGTGTCATGTCCTATCTCTTTCTCACCTTCG
>CAYZDL010000012.1:0-42290 GCA_964477345.1 uncultured bacterium
ATTCCTTATAAGGGCAGTGATGATTGGATTGAGCCTAAGCTCCAAGAGATTTATGCATGCTTGCTTTTAAATGCTGTTCCGGAATCTTCTTCAACTTGTGATCTCTGTCAATATCGGTTGTCTGTTAGTCAAATTTTAGCTTCTAATTCTCTTTAAAATTCCTATTTGAAGTATCATTGAGAGAAGTTTTCCCTAATGATTTCGATAAAAAGGGGAGTTTATGGGTAAATGGGAAAGGTAATGACTTTGGAAGCTCTCTATGCTGAATTTGTCTTAGCCAAATGTGCGCGTGCGTCATGGGGTGCATATGGGTGAATGGTGGTTGCCGGAAAATTATTTGCGTTTGCAGGAGAGTCAGGATATCCATTGGAAAAATGCAAGGAGAAGAAAGCGTAATCGTCCAGTTTGTGGAGCTAAATGTCGTGATGGGCATGCTTGTAATGCGAAAGTTGTAGTTGATTCCAAAACAGATAAGCCTATAAATGGTCGTTGTCGTATGCATGGAGGGTTGAGTTCAGGTGCGAAGACTGAAGAGGGAAAAGAGCGGTGTAGGCAAGCTGCACGAAAAGGGATGCTTGAATATTGGAAAAAGAAGAAATCTGAAAAAAGCTGAGTGATTTAGAATTTCTCTGAATAATGTGGTTTTTCTCTACATGATATTTACTTTTAGTTACTCTTCAACTTTTTATTGGAGTAATTTATGAGATTCTTGATTTGTTTGATTTCCTGTTTTTCGCTCGTGCTTTCTGCTGATGAGCAGATACTAACTTTAGGTGAACATGGAAGTGTTCGATATATTAGCGATGATCAACATCTTTTACAGGTAGAACGGCTTTCTCCTTCAGATGAGGTGATGTATACACATTCATATTGTTATGATGAGAGTGGTAGGCTAGTTTCGGAGAGCTTGATTGGGGATTTGGGGGAAGTTGTTTATGAGGGTGATAGAGTTGTTAAGAGTCCTTTCGGTTTGGAAGTATGCGAATATGATGAGAATCATAATCTTATAAAACATACATTTGACGGTGTTTTGAGGGAATATGCCTATAATGAATTGAATCAGATGATTGCAGGAGATGTAGAGCAACTTTGTCTGTATGATTCTTTTGGGAATGTGGTGCAGAGAGGCGAAGATCAATTCATTTATGATGATGAAAATAACTTGGGTAAGGTTATTACTCCTGATTACGTGATCGAGTACTCGTATGATCGTTTTGGAAGAAGGATATCTAGAACGATTAATGAGGAGACTGAATATTATATCTATTTTGGTAACAATGAAATGGCGATTTTTGATAGAAATTCACAGGTTAAGGAACTTCGTATACCTGGATTATCAACGCATAAAGATATTTTAAGACCAATTGCAATAGAGACAAACGATGCAATTTATGCACCTATTCATGATGTGCAGGGTAATATCATACGTTTGATTAACATTTCTAATAGAGAAGTGATTATGACCCATAGTGAAGATCCTTTTGGTAGGGATCTTCCCGATAATGCACCAACTTCATGGATATTTGCAGGAAAATGCTATGATAAAGAAGCACGACTTGTTTATTTTGGAAGGCGTTATTATGCTCCGGATCTTAAACAGTGGCTTACGTCTGATCCTATGGAACAGGGGCCTAATTTCTATCAGTACTGTCTTGATAATCCATTTGCCTATTGTTGTGATCCAAATGGTGAATGGGCTATACCATTATTAAGTATTGCTTGGGGTGCCGGAGCTACCATTACTGCTCCAATTTGGGCTCCTTATGCAATAGCGGCAGCTGCTGGAGCAACAGTTGGTTATTGGGGTTATAAAGCATATGATCATTGGCAGGAGAGCAAAAAAGATGAGCCTCCATTTAATGGCAAAGAATTAGGAACTGATCCTTCAAAGTGCCCGGGAGAGGGTTTTGTTTGGAAGGGAAAAGGTGATCCAAAGAGTGGAAGAGGTAATTGGTATAATCCAAAAACTGAGGAAAAACTTCACCCAGATTTAAAACATCCGGAACCAAAAGGTCCTCATTGGGGTTATAAGGATCCAAATGGGCAAGAATACGATCTTTTCCTTGATGGAAATTGGAAGTAACTATGGAAAAACAAATAATGAAAACACCACTTAAATGTGATGAAGCAAAGGAATATTGCTTAGGTGTTTTGAGCGATGGTAATGCTTTAGCTAAGGAGCTTCTAAAAGTGGTCAATTTTGACGATGGCAAGTTTTTTGCTGTGACTGCTCAAAGTGCAGGTATAAATGGAATTTATAATTTTCGATTCGGAGGCATTCTTCCTGAGAATCCTTTAGAAACAATGGTCGTTTTAGGAAAAGAATACCCGGCGAGAAAAAAATCTACCTCTGTTTTGGAACTTGCCCAATATTTAGATGAGTTATTGGGGAAGAATAAAAACTTGTGGTGTCTATTTGAGGATCTAGTACGATCGAAGAGTGATTTTTTAGGAGAACAGACTGAAGAAAATACCGCCTACTTTGAGGAAGAGGTGTTTTATTATTTAAGGGGAGATGAGTTTTCTTTAGAAAAGGGGATGCACCTAATTCGATATAGTAATGCTCAGTGGTATTATATGAACGTAATTACTTCAGAGCCAATTTTGTCTGTCCAAGATAACTTAACAATAGAATTAATTCGGGATATCGCAGCTAAGACTACTAACATTGTCATAGGAGCTTATGATATGGAAGGGTATGTCGTTTGGGAGAAAAATGTTAGATAAATTTAAGATTTAATATCTATCTGTTCAACTTCCTTAACCGATTGTAGAAAGTGTTTTTCAATAGTGGATAACAAATTGCTTTCCAACTTATCTTGATATTTTTGGTATTCTTCTCGAGCTTTGTTAAGTGCAGCCTGATGGCTGATTTTTCCTGCATGTGAAAGAATGTTTCCGGTAGTTATGCGTAGAAAATCATCTAATTTGATTACCCAGTCTTTCATGTGCATAGGTTGTTTGTTTAAAGCTTGGAGTTCTGCAAAATCGAGATACATTGAAACAAGCCGATTTAAGATGTTTAATTCGTCAGCATTTAGATAATTTTTAGCAATTTCAGTATCTGTCTTATGAATGTTTTTTCCGGATCAAGAGGTTAATCCCATATGTTCTTTGGTTGCATCGGCTCTTTCATAAATAACTTCAGCTGCAGTATGACGGTGGGCAACCCAATGCATTTTATTTTGGACAATGCGGAAAAACTCTTTAGATGTCTCAATGTTAGGATCATAATCAATACTTGTTGCATAAATATCTAAGACTTTTCTCCAAAAGACCTTTTCTGAAGAGCGGATATCTCGAATACGAGAAAGAAGTTCGTCAAAATAGTTGCCCCCGCCAAGACGCTTTAATCTCTCATCATCCAATGCAAACCCTTTAATCAGATACTCTTTTAATCTAGCTGTTGCCCAAATACGAAATTGGGTGCCTCTGTGCGAGCTAACTCTGTAACCGACTGAAATTATGACGTCTAGATTGTAATGTAATACCTCATAGTTTTTACCATCGGTGGCAGTTGTCCGGAATTTCCGGATAACTGCATTTTCGTATAGTTCACCTTCTTTGAAAATATTTTGTATGTGTTCGGAAATGGTTCTTTTGTCTTTATTAAATAATTCAGCCATTTGTGCTTGAGAAAGCCATACGCTCTCATCAAGAAGTCTGACTTCTATTCGAGTTTGCCCATCTTCTGTTTGATAAAGAATAAGGGAGCTGTCAATGAGAGCGCTATCCATAATTTCTTTGTAGGGTTAAAAATAAAAATTCTATAGGACTAGATGTTTTACTTCACGATTTTCCGCATTTTTTACGCAAGTGACCTGAACTTTAAGAAATATTTCTGAATACGATGGAATCTTTCAACTTCGGGCTTCCTTAGAAAACTCAGCTCTGGCATATTCTAGTGTGTTCAGAGTTTTCTGAGGAGACCGTCTGTTAATCTATTGGTCGTAGGTTCGAATCCTTCAGCCGGAGAATCTTGTATTTAAAGCAGTTGGGAGTGTTTCTTGACTGCTTTTTTTATCCCCAAAAGAAGTCGATGCTCCACTCTCAAAAAAGGTGTCAAAAGAATCCTCAAAAAGTCCGATAAGCAGACTTACAAGGAGGATATTCTTTTGTGTCATATCGTGTAGCCATACGTAAGGTATATCGCGGCGATTAGCCATGTTTTTACCGTCGGTATAAAGGAATTTGGCTGGGTAGAATCTTCACCTGTTTCTAAGATCTCCAAACCGAGAGAACCTGCTGGAAGGGTGTGCTTTTTGAGTGATGAAGAGAGGGAGAGACTACTAAATGCCTGCAAGGAGAGTGAGAGCCCCATTTTGTATACTGTGGTTGTCTTGGCGATCAGCACGGGAATGCGCTCAGGTGAGCTAATGAATCTCACTTGGTCACAGGTAGATCTTGCAAGACAGCAGATCATTTTAGAGGAAACCAAGAATGGCAGCTGTAGAACGATTCCACTTGCGGGCGTGCCCTGGGGCTATTGAAGAAGCTTCTTGAGGAGAGGGGGCTTAAAACACAGCTCCTATTTCCAGGAAAGGTGACATCGAAACCTATTGCAATACGTCGACCCTGGCTTACAGCTTTGAAGAAGGCTGGAATCGAAGATTTTCGATTTCATGATCTCAGGCACTCTGCGGCGAGTTATATGGCGATGTCGGGGTTAAGCCTTGTAGAGATCGGAATTTTGTTAGGACATAAGCGTTTGGAGGTCACGAAGCGGTACAACCACTTGCCGCAGAAACATATTTTTAAGGTGGTTGAGCGGATGAATAACGAGATTTTTGGATAGCTGGGTAGATCTATAGTTCGGCCTTTTTCGCCCATTTTCCCCAACGATAATGGGCGTAAAGACTCATTAGGAACAAAAACATCATCACGACACAGAGATTCATCTATACCCTGCATAATGGAATCGACTTTCAACCTCACCCAGTTAAAGCCTGAGGAAGAGGGGTTATTGTTCTTCATAGGTCAAAATCGTGCCTTCCAATAAGGATAAAAAACAACGACCATTCTTTTCTTCGTGCAAAACTTCCAGACATTTTCGTTCTTGATCAAGAATTCTAACTTCAGAACAATTTTCTAAACTCAGAGATGCGATACTTTGGTTTAACATTCGAACGATAACACCAACATGATTTTCATAAATTGATAAAACTAAAGTGATTTCAAAGCCATCAGCTCTGTTTGTTTTAAACCAATATATTCCCTTTTCTTCATCAGTATGACTCATCAATTCATCAAAGAATATAAGTAATTCCGTAATATCAGCTTTCATTTTTTACCTTTTGAAATAACAGTGATAACATCCCCACTTTCATTTAGAATAACCTCAACGTTTGTACTACCGGGGTTTTTAATTTCTGCTTCAACGACAGAAGGAGGAATTCCACGAGGATCTGGTTTTCTAGTCCTCATCCATTCTCCAAACTCATCTGTGCAAGGCTCCAAGCCTTCCGCCTTGGCTCTTTTTAATGCTCGAGTTTCTAGTTCTGCCATAACTGCGGATGAATAACGAGATTTTTGGATAGCTGGGTAGATCTATAGTTCGGCCTTTTTCGTCCATTTTCCCCAACGATAATGGGCGTAAAGACTCATTAGGAACAAAAACATCATACTGACTTGATATATTGATAATAAGCGGCCAGAGGATTTATTAAGTTTCAAGATAAGAAAACAAACAGACCAGCCAAGAACGTTCTTTGCAATGAAAAGCAGGCCTTGTTTTATCCCCTTGTCAAAGGAATCGGGAATCTTGCCTTTAATCAAATATCGTGGCACTGACAGAAGTAATAAGAGGGCAAATAGTATAGAAAAGTTATACAACGTCGGTCTTAAAATTGGATCTGAATAGGCATCTCCTACAAGGAAGCACCAAGTAGTAAAGAAAAAAATAATCGCCGAGTTAGTGAGGCAATAGGGAATAAACCAAAAAAATCTTTTTAATAACATGCTTATTACCTATTACTTACGCTAAAGCTGAATTCTACTCGGCTATTGTTTACATCAAACGCGTAATAGCCATTGTACCAGGGAGTGTCATTTGCGGGAGCAAAATAAATGCCTGGGGAGGTGTTTTCCACGACGCACTTGGCATATGAGGCCTCCCGATTGACTTTTTCCATACCAGTTAATGTAATTCGATCCTTCTGGATTGGTTGGTAAGAGGATGCATGGAGTATCTGAACAAGGGACTTCTTCTCACCAAGAAAGTACAAACAGCAGTGGCGAGTTATCGAGAGGAGAATAATGGCATCGAGATATTCTTAAGGGATCGCTGTGAGAAAGTCCCAGAGTTTTCGGTCAAATGCTCAGTCTTTAGAGATAGCGTTAGAGACTTCTGTAAGGAAGAAGGTCACCAAATTCCGAGCTATCCTGATATTACCCAGTACCTTGAAAGACAGGGATATCAAAAGACTCATCTTTGTGGGGGGACTTTTGGAGAGGCATAGAGATTAAAAAAGTAGAAGAGTGAAGTTAGTGGAGTAATATTCACAGGTGTTACTCTCTTTCTTCTAGAAAACAATTGAAATGGTTATGGCAATACCTGTGAAGGTAACTTCACTAAATTCATACAAGAGGTAAAACTATGAAAGAAGAACAACATTCCTTACCAATGAATTGCGAACAACCCGAACCTATAAAAAAGAAATGCGATGCCATTCCTGATGAAAAAATAGGAGAAGCATTGACCAAGTATCGTAGATTGCAATATCGAGCCGCACAGGCGCTTGGCTGCGCACCCAGTACAGTTTCTGCTACTTGGTTGAATTCTTCTGATGTTGAGTCGTATAAAATCATAGCAACCTGTGTACAAGGTAAATTATCTTCGCACGAGTTAGTGTCTTTGTCTCGTATAGTTACTTGATTCAGATGATCCCGTCGTTTTGACTCTTCAAAAAGAGTATAATGTACCAAATGGACATCCTATGGATATTCTTAACTGTGATGATCTTTCACAAAAATTCAAATTTAGTATTAAACAGGCTTATCTCTTTCGGTGTATTCCAGCAAGTTGAGAGGGAAAGTATGCTCCACTTTTGCTCCAGTTGCCCACAACATTTCACCGAAAGTCACCGTTTTTGACCTTGATTAAAAATCTCTTGAAGCCTTATCATGGCTGCCGTTACACGAGGTGGAGTCCTGTGGAGGGCTGCTTTGCGCAAGACTGTTAATCTATTGGTCGTAGGTTCGAATCCTTCAGCCGGAGTCCACATTGGAGGGTGCTTTCGCGTAAGCTTAAGTGCCCTTTCTATTTTTAGAAAAAAGGGTAAGAATCAATGACTTTCTCATACGTAGTTCCTGTAGTAGTTGTAACCATTCTAAATATCTTGTTAGGCATGCTATGGTATTCACCATTGTTAGTAGGTCCAATCTGGGCAAAGGCCTACAAATTTGATCTAAAAAAACTAAAACCCACACCTTGGCATTACGCAGGCAGTGTATTAGTCTCTTTGATCACAGTATCGATCCTTGATTTTCTCATACATCGATTTGAGATCACGACTTGGAGAGAGGGGATGCTCTTGGGTTTCTATTTATGGCTTGGTTTAGTTGCTACAACTCATTTTTCAGGCGTTATCTGGGCGAAAAAACCCATTCGCGTCTATTTTATTGACCTAGGCTATTTTTTTATTAGTATTGAAATGATAGGAATCCTATTAGCAGTTTGGCAATGAAGGTATATCTTTACTCATTAGGGCAAAGTAGATGTCTTTTAATGAATTCGGTTGTGGCGTAGAAAAGGAAATCTACATTTTCCTTGTTCGAGAAACCGTGACCTTCATTTTTGGCTGTCAAAAACCATACTGGCGTATTGATGTTCTTTAGAGTTTTTACGATTTGTTCACTTTCGGAATAGGGAACACGTGGATCCATCAATCCTTGGATGACAAATATTGGTTTAGTAATCGCTTTAGCATGATTAATTGGTGCAATGGATGTTAGGAAATCGCGTATGGCTGGAATTCTTTCATCACCATAGACAGCCCGACGCATATCTCGCCTACGTATTTCAGTGTTTTCTAAAAAAGTGACTAAATTTGACATCCCTACGATTGAAAGAGAACAAGCAACCTTCTCGTTATAACGGGTAGCAACAGCTAAGGTAGTATGGCCACCATAGCTGCCACCAGACACCATGATACGATCACCATCTAAGTCAGGTTGTCCTTTAATCCAATCTAAAAGAGCATTGATATCTTCATAGGCATCAACTCGTTTTAGACCGTTTGGTAATTGTAGAAACGTTTTTCCGTAACCGGTAGACCCTCGAATGTTAGGGAACAATAAAGCAATCCCAAGTTCATCGATGTAGTAGTTGAGCGATCCTAAAAACTCAGGTCTGAACTGTGCTTCAGGACCTCCATGGATGATAATGCGTACAGGAGGTCTAACTTGATTCACCTTTAGAGGGCGATAAAGAAAGCCGCTAATTCGTTTACCATCGAACGATTCCCATGTCACCAATTCAGGTTCCACAAAAGAGTCTGTTTCCATGGGTGATGGGTTTTTCGTCAGCCGTTTTAAACAACCATTATTTAATTCGAGGGTATAAACATCGTTGACTGTTTTAGCACCACTCAAATTGAAACGTAAGCTTTTACCATTTGGTTCCCAGGTAATTTTACCGATGACACCGTGGGGGATTTCTTTTAGTAGATGCTCCTCATTACCATTTTCTGACAAGGTTAAGAGGTGAGTATAGCTAATGCCATCTTGATTACTCACGTATACGATTTGCTTACCATTAGGGGAAATTTCATACAAATCGATATCCCAATTTACATGTTGCGTTAAATACTTTAATTGACCTGTTTTTACATTCAAGTTGGCAAGGGTATTAAATTCGTAATCTTTGTCGGTAATAAAGAAAATGGAGTTTCCATCAGGGCTGTATTGTGCTTGGAAATAAGCGGTTTGGTCCCCTTGAGTTTTAGGGGTGAGTAGCGTAAGGCTATTCTCAGCAAGATTGAAAGACCAAAGATTGGTATCACTTACAGAAAGATATTCAGATAGTAGCAACGTAGTACCATCTGGCGACCAATCTTCAATCGACCAGCTATCACCAGCAGAAAATTCTACGACTAAGCGTTTAGATTCTGGATGTAAGGGGTCAATCATATAGAGATCTTGGTCTTTGCCATTTCGTTCATTAGAAGTAAAAGCCATTTTGTCACCTTTAGGTGACCAGACGCCCAATTGATTGCGTGATTGACCATCTGTCAGCAAAGTGATGCAGCCGGTATCAAAGTCATACCGGTAGTTTTGATATTTTTCGTTACCATCCATGTCTTTACTAAAAACACAGTATCGTCCTTCAGTAGGTTGATAGAGAGCGTCTAGAATAGCGTTTGGGAAATTAGTCAAACATATAGGCATACCGTCAGCATCGTCGATCATATGCAACTGCATTACTTGAGCTTCTTCAGGGCGCGTTTTAACCAACATTTGTCGTTTAGTGGGGTGCAAATCCAATAACAGAGTTGGTCGAAAGTGTGTGTATTTTTGAACGCTTGCAACAATTTCTCTCGAAATCTCAGGCAAACCCTCAGTGATTAAATTAGTATTTGGAAAACCCATTTCAGCATAACCTATAGAATAACAAGTGATTAAAAGTATAGAAAGCAGGTGCCTCATGGATATTCTCCTATTTATCAGTAATTTGAATCAATAGAAGTATAAACAAAGTCTTTATTAGAATTAAGGGGTTTTTAAACGGGTGTAATGGTAGAGCACGATACCGGATGCAACGGCAACATTGAGGCTATCTACAATGGGGTCGATGGGGATTTTAACATGAAGTGGCACTTTTTTAAGAATCTCTGTGTCGATGCCTGTCGACTCTCTACCAAAAATGAAGTAGGGGTCTTTAGGGAAAAGAGATTCCTCCAGGGGGATAGTTTGATTGCTTAAAGAGGTGGCTACCCCATTTTTGTCTTTAAGAAGAGTGGGTAAGTTATTTGTGGTATGGACTTTCATCTGAAAAAGTGCACCTCGAGAGACTTTAATCGTCCTCCTTAGGTAGGGAGGGGATGTATAAGTGTCGACGATGAGATTGCAAATTCCGAAAGCAACGGCATTTCTAATAATCGCTCCAACATTTTCTGGGTCGACTATCCCATTAAGAACAAGTGCGGCTCCTTGCATCTCTTCTAGGGGAATATTGGGAGGTTTTACCCCAAGGGCCATAATCCCTTGGTGCATTTTATATCCGGTAATTTTTTGTAGTTCTTCTTGCGTGGCGATTTCTATTTTAATCCCATCTGGAATAGCAACTCTTGATAAGTAGCGCTTTTCCATTAAAATAGAAAGGACTTGTAAGTTGCTTTTAAAGAGGGCTTTTACCACCTCTTCCCCCTCTGCAATGAAATGAGGACCTAGATCACGCAAGCTTGAATAGAGGGGATAAGAGAGATTTTGTTGATTCATGGAACCAGTCTATACCAACTTCAATAATCCTATGGAGAAGTTTCGATAAAATAAGAAAGGTAAAGGCGGAAAATAATCCCTGAGGCGAAACAGGTGGCTATCATAGTTATGAGTTGCCGTACTTTTGGGTCGCGGAGCGCATCTTTACCTTTAATTAAGGTTACATTCTTTCTTAGGCCCAGTAGGTCTCGTCGACTAAGAGCCCTTCACAACTACCGTTGGCATAATGTGAGGTGATTTGCTCTAGTTGCATAGAATCCATGATGGTGTAGAGTAGAACCATTCCTAAAACCGCAGTATCTGGTTTTGAAAACTGTTTAAGCTCTTCGGGTGGTTTGCCTGCATAGTGTGTAATAGCATCCCATAATTCTTCTTTAGTGAAACTATTTTTTCCCACACCCGTAGCGCCCATAGCAAAGATAAAATTTTCATTGCCGATTCCGACAACCGATGGGTCGGAATTTTGGAATTTTTCTGAGAAAGCACTCGGTAGTGAGGGCATCTTTTCTTTCATTCTTTTTACTAGAAGTTTGGCTTCTTCTAAAGTGACCGGAGCAGGAGGTGTTTCTAGATCGAGTTTTTCTCCTCGAATATCCATGAGAGTTTCTAAACTGGGGATATAACCAAGTTCTCCTTCAATCACTGAGAGCTCGCCATCAATGAGGGTAGTAATTTGGAAACTTCCAGAGCCCGAATCGACAGCGATTAGCTTTTCTTGGGGAATTCCACTGACTGCAGCCGCTGTTGCAAAGCCAAGCCGGCCTTCTTCATTTTGAGAGATAATGGATATGTCAATTCCTAAGTCTCTTTTGATTGTTTCGTACATCTCCCTAGCATTCGTGGCTTGACGAGAAGCTGCTGTAGCAATTCCCTTCCATTCCGTAGGCCGGTGAACTGATAGTTCTTCTTTTAGATCTTTAAGTTTTTCAAATGCCACTGTTTGAATTTTTTCACTTAATTGGGAGTTTCCTCCTACTTGGATATCGCGTTTAAAAGGAATTGGGTGTTCTTCAGAGTAAAGAATTTTATTGATTTCCCCGCTCTGAGAATCTACTTTAGCAATCGTTACCTTGATACTTCCAGAGCCAACATCGACCGCTGCCCGTGTAATCGGTTTTGGCCAAGCATACCATGTAGCCAG
The DNA here is from genome assembly GCA_964477345.1 of uncultured bacterium. Classification (GTDB taxonomy): domain Bacteria; phylum Chlamydiota; class Chlamydiia; order Chlamydiales; family 2-12-FULL-49-11; genus JAJZEO01. The sequence continues at coordinate 11,579 of CAYZDL010000012.1, forward strand.
AGAGAAAGCGGTTGCCCCTAATAGGATTCCAATAAATATTTTTCTAGAAAAATTAAATTTCATAATTAATAGTCTCGTTGTTTTTTTGTAATTATATAAACAAAGCATGTTTAAGTAAATTAGTAATAATTTAATTAAATTATTCTACAAAATCGATATTTTGCAGGAGGGAGATCATAAATGAGAATGGTTAATTTCTAATTCCATTTAATGCTCATTCGTAATAAATGAAGAGAATGGAAAAATTTCGATTGCCACGGCAAAAAATGAGCGATGAGTTCCGGGGAATCATTTCGAGAGAAATGAAAAAACATGGCGACGTTCTTACTGTTGCATCAACGAAGAGAATGACCGAGATCGCAAGGGTAGTAAAAGAGATCGAGGTTTGTGGCCTTCCAAAGCGCTTTGTGAAGAAAAAACTGTCGAAGGAGTTGGGGTATGGCATTTTTCTACACCCTGATGCAAAACCCATTCTGAGAGGGGAGGTGATAGCTCCCTATTCTGGTAACGTATCGTTTGAAAGGAAAAGTAGAGTCGATGATGCGGCCTATGCCTTTGATCTTGTCGATATAGTCTATCTTACGAAAGAAGAGCAGGAGATATTCGATAAAAATGGTCCCTATAGTGCAAGAAGGCAATATGTAGCCAAGCTAGATGCGTTAAAACAGGGAAATTTTACGCGATTTGTCAACCACTCAGATAATCCAAATGTGATGGCAGTCTCTTTGCGAATTCCAAAAAACAGATTAGGTCTTAGAGAAATGCCCTCTGAAGTGATCTACATCGCTAAAAAAAGAATCAATCCTTGCGAGCAGCTCCTCTCTTGCTATGAAGACGAGGAAAAGGGGTATTGGGGTGTCTTCAAAATTGTTCCGTTTCCTATGACGCCAAAAACCTTTCAAATCGATAGTAGACTTAGGTTAGTCCGATCTTAGTTAGAAGGGCTTTTACGGGCAAACTGTACCATCTGGACACGATTGGACATAGATGATAGTGTCTGGTTTATCGAATGTCCCAGTATTGATGCTGTCCACATTACATGGACTTAACTTAAAGGTGCCCCCACCTGGATTTGTAAGAGAATAGCCTGGATCTGAATCACTACTATTATCGCTGAGGGTCAAACAAACAGTGGGAGTTCCGCTTGCATAGTAGCCAACGGCAACACCCCGGTCTCCATTTTCTTTGAGGGTGTTATTTGCTATATTGGCAGTCGAGAGGTGTTTCTATAATCATAATAGGTGTTGATTCCATACGCTCTTTTTTCCCATATGGTTCTATGGATACAATTTTACACGTGTTAGAGTCTTAGTTTCAATTTTAATTTTCAACAATAATCTTAATTTCTCCGTCGACTTAGGTATTGAATTAAAATCCTTTGGAGATTTAGCATCGGATTTCTGTTAAAAACGGTGGGGTCATGCGTAGACTTGGCTTCTTATTTTTGTTACTTCCATTTTTTCTCAGCGCAGAAGAGATGGTTATTGATCTTCAAGAGCTTGGTAAAATCGTTTATCACTTCGAGGATGGGCTTTGTGAAAAGATAGTTCGATTAGCTCCTTCAGGGCAAGTGAAATACGAGCATCTTTACAATTATGATCAAGATGGAAAGTTCATCTCAGAAAGTTTGATTGGTCATCTTGGAAACATTCACTATTCTGGAAGTATGGAGGAAGGGTTCATAACGGCTCACACTCCATTCGGTGATGAAAGCTGGCTAAAGGAAGACAGGGGCACATTTGAGATGGTCAATATTGAAAAGAGTTATGATGAAGCTGGGCATTTAACTCAGAAGGGAGCTGATCACTTTTTCTATGACAATGATCAGTTGATTCGAGTAGACACTGATCAATACCGGGTCTACTTTGCCTATGATGAAGAGGGGAGAAGAATTGCCAAAAAAACGATTTCTGAACATGGGGAAGAGGACGAGTATTATCTCTATTGGGGAAAAAATGAGATTGGGAGTGTTTCGGAAGATGGAAAGTTAAATTGGCTTCGGATTCCTGGAATGACAAATCATCCTAACCTAGTCAGAGCCATTGCAGTTGAGACAGAAGACGCTGTCTATGCTCCGATTTATGACGCTAGGTGGAACATTGTTAAATTGGTCAATATTGAAGATAGAACCATTATTGAGATAAGACCCGATGCTTTTGGACAAAATTTAAAAGAGCTAAAAGGGTGCCCGTGGATATTTTGCAGTAAACGATTTGATAGAGAGACCGGGCTTGTTGATTTTGGATTTAGGCGATGATCCAAGTGAGTGTCCCGATGAGGGATTTGAATGGAAAGGAAGAGGCACACCTGAATCTGGTAAAGGAAACTGGGTTAGAGGGCAAAAACCGAATCAAGAAGCATTAAATCCGGATCTAAATCACCCTGCTCCTATAGGACCACATTGGGATTATACAAGTCCCGAGTTTCCAAACGGAATTCGAATTAAACCAGATGGTACCTGGGAAGAAAAACCATCGAAGGATGCTTTATGAGTGAATTAGTTGAATATCCGTTAGATTTTTCAAAAGCATTAGCTTATTTCGAAGATAACTTGAATGAAACAAATAGGATGTCCTCTGCCCTTTGCAAACATGTGCAATTTGAAAAAGGAACATTTTATACCATTCTTCGTCATGGCATTACTGATGATCAATTGTATGGATTTAAATGGGGTGGGGTAGATGGTGGATCAAAGGATCAAATCATTGATATCATGTTTAACAAAGCTCAAAGTGACATTCGGATCCATTACATATTTGATGATGTGAATTCTACATATACTCCATCCTATGATTGGTCGTTGTTCTCGCAGGTTGGTGTTCATTACAATGATGAAGTTTACTACATAGTTTCAGGAAAAACTGCATCAAAGGCGCTTCTTAAAGAGGGATTAAATGCTTCAGATGCTATATGGCATAGTTTATGTGTTTTAAGTGATGGAGAATATTCTAAACGCCAGGATCGATCAATTACAGAATTTGATATTACTAACTTTGCAAAAGAGGCTCAGATGATTGTCGTTGGAGCCTATGATGGTGAGGGATATATTTGCTGGGAGAAGAGAGGTAAAACAAAATAATTTTCGAGTCTAGATTTGAATATACGGTTCCTGAAGAGGAATTGAATAATTCGTAGTTTTCTTATTTTATTTAGTTTGATTGTTACCCTGGATGCTACGGTTTGTCTGAATATGATCGTGAAAGATGAAAGGGAAGTGATTGAAAAATGCTTGACGTCTGTCAAGTCATTGATCGATTATTGGGTGATTGTCGATACGGGATCCACTGATGGGACCCAGAAGACCATTAAGGAGTTCATGAAGGGGATTCCGGGGGAACTTCATGAAAGGCCCTGGGTCAATAAAGGATCCTGAATGGAAATGTATTGGTCACCCTAAAGCAAAAAAAGCTGGTAAGTATGACTATCAAAATAAACGAACTGGAGAGAAAATTCGTTTTGATAGGGGGAAACCTACAGTTCCTAAGGGGCATGAAAACTCACATCTTTATACTCCAGAAGAACTTTAATGGAAAAACAAGCATGAAAGGCAAAATAGTTGACATTTCTAGATATACATCCCTTTTTCATGATGGAACCGTTGTAAAATTTCATCATAGCAACGATCATATTCAATTTGTTCTTTTTAGTGCAGAGGTGCAACTTGATGATATTCAGGATGATGTTCCATTAAGGGAACAGGGTGGCATGCTCTTAATTAAGGGAATATTGCATCTTAAAAAAAACATCTCAATTTTAGAAGATCGTAGCAAGCTGACTATAAATGAATTAGCCGATTTAATGCAGAAATATGATAGTGGAGAAATACATCATTTCAAAATATCTAATCGTCATATTGACTTACAAATTCATTGGACAAATTTTCCTCCAAAAGCAGATGTATCAGATTTTTCAAATTTAAAAATCGACGCTGATGAAATTTATTGGGAAAATAACCCTACTTTAACTGATCTTCTAAGGGTTTGGGTGCATTAGTAAAGCGAATGTGACATCGACAAGGTCATAACCTAAATATGTCCAAAAAATGGCCTTTCGATCTTGTGCATATTGTCGTAATAGACCCTTTGTTTCTTCTGTATTTAAGTCACAACGAAAGCTCGGCATTAACCAGCCCACAGGTGGCCAGACTCCTTCTAGAACAAAATTTTGCCACCAAGGCAGTGAAAATGAAAAATCCATTTGGTCATATTTTCCGGCGGCAAATGAGACGGCATTTTGACCGCCAAATCCAAGCAATAGTCCCAAAAAATATTCATTTTTCATGATCATTAAAAATCGAGGATCATGATGATTTAATAGGATATTGAGTACTCCTTCTACATCGGATTGCTCACCGATAAATTCTTGAAAAGGTTGTAGGTGAGCTGCAATTACGGAACGGCATAAGGGTATAGAAAAGACCACTATTTCATAATAGGGTCTGTTGTTAAGATCTTCATATCGTGCTATGTGGTAACCTTGTCTTTGGAAAAGAGGGAGGAAGCTTTCCCAAATAGCCCATCCATTGTTCATCTCTACGTCATCTTTAGAAAAGTTTACAATGGTCATTGGTTTGTTTCCTCCCCATGTATAAGAACATACATTCATGACAGTTGCGCGCTTTAGAAATGCATGGAGAGATTTTTTTTCTTGTTTAGAAAGTTCTCTGGTGTATTTTTTTGCTAGCCAGATTTCTTGATGTGAGACAAGAGCATATCGATGTTTTTGTACACTAATGCTTAGGATCGTTATGGCTAAAAAGAGAAAAATAAGATAAATTTTTTTCATAGTCTAACAAAATGGGAAAATACGATGCGCAAGATCATACTAGCATGCATTGTTTTTTTATGCCAATTCAGTCTCAGAGCTGAAAAATACTACATCGCATTGGATCAAATATATACAACTCCTCAAGGCATGTTTTTGCATACCGAGAATGATCTTTTCTATGAGTTATCAGCTCTATATCATGATCATCAAGGTTTCTATATTACCGAAATGAGTCCAATGTATTTTTGGCGTTGTGTATGTGGTCATTGGAATTATCATACCGTTTCTTATTGTGAAAAATGCGACCGTCAGCGGTCGTGAAAGTAAAAACATTCAGAAGGGTTTGAATGGAGAGGTAAGGATGATCCAAAAACTGATAAAGGAGCTTGGCATAATCCTGAGAGTAATGAAAGTTTACATCCCGATTTTTATTTTATTTAGTTTTGTGGTTACCCTGGATGCTACGGTTTGCCTCAATATGATCGTGAAAGATGAAAGGGAAGTGATTGAAAAATGCTTGGCGTCGGTCAAGCCATTGATTGATTATTGGGTGATTGTCGATACGGGATCCACCGATGGGACGCAGAAGATCATCAAGGAGTACATGAAGGGGATTCCGGGGGAACTTCATGAAAGGCCATGGGTCAATTTTGAGCACAATCGGAATGAGGCGCTAACCCTGGCGAAGAGTAGAGGGGACTATATTTTACTCATTGATGCTGATGAGGTGTTAAGCTATGAGCCCCAGTTTTCTTTGTCACCACTGACGGAGGATTATTATCATATCCTAGTAAGACAAATCGATGCGGTCGATTTTTTACGCGTTTCCCTGGTGAAGGCAAAGTTGCCTTGGAAATGGGTTGGAATCCTTCATGAGTATATCGATTGCCCGTCTGCGAAGAGTTTTTCGGTTCTTTCAGGTGTCATGAACCTTTGTAATACCAATGTCCCAAGCGGTCGATCTCTAGATCCCCACAAATACCTCAAAGATGCCGCTGTTTTTGAAGAGGCGTTAAAAAATGAGCCCAATAAGAGCCGGTATGTTTACTACCTGGCGCAAAGTTACATGGCGGCAAATCAAGATGAATTAGCTTTGAAGAACTATGAAAAAAGGGCAGGGATGCAAAGTCTCGATATCCAAGAAACCTTCTTTGCTCACTACTGTGCTGGGAAAATTCGCGAGAATCGTGGTGATTATGAGGGCGCTTTGAAAAACTTCATGAACGCTTACACGTTTCATCCTACCAGAGCCGAGCCTCTTTTTCGCGCAAGTGTCGTCTATCGGAAAATGGGGAATCCCTTTATTGGATATCTTGTTTCCAAATATGCACTCACTATTCCCAGGCCACTAGAGACCTGTGTAGAGTATGGGCCCTACGAATATGGGATTCTTGTCGAATTTGCCAACTGCGCTCTTCTCACCGGAAGATGGCAAGAGGGGCTCGAGGCGTCGGAGAAGCTTCTTTCGATTCCCAATTTACCCCCGGATCTTAAACCGAGTGTGGTCTCTAATATTGTGCTCGCGAAGAAAAATCTTTCGACAACAATTTCTAATCGTCATTTAAGATAAGTTTTTTGACCGTTCATCAAAACTAGAGAGATTATTTTCGTCATATACATAAATGGTGATTTCTCTTTCTTCATTGGGGGTTAAGTAAATGACAACTTTATTTATTCTTGCATCTGCATCCAAATTGTAAATTCTCATAGATCCCAAATTCTCTGTAATTTTTTATAATGCCTCGTGCATCATCAAAAAACACACAGACAGTTTCTGTGAAGTCGTCACATTCAGGCCCTTCGACTCGAATCAAAACTCTTTCTTGGTTTCATTGGTTAGCATGGTTAAATCACTTATCTTCTTTAATTAACCTTATTGATCTTGGATTGAGATCTCCCAAATTTTGCTCATCATAGAGGCAAATGGTTATCTCCTTTTGATAATCAGTACTTGATAAATGAGAATGTTGTAATTTGGGGTTGTTCAATAGTTGGCTTAAATAGCTCTGTAATTGAATAGCCTCCTCTTTAGTTAGAAAAATACTAACAGTATCTAATTTTTTGTCAGATTCATCGTCTAAAATTCTCAAAATATCATCTCCTACCTATGTGGAACGTCGATTGGATATACTCGACTGATTTCTTGCCATTCACCATCAACAAATTGTTCAAGATGTAGATGAGGGCTTTCATGAGGGGCAGGTCTATTAAAATCAAATCGCAACTTCCTTAAACCATCTTTAGATATAAAAATGGGATCCCCAGCTTTGTTGCGGATAAATTGTGTGCCCTCTCCCAGCCATCCAGAAACCTGGTTCTCTAATTGTACGACTTCTGCAATTTTTGCACCAGTTTCTAGGCCAATGGTTGATTCTAGAAGAAGGGTTTTTTCGGCGGCTTCGCATCCGGCCCGGACTTCTTTTAAAACTCTAGTCGTTTTAACTCCTTTTGCGGCAAGTTTGCCTGCAGCTCCGGGAACGACAATGTCTGAACCAAGTTTACCAAAAGCATATCCTGCTAAGTTTCCCCGCTCGGTGGGGGAGAGGTTTTCCCAATTGGTCACAAGTTGGTGAAGTTCTGGTGCGAGTATTTGGGCTAAAGTTTCCCACTCATCAGATTTTGCAAGTTCATTTAAGTGTTTGAAGGAATGGTAGAGCTGTACGCTCGTGAGGACGGGATGAGTTGCTAATTCTGCACCAAAATTAACCATTCCTTTAGCAGAATCGCAAACCCCGGTTCGAAGGCCTTTTACAAATCCGCTCCCAAATTCATTGATCCCGACAGGATCTAGCGAGTGCTTGGTATAGGTGTTATAGTCTTCGATAGATTTTTCATGTTGACCAGCATTGAGATAAGCTATGCTTCTATCTAAATAAGGATCGGGATTCGAGGGATCGAGCTCTATCACTTTTCCAAAACTTTCCAAAGCTTGGTTGTTATACCCATAAGTTAAGGCCTTTTCTCCCTGTGCTTGGTAGTAAACTGTAGAGAAATCACTATTACTACCTGGGGTCGTATATTTATAAGAGTAGTCTGTAGAAAATTTACGGTCGATTGCCAAGTGGCCAATATCTTGTGCGTGAGTGGCTTGTGGATCAAGATTTTTAAGGGTGTCGTGGGCAAAGAGAGAGCCTAAAGTTCTTCCTTTTTCTTCCAAGGAGAGCTGTTCAGGTTGTCTCATGGAATCAGGTGGTGGAAGGAGTTGTTCTTTGGAAATGGTTTCCTTAAAAGAACCGGCTTTATTATCTAAGCTCTCCTTCAAAGCGGAGGCTCCGGCTGCACCTGCGGTTGCTGTTCCTAAAGCTGCCACCCCTGAAACTACGACAACGGTTGCAACTATGGCCACAGTTGCAACTAATATCGCAGCTCCAATAATGATTTCTTTCTTGTGGTTTCTGACAAATTCTTTGGTTTTCTCACACTGTTCTTTTACCCACCCTGCGGGATAAACAGGCTCTTTTTGGTTGTAAAAAACAGCGGATCTTATGAAGTAATCATATTCCTCACCAAACGAGAAAGAGTAGTCATTAGAATTGCCATCACTTTGCAAAAGCTCTTGAATCTCTCTCTAGAATGGCTTCCTCTTCATGATTATCATGTAGCGATCCCTGCATGGCCAGGTTGGCTAAAAAGCAGTTAATGCGTTCTAACTGAGCCGGGGTAGATCTTTTCTCAAGATCTCCTTCTTCGAGTTCTTTAAGCAAATTAAGGATGTCGTCGTAGGAGATAGAGGAGGCTGTTTCGGATTTTTCTACGGGAGATTGCAATTGTAAAGTGAAGGGGACGTTAGCTTGTGAATGTAAAATTATTGAGGGTAAGCTACACAGTAAAAGTGCATGAACAAAAAGTTTCTTGTGCTTCTGCATAATAGCCTCCTGGCAATTTAAATGTACATAAACCGTTGATTATAAATTTCGAAAATAGGATCAGGATAGATTTATTGTAAAGGAAAAGTTTAAATAGGAGATGGGACTTTGAGAATTGTAGATGATGAATCTGACAAAAAAATAGATAAGATTACTATTTTTCTAACTACAGAAGAGGCTATTTAAGCTAATTATTGAACAACTCAATCAAAGAAGATCAGTGATTTAACCAAATTGCTTTTTCATAAAGCCCAGATAGCGTGCGAGCCCCCTGCGATAAGTTGCGTTGCATTTGCATCTAATACGACACAACTGACGATCTTAAACCAGGTGTAATTCCGAGTAGTGTGCTGGCCAAGAAATCTTTTAAAACTAAAATTATAAATTTAATTTTAAATATTTCTATTTACAACCGGATAAAATCGAAAAAGATGGGTTAAATACGCAACTAGTGATAAAATGCGCAACTAATAAAAGAGGTTAACAGAAATTTTATCAATCCCGTCAAGGAGACTTTATGGAACCAACACGAAATAAAGGGCTAGTGCTTAACCTCCAGGATTTATCTGGCAGTAGCAGGCTGAGTGATGCGTCAAATGGTCTTTTTGAGTCGACCGATTTTGGTGAGGAAGGTGCCACTCCCAGCTCTACTACACCTTTGCATAGACTTGAAGAGGGATGGGACGATACTGTTTATGATGTACGATCTAAAGGTAGTACATTTAAGGCGTGGGATTCAGAGAGGTACGCTACAGGGGATGGTGACAACAATTATGGTACTAGGTCCGTGGGGGAAAAGGGTGCAGCAAGCACCGTAGGTTCAGGTGATTTTGGGAACGGTAAATTTGGACCATGGAATCCTGAGCTCTATGAAACGGGGCCTAATAATAATTACGGTGTTGTACCTCTAGCAGAGAAAAGAACCGTTAGTAAGATTAACTCTGCTGATGCCGAGGCTGCAGGAGAAAAACCATCAAAGAGTTTATGGGGCCGCGGAGGCTGGGGCGACCATTGGAAAAGACGTGCTACTATGATATTGGGAGCCGCAGGTATAGTTGCATGCATAGCTGTTCCGATTATTGTAAAAAAAATGGGAACATCAGAATCACCACCTGCTCAAGATGATCCCGATGAGTGCCAACATCTCATAAATGGGATTCATAACTTTACACAAGTTGTCACTGCCTTAACATGTGCGAATGGATCAGCGGCTAGTGCTCTCTCATTGCCAACTGCAGGTGCTTCATTCTGTAAAACCGCAGGTGCGGTTGCGATTGCTGCTACAAATATCCTTACGACCCTCGGGCTACCTCTTGCTTACCTTCAACGTTCGTCAGCAGTCGATGAATTAGCCCCATCAGACTTTACAGCCGAAGATGTCCAAGAATTAATGGGTGAATTCTTAGAAACAGAGAGAGATCTCGACGAATTTTGCGATGCACAGCAGAGTCTACCTACCCCAAGTCCCACTCCAACCCCCACACCGAGTCCTGTAGTTAATCCTTCAAATGGCGGTGCCTCAGCCTCCTCAAGTTCGAGCTCTCTAATTGGATCTTCAGGCAGTATCTCGTCACCATCACCATCTCCGACGCCGAGCCCTACACCTGATCCTTCTGTCAGCGACGCCTCAACAAATCCCACCCCGAGTCCTGTAGTTAATCCTTCAAATGGCGTTGCCCCAGCCTCTTCAAGTTCGAGCTCTCTAATTGGATCTTCAGGAAGTATCTCGTCACTATCTCCGACGCCGAGCCCTACACTTCAGGTTTCAAATAGTTTTTCGGCAACATCTTCTTCTTTGGTCATTGAATCTAGTAGCATATTACCATCCAGTTTTCAGCAAGCAGGAACTTCTTCGAGTACTTCTTTATCTAGTTCTCAGCAGAATTCGATTTCCTCTATATTTGTACAACCCACCATTTTGCCGACTCCCTCATTTTCCGCAGCAACGACACCTTCTCCGGCGCCGGTAGTTACCAGCACTACTCAAGCTCCTACGCTTCCTCCTTCAACTTCATTAGCCGTAGCAAGCTCTACACCACCACCCACTACAATTACAACTACAACCTCAGTAAGGACAACCACTCCAATGAGTTTTGTATTGAGACAACTCTCAGGCCCAACTGGAGTTAGCTTTTGGACAGGTATTGCGTCCTCCGCCTCCGGAGAGCGATTTCTTGCAATAAATCGGCTTGTTAGCGGCAGTATCAATCTCTACCTCTATTCCAATTATGGAGCTACCTGGATCAAAATCCCTAATTTAGGTAGTGGCTGGTCAGGTGTTGCATCCTCTGCCTTGGGGCAAATTTTTGCTGCAAGCTCATTCGGTGGGAATCTTGTAATCTCGTTGGATGGTGGTGTCACTTGGAATAATCGCGCTCCGAATACCAGCGGTTGGTCTGGTATCGCAATCTCTTCTTCTGGGCAAAATCTTGTTGCATGCCAAAATGGTGGCAATATCTACATTTCTTCCAATTTCGGAACTACTTGGACCCAAACCTCTGCACCAACTAGCAGTTGGAACTCTATTGCGTCATCCGCATCTGGGCAAAATTTTATTGCTTGTCAATTTATGAATGGTAATGTTTACATCTCTTCCAATGGAGGAATCGATTGGCATGCCCCAACCTCCATCCCATCGGGGTACTGGGGATGTGTCGCAACCTCTCCCTCAGGGCAATATATGGCCGCAGGTTCAGCTGATGGGAGTCTTTGGATTTCTTCGAATTCGGGAACTAGCTGGATCCAAACCAACAACCCATCTGGGCAGTGGACGAGTATTACAATCTCAACCAATGGGCAATACATGGCTGCGTCTCTAGGTGGGGGTAGTCTCTACACCTCATCTGATTTTGGAGCCACTTGGACCCCAAATGCTGTTCAGGACAATAACTGGGGTGGTCTCGCATTTGCTTCTAATACGACAGAACTTATCGCAGGAGGCTCGAGCGGTGTATCGAGCGGTATCTGGGTTTCATGAAAAGTCATTAAATATAGCTTCTTTTGATTCCCAGTGTACATTCCGATCTTAAATCGGGTCTAATTTCCAATATTGTGCTTGTCAAGAAAAATCTTGCGAAAACAGTTTGCCAATAATTTTTTTAATCGGATATATTGGGTTGATCTAAAGTAGGTTTTTATGGTCCGTCAGCTCTTTTTTTTAGGGGTCTTCCTCTTCTTGGGAAATCGGGTTTTTGCACAGTATGCTTATGTGCCCAATTTGGGCAGCGCTAATGTGAGTGTCATTGATACAGCAAGCAACGCAGTAGTGGCAAACATTACGGTTGGAGGGCAGCCTTACGCAGCAGCAATCACTCCCAGTGGTGGTTATGTATATGTGACAAATATTAGTGGTGGCCGTGTAAATGTCATCGAGACATCAAATAATAGTGTGACGGCAACCGTTACGGTGGGAGCGAATCCCTTTGGTATTGCTATCACTCCTGATGGAAAGTATGCCTATGTGACATTTAACGGAGGGACAATAGTTCGAGTCATCGAAACATCAAACAATTCACTTTATGCAACGGTGACCGTAGGAAGTTTTCCTCTAGGTATTGCGATTACTCCGGATGGGAAGTATGGTTATGTAGCCAATAGCAACAATAGTGCTCAGGGCAACAGTGTCAGTGTGATTGAGATTGGGAATAATAGTGTCACTGCAACTGTTTCTGTGGGTATCTCTCCTAATTACATTGCGATCACGCCAGATGGAAAATATGCATATGTGAGCAATAATGGCGAGAGTACCATTAGCGTGATAGAAATTGCAAATAATACAGTAGTGGCAACGGTAACGGTGGGAGATAATCCTAAAGGGGTTGCGATCAATCCGAATGGAAATTACGCCTATGTGGCTAATAATACACCTGGGAATCTTAGTGTCATAGAGATTGTAAACAATACGGTGATTGCGACTGTGACGGTGGGAAGCGGGCCTATTGGCGTAGGAGTGACGACAGATGGAAATTATGTCTATGTAGCGAATGGGGGTAATCTTCCAGGTGATGTGACCATTATTGAAACTTCAGACAATAAGGTAATCGCAACTGTTATGGTTGGAGCGGGGCCTACAGGTGTGGCGCTTCCGTTTTCGCTGTCGCCTGCAACAAATTTGACGGGGGAGCAGGTGAAGAATAATTTTGGGGTTAGGTACGAGCTTTTTAATGATTTGGCGTGGGAGGCGAGTCCAGCATCTGGGGTGGTGAGCTACACGGTGCAGCGCAATGGGACGTCGATTGGCAGTGTGAGTGCTTCATCTCCTCTGACTTTCACCGATCACAACAGAGCGAAAGGGACTACTTACAACTATTCTGTTATTGCAGTTGATTCTTTTGGGAATCAAAGTCTTTCTACAACTAGTCAACTTCCTTAGGGCGATCATGAGAACTATTGAGAAATTTTTTCTGCTAATGATACTTGTCTCGGGGGAGTGTTTTGCTCGGGGTGCCGCTAATGAACCGCCGATTCAGGAAAAGGGGGCGGTTCTGGCAAGAGTGCAACCTCAAATTGAAGTGAAACTGGGCTATTTCTTTTTTGCATCCTCGATTATGAGGGATGTTTATGATCAGGGCGGGGTCGATGTCCAGTTGTGTGGATCTTATCCGATGGGGGGATGGATACAGATCTATGGAAGCGTTGAGTTCTTTGAAAGGGAAGGGCATTCGATGGGGACTGATTCAAAGGTGTGGCTGACTGGTGTCCCTTTAAGTCTTGGCCTCAAGCCCGTTTTTACAATCACACCGGAGGTGCTCTACTATTTCACCATCGGGCCTCGCTATAGCTTTATTCAAACAAGGACGAATTATCCTTATGTGAAGAAGCACGCCAATTCAAGCGGGATTGGTCTTTTTGTCAACACGGGTTTTGATTTTATCCTCTGGAAACACTTTCTTCTCGATCTATTCGGGGAGTACTCTTATCTACCTGTGAGCTTCTCGACGGCTCCGACTAATGTCTACGGGCAAAGGGTGCAGGTCAGCGGCTTCACCTTTGGTGGTGGTCTCGGTTACGCCTTCTAGTTGATAATCTATTAAGTACAATGTCTATTCGCAGTAAAAGAGTACTAAAGTCTCTATAAGTATGCATTGCTTGGACTTCTCTCCTGCGCTATCAAGCACTTGACAAAAAAAATATAATACCTTACTTTGTGACCATTTTATACGGTAAAAAATGAAGCTGGCTATTAGATGGTTGTTCTTGCCGCTCATGCTTTTGAGAGCGTCAGAATTAGGCACATGGTTGATGAGTTAGAGAAACAATGTAGTGGTGAAGAAGAATCTACAACTAAAGAATGGTGGCAATTTTGGAAATAATACCTAAAAAAACAAGAAAAGAACGTTTTCAAGCATGGTGGAAGATTGAGGGTAAGATAGAATCCATAGGTGCTGTTATTGTGCTCATTATTTTGATCGCTTTTTGGGACAATAGATTAGTACAGGGGATAATGTTGTTGTTTGGCTCTGGGTGGTGTTTGGGTAAGATTTATTTTCGGAAAGAAAAGTGGTCTTTTTTTCTCATCGGTGCTGTTTTACTATTCTTACAAGGAATATCCGAATTATTTAAGTATGTAAGGTCATAATCTCCCAGTGGCTTCACTTTTGGTGGTGGTGTTAGCTGCGTCTTCTAGTGATCAGTGAAATGTTGGGAAGGCTTTGTCGCAAATACCAAACATAAAATGCTCTTGAATTTTATTTAGCTTGTTGTTAGGATCCACAACGTGTTGCGGTTAATAACTCAAGTGATGTTTAGCAATCAGGTGTTATTTTTTTCAGGGGGATGAAGAATGAAAATGAACAAGTGGTTTCTTCCATTGATTCTTAATATTCTAATTCTCCAATGTCCCTGTATGTCTATAGTGACCCTCATGTATCTAAAATGGAATTTTTGAGAAATAGTTATGAGAATGATGACTTAAAAAAAGGCTTTGATTCAGTATGTTTAAGGAAAGTTGCTGAATTTCTCAGTAATTTAGGGATGACTATCGATTATGAACAGGATGATATAGAATTGGTGATCATAGAGTGGATCACAACTCCTGAAAATCACACGCTGTTTTTCGAAGGAGTACTCAGAAATATTAATGAGAAAGATAATGGTCGTCTTAAAAGCTTTCTTTTAAATGATTTAGAAAGATTATCACATGAATGGCACTCTCTATCTCAAAGGCGTGTTGCCAATGATTTGTTATCTATTGTTATTAGTCAAGTAAATCCAATTCTCGCTATTCCTTCAGCAGAAAGGGGTTACGATCGTTTTTTTTCGGATACTTGGAGAGAAATTCATGAATCTGCTGAAGCCTATGAAGAAGCAGAACGCCTTGAACGTGAAGAAGAAAATTCATCAACAGAAGGTAAAGATTAAGTATGATTAGAGATAACGTGTGGTTTCAATTAGTGTTATTTTTGATATTTGTCTTCTCCGGTCTATTCTATGTAGTAAGGGGTGCAAAAGAGGGAGAGAAAAAAAGATTAATTTGCGGGATTTTCTTGCTTACATTTGCTTGGAATACTGCAATTTTACTTTTGGAAAGATGGGGCTTGAATCCCTTTTTCAAAAATGCACTCGAAATTTCGGAAATTGCTGTTCCTTTAGCTAGTATTATCGTAGCTGCTATTTATATAAAAACATGGCGGCCTTATATACTGGGTCTAGGTCTTTTATTAGTGATCGTTATCGGTGTAACTTACATGCGTATTTCTCCCGGATCACCTAAAATTTCTCTCAGAACTTGAACCGATCCCACAAGACCCCTTAACTCCTTTTATTGTTAAATGAAACTGGCCTATGTGGCAGTAGCAAGGAAATAGCAAATGGAGTGAGGTTAATCATGTTGGTGAAGACTAAATTTGAACGAATGGTTATGGGACTTGTTGCTGGGTCCATGGTTTATTGTACCTCCTCATTTGCTTGCACCGCTTTGGTAATTACAGATGTTAATGGTGCAGGTTACAATGGCAAGACGATGGAATTTTCAGTTCCTATTCCACTAAGTATGGAATATGTGCCTGAGGGGACTAAAATACGCTCCATGACTCCAGATGGTAAATCAGGGAAGGTATTTACTACGAAGTATCCTGTTTTGGGACTTGCTATGACGGCATTCCCTAATGCTAATCAAGATACAATGGTGGAAGGGATCAATAATCAAGGGCTGTCTTTGAGCTCCAACGAATTTAACAACAGTCAGGCCCCCGCTAATCTGGGAAAGAATAATGCCAATATTTTAGCTGCTACTGAATCTTAAGTTCATGTATTTAGTTATTTGGGTAATTTGTCAATTTGAAGTTGACAATCTATTTTATTGAGATTACATCCAAAGGCATATGAATAAACTACGTTTTGTAATTCTTTTTTGTGTGGCATTCATTTTCTCCTCCTGTGGGTGGTTCAGTTCAAACGATTCCAGCGATGGGATTGTCGGCTTATGGAAAAGTAGAGATGAGAAATCAGATAAACCGCGCAGTCTGGTGGCAATCTACGAGTATAAAGGTAAGTATTATGGCAGAATGTTAGCCACTTACAATGATGAAGGGGAAATCAAGGATACAATTCTTGAACAGAAAGAAAAAGCCCCTGGTGTAGTCGGAGAGCCCCCTTATTGCGGAATGGACTTTGTCTATAACCTAGAAGAAGAGAAAGATGCGAAAGATAAAACAAAGAAATACAAAGGCAAAATTATAGACCCACAGAAGGGCAAGGTCTATAACGTCCAAGTATGGCGTGAGGGTGATGTCCTTATCGTTCGTGGCGAGTTGTGGATTTTCGGTAAGAATATACCATGGAAAAAAGCCTCCAAAAAAGATCTTCCAAAGGGATTCTCTATGTCGGAGATCAAGAAATTTGTCCCTGTTATCCCAAAAGTTAAATAGATGAGCCCTCTTCTAGCTGTGGGTTAAAAGGAGGTTCCCTCGAAAATCTCTCTCCGGTGGGATCGGAGTAAATGCCTGCAAAATTTTCATAAAGCTTAGATTTAGTGGAATTTCAAGAATTAACAGCCTATAAATGTGTAGTCGGCGATGATTACCAAGTAAGGAGCATATCATGAAAATAGGAATCCTAGGGTGTGGAAATATGGGCCAAGCGCTCGCAAAAGTATTGTCTTCAAAGAATCACCTCTTTTTTTATGATCATAACTATGAAAAAGGTGAATTTCTAATGGAGGAAGGGTTTGGTCAAGCATGCAAAACCACGGGAGATTTGCTCAAGTCTGCAGAAATGATCATTCTTGCGATAAAGCCGCAAAATTTGAGGGAGGTGGCTGCTGAAATGAGGCATCAATTGCACCGTGAGCAAACAATTGTAAGTGTTTTGGCGGGAACTACGATCGATATGCTTAAAAGCTGTTTTCCTGTGGGGAAAATTGTCCGTATAATGCCTAACTTGGCCGTTGCCTACGGTGAGGGGATTGTGGGTCTCTCTTCTGAAGAGGTTGTTGATGCGAGTATCTTTCAACGACTAGGAAAAGTCATGTGGCTCCCAGAAGAAAAAATGGATGCTTTAACCGCTTTAGGGGGCTCGGGTCCGGCATTTTTCTTTGTGATGATAGAGGCAATGGTCGATGCTGCCATAGAGATTGGTTTTACGGCTGGTGAGGCTCAGCAATTGGTCTACCAAATGGTGAAAGGGGGGCTTACCTTGTTAGAAAAAACAGGTAGAGGTCCTTGTGAGCTTAAGCGGCAAATTGCCTCTCCTGGGGGGACTACTCTTGCTGGCTTGAAAAAGTTGGAAGAAGGCGAGGTGGGTAATGCAATCAGGGGTGCTTTTCTGGCTGCCATAGCGCGCGCTAATGAAATTAAAAAAGCCTCTCTTCCTTTGTAAGAAGAAGAGGCTTTTAACCTGAGATTAGCAAGACAGAGCTCTTTGAACGAGGTAAACGTCCAAATTAAATGCTTTGCGTAAAGCATTTGTAGCACAGCGGTGAGTCCCTTCCATGAGATGAGATGCCACCATTAGGATCTTGTAGTCCAGCTACCTGCTCAGGTGTTAAATAGGCAAGTAGACTATAAAAAATGGTGATGGTTGGCGGATAGACTCTTTTCCGCCCGCTGCGTTTGGGTTGTTCGATGAGCAGGGCATAAAATGGGCAGCACCCCGTCATATGCCCTAGTCTTTAAGTTGTTTTACTCAAAAAAATTCGCTCCCTTCTAACGATAAGCTCTCTTCGAAAAGAAAGTCTTTTATCAGATGCATGCAAAGTTTTGAAAGAAAGTCCTCCGTCTTTTGTTGCAATGTAAATAGTACTAAATCGATTTTCTCCTTGGGCGATGGCTTGGAAAACAGCATTTCTTTCTGCACATATGGTTAGGCCAAAAGAGGCATTCTCGACATTGCAACCTTGATAGATTTTTCCTGATTCACCCACTAGAGCGGCACCAACGGGGTATTTTGATTAGAGACAATAAGCCATCTTTTGTACAGTTAGAGCAGCTTGTAGTCCTCGATTCTCTATCTGAGGGGCTTGTGCAACAAGAGATGTGTGTAAAAGGATTAAAAGAGAAAAAATAAGTGGTTTTAACTTTTTGATAGGAATCTCCTTGATAAAGAAAAAAGGTGGGTCTTTGCGACCCACCTGTAACTAGATACTAAACTCCTTTTTATTGGAGATTAGTTAGATTTGAAGAGGAGCTAGAAGATGATCCTCCTCCAGATACAGTAGCTGTTGAAGTGACCGAAGATGGTTCGTTCACAGATACAGTCAATGTGATTGGCGGATAGCTTGAACCAGGCGCCAATGTCTTACTTTGAGTAAAGGTTAGGGTCTTTTTGTTAAAAGTCCAACCTGCTCCACTGAATGATGTATAGGTAAGACTACTTGGAAGAGTAATCGTTACATTTACAGCTCCAGAAGTTGCACCAGCTCCTTGGTTAGACACTGCAATTTGATATGAGGCGGTTTTCCCTCTTACAAAGGCACCATTTTGTGTCATAGCAATATGCAAAACAGGATTATGTTGAATTGGGGGAGTTACTGATGAATCTGTTAAACTTGAAAACAGATTGCCAGCATTGAATGAACCCCAACCTGTTGCGTTATCATAACCAACTCCTGCACGATAGAACAAATTGTCTCCGACTGTAATATCATGAAAATCTGATTTATATACTGAGCCGGTTCCAATAGTGTAGAGCTTTGGATTTGCAAATCCAATTACTGGCTGTTGATTAGTTGCTAACTGTTGGTTAACAAGTGCAGTAAATGCTGCCCAAAGAGGCGCTGCACAGCTAGTCCCACCATAGATTTGCCATTGCCCATCATAATAAATCGCATACCCTGTGCTTGAATCTGCATTGAGAGCAACATCAGGAACGTTTCGATTTGTTCTTGAATATAGGGTAGGCACATTTGTTTGCCATGAAGGGATCGGCCAAACCTGACTCACACCACCTCCACCGGCTCCATTACCAAGACCGTCATTCCAAACGTGTTCACTTTGATAAGCGCCAGTGCTTGGATTTACCGTAAGAGTGGTTCCACCTACACCTGTGACATAAGGCTGAGAGGCTGGATCATCTACTATAAGAGTCGTAGAGGAGTTTTCAGCGTAATCATCATAGGCGCCACTGTCTCCGGCAGCTGCATACATTGTCTGTCCTTGAGCGGCCATTTGCATGAAAATAGCACTTTCAGATTGAAGATACTGAGTGCTTTCATTATCTTCACCAAGTCCCCATGAAGTACTTACTTGTTTTGCTAAATTGTCTGTAGCGATTTTATTATAAGTATCGAGGACCCCTTGATTCGAATTTGGGCCTTCGTAAACAAGGATCTGACTTTGTGGCGCTAGTGCAAGGGCAAGCTCAATATCAAGAGTTACCTCAGCATCGATGCCGCTTCTTGAACCACCATCAACCAAAACATTTTTCAAGTTTGGTGTGGGTAAGCCAAAATAGCTAGCATATTCATTGATATCACTAGCCTGATAACTTGCAAGTTCAAACAGAGCAATAGCTTGGCCTGCTCCGGTCGATTTTATGCCTGTCAAGTTGTAAGCTGTTAAGAGATCGCCGGGGGCAAATCCACCTCCAGGGCCAGAAGGAAATGATTGAAATGATGAGTTAGAATCTAGTGACGCTTTTACTGCTTTTGTTGGTTCTCTTCTTCGGTGATAAGTATGCCAAACTGAATGGTTATCCAAACCAACTATACTATGAATGATACCAGCAATATCGCTTTGAACTTCAGGGTTATTATTTGGCGCATGGAATTTTTGACCGTTCGCCTTCTGATGTTGATGAAGCTTAAGATTGAAAGCAGATTCAACAGACCTTGAGAAGCCAACAACGTTTAACAATACTCGGTTAGCATGTTGTCCAGTAACGGTTAGGCCTAAACTTTTTGCATAGGCAATGACTTTATCGTAATCTTCCTGAGTTGGAGCAAATTGTTCGATAAATTCTTCAGATGAAAGGTACTTACCATAATGTTCATGATCATTCGGATCATACATACGTTGTACTAGTTCTTCGAGAACTTCTTGGTTGCGCAGCGGCAATACGAAAGTTACCGGGACGTGAGTCGCAGCATCAAGTTGTTTTAAGAAAACTGACTTTGCTATTGCCCTGCTTGGAACATGGCCAGAGAGTCTTACAGCAGAGCTAGAAGATCCAGCGTCTACGTGTAAGAGTACTAATAACGTTGATAACATGGTATATTTAAAAAAACATGAAAAATATTCTTTCATTAATGTGCTTCCTGTTTTTGTTTTAGATGAAGACAACATGCCCAACTTTGGACGAAACGAATTTTATACGATAAAATTTAATCTTTGCAAGCATTTAAAATTTTAATTCAAAGTAAATTATAAAAAATTATTTTCAATTGGCTCAGGTGTCTTTTGCCTCTGAACTCTTTGCGTGTTCTTAATGATCGATCTAAGGGATAAATCAAATGGAAAGTTCTAAAAAGAAAAGAGAGTTTTACTCTTGAATGGCATTCCTGGGGTTGCCTTTGGATGGCTTTATTGGTCCAGATGACTTTGGACAGCCATCGTAGCGCACTTTACCACTTGTTTTTTGAATTAAAGTTGTTCCGCTGACTTTTTCTTGATGGTCACCCGTGCAGAGACAGCTTTGCGAACGATCAAGGAGGCAGATGTGAGTCTATCGGGGCCGTGTGTCTCGATTTCATAGTTTGCCAAAAGAGCGCGGAATAGTTCTTCTGCTTCGAAAATGGCAAGCTTTCTTCCTGGGCGGAGATGAGGGTCACCTCCAAAAAAAATAACCCTGAAAAAGCGGTAGCCTCACCTCTACGAGATCTATAGTGTGAAGGGTCATTAGAAAGATTCCCGTTTCAAAAGAATGCGACTGTTCCGTGAGAAACAGCCGCAATCAAGTTGTCTAGATTAAGATTTTCTAGTACGTTTTACCCCTTTTTTGCATATCTTTAGTTTTTTGATCGGGATCGACATTTCATGATGAAATACATTGTTCGGGTCGATCGCTTTTTTTGTCGCGATCAGATCGTCAACTCTATCTCCATAGTATAAGGTAAGCCATTTTGGATCGACGGTTGTATGGCTATAATCAGTATACTTCATATCATTATCAGGATAGTTGATGTAGCAACCTTGATATCTTCCATCAGAAGCATCTTCGTAAGGTTTTCCTCCTACATCGTCATAAGCTTCTGAGTAAATGCCACGAATCCAAGCAAGTTGTTTTGCTTCAAGTTCAGCCGCTTGATTCATATCATTCTTATCTGTTCTCCAATAAGTCATGTATTGAAGTTTTAAGACCGATTTTCTTTGATAAACAGAAGTGACTTTCTCTCTACCTTGGTCAAAACTATTAACAGCTCCGCCGTAGGAGTCAATAGAGATCACACTTCTTGTGAAAGTGGGATCATCATTATTCAAGTACTTCCAATAAGAGTCTATTGTAGCTTGAGTAAAACTACCTACGTGGTAAGCAGATTTGTATTTTCCATTTTCATTCAATCCAGAACCGTTAATCTCCTGAGTAAGATTTAACCAATTAAAGAGAGTAGCATCTCCTATAGGATCATCAGATAAAGGCTCCGCATCTTTTACTAGCCGTGCTGGGCCATTATGAGATGAAAGCAATTGGGTGTGGATCGTTGGTATAAAACCAGCCGCTTCTTTCATTTTTGAGATAAAATCAACAAATGGTTGACTATTCGTCTCATCAATTGTTCCATCCATACTTGTATATTGAACAGAGAGAACAGAGGGGCCTGATGTTTTATGTTGTAACACGAGAAGACTAAATAACCCTCCACTGGCTACTGCTGGATCTTCATTGTTCCATTTTGAGTCATGATCAGAGTACCATTTCCAGTAGGCATTTAAAAAATTGCCGAACTGTTCTTTGCTTTCCCATTTATCCCAAGGAAGTTGAATTGAAATCCAGTAGGCTTTACTAGGAGCTTCAGGAAGTTCATCAAAATAGTAATTCGTAATAATTCCGAAGTTACCACCGCCTGCACCTCTACACGCAACAAAAAGGCGATAATCATCTCTTTCACTATCCTTGTTTACGTGTTTAGGAATAAGGCTCTTGCCGTCAGCTGCTGGAACTAGGATATCAACACCTGAGAGCCAATCGACGGTTGTACCGTGAAGTCTTGAAAGAAGACCATACCCACCACCTGTAATATGTCCACCAGCGGCTACAGAGTAGCATGAACCAGCTGGAAGGGTTTTTCCGGTTGCTTTGTAAAGAGCCACATACCCATCCCAGTTTTGAGAACCAGGGGCAATCGAAAATTTATATTTAGCATTTTTATCGTAGAAAGAGGCGACTTTACCATCTTCATCATAGTTCATACCACCTATTAAGCCTACATCAATGATGGTCAGTTTCTTTTTTGTTTTTTCAGGATAAGCGTTAGAAACAAACCCTTCATAACAGTGTCCACCACTGCGTACTGTAATACGATGATCTTTCTTTAAAGCATGATTAGCGGCTTTAAGGACTTCATCACGCGTTCTACATACAATAACTTCGTTTGCACCAGGATTTCCTTTAGAAGGCCAACGTAAATTGAAACCTCTCTTTAGAGTTTCAAATTCAGGGTCATTTTTTTTGTAACTACTGTAACTCATAATTTATCCATTGTTATTTTAATTATTTATTATTTTGTTTAACTAAATTTACAACATTTTCGATTTAAATCAAAATCTGCTAACATAATTAAAAATGGGACTTAATTATGGAAATAGGGATTTATATTGGTACATATACTCCAGCTCCTGGCTATGGCACGGGAGAGGGGATTTATTATTTTTCAATTGATGAATCGGGGTATGTCAAATCTCCGGTTAGAGTAGTAGCTAAAGCAGAAGGTTCGGTTGTAAATCCTTCATATCTCATCATTAGTGAAGATCAGCGATATCTTTATGGTGTAAACGAGGTTAATGCGGGAAGCGTTACGAGATATGAGATCAATGAAGATTGTTCATTAGGGACCCTAAACACCGAAATCACAGCCCTTTCAAGTCCTGTTTTTCTGCTTTTTGATAGTTCTGAGGAACATTTGATCGTAGCTAATTATGGCGATGGGTCACCAAATTATACTTCGGGAGTAACAGTTTTTCCCACTAAATCTGAGACAGATTTCCCTCATTTCTCCCAACTTATACAATATTCTAGTGTTACAGATCCCTCTCATGCACACGGGCTTGGAGTGAAAACCGTTCAAGGAAAAGAGTATCTATTTGTCACTGATTTAGGCTCAAATACTCTTTATTGTTATGCTATCAATCGTTTTTGTGAACAACCTCTGACTCTCTATGCTTCTGCTCATGGAACTAATGGTCAGGGGCCTCGCCATATAGCTGTGAGTAAAGATGGTAAATATCTCTATGTTATCAATGAATTTGATCCGGCTTATCCTAAAACGTCCTCCATCAGCATCTTTAGTTTTAGTCCCTGTGCGGCAATGAATAACAGATTAACATACCTAAAATCAGTGGCTAGTGAGATGTCTTTATACTCCGGCAAAGGAAAATGTAATTGTCAATCTAAGGATCTTCAAAGTAAAGACAAGTTAAAAAACAGCGCGGTGCAAAACTATCCCGCTGGAGTAGTGATTCATCAAGATAATTTGTATGTTTCGAATCGAGGGGATGAGAATATTGCTCACTTCAAGATTATTAATGAGGGAAGCGATCTTAAATATGTTTCTGAATACCATCTTGCTGGATATGATTGGCCTCGAGAATTTGCAATTACACCCAATGGAAAATTTCTTGTAGCCGCTTATCAACACTCCAATAATGTTGTGATCTTCAAAGTTGAATTAGATGGCTCACTTTCTGAAGTTAAGCAAGATCCGATTGAGATTGGTTCGCCGGTTGCAATCGCATTCATCACCTAAATTTCGCTAGATTTTCCTATTTGCACTTCTTTTATAGTGATTGCGGTCACTTCAGGTCAATCAATCGCTTGATCCTTTTCATTATGGGGGGCCAAAATAATGAACCTGATGACCACGCTTCTCCAATTCCTTAAGAAATGAATTGATGATCGGGTAATACCAATCAGAGCTGACTGCAATTTTCATAACTCTCCATGGACAAAGTTTATAAAAGATGTTAGATTGCGTTTGCCATTTTTTTTCTAAATAAAGTTTGTCACTAGTTGTACTTTCTGCTATTCTGCAAAATAAATTTAACAAAAGAACTAAGTAGTTGATATATGAACAAGATGCGTGTTTTTCTTTATAGAACAGCCACTTTTTGGAGATCGTTTTGGGCTATTTATAGGCTTCCAAAAGAGAAGGTAGATGCTTTCGTCCAATCGTTTGAAATCTTTCAGTACGATTGGAGAGATGAAGCTAAATTAAAAAATACTTATGGTGAAGAGTATTATGAGGTGATTAAACAAAAGCTCAGAGATTATTACTCGGTACTTAATTTAATTTGTTCTTTAGGATCAGTCGAAAAGATGTATATCCCTGCTATCGTCGATCCAAATAAGAGTCTCTTTGAAAACCAAGAGCTTTTTGAGGCGAGAATGATTCAAGATTTGGGTCTTAAGAGTGGGCTTCGTGTTCTCGATATTGGATGTGGAAGGGGACGTGTTGCGGCTCACGTAGCAAGAACTTCGGGTGCTCATGTGACTGGGATCAATATCGATGATGAACAAATCAACCATGCAAAGGTCCATGCAAAACGAACTCATCTTGATCAACTTACCCATTTTCAAAAAGGGGATATGAATGAACTTCCATTCCCATTTAAAGAGGAGACTTTTGATGCGGTCTATCATGTTCAAGCTTTTAGTTATTCAAGAGATTTGAATAAGCTCATGAGAGAGATCCATCGTATTTTAAAACCAGGGGGGAGAGTCTCTTCTCTTGATTGGACGACTTTAGATAAGTATAATCCGCATGATCCTGAGCATGTTTCGATTGTGGAAAGTATCAAACCTCTTCTAGGAGCAGTAGGAACACCTTCAAAAGAGGAATATCTAGGAGCCTTTAGACAGGCAGGATTTAAGATTATCAAGGCAGAAGTCCCAAGTCCCACCAAGACTGATGACGTGAATATTGAAAAGGCCTCGAAAGAATTTACCGTTATCCATAAGGTAGTAAATTTCTTGGTTAAGCTACATATTCTTCCCAAACATTTTAAAACCTTGCTTGAACAACTCAGTCTAAACGTCGATGCGTTTATAGAAGTTGATCAAAGGGGACTTGCAACAACAAACTATCACATTATCGGTGAAAAAATTTAATCGTCGTTTCAATCTCGGTGCTGTCGGTGTGCTCGTGGTTAAAAAATTAGAATCTCCCTTATCTTCTGCGGGATCTCCCAAAAATGACCACGATCGCCCCAACGGCTACCAGCCCAATCCCTGATTTCAAACACCATGCCGCTTGTACAGTGTAGGGAGCTGCTTTTCGTTCAGCTGCTCGATTGATTTGATGACTAGCTGTTCCCGTAACTGTTTTTGCAGTGCTTCCACCAGCATCGGTGAGGGGATTATTTTCTAAAAAATCGGTTTTTTCTTTCACACTACCAAGTTCACTTGTAACTCTTTGGTTGATATAGAAAGAGAGAAATATCAATCCTATACCTAGTATTACAATGATAAGTCCGATTACCCTTTTGATATTCATAGCTACAGCTCCTTTTTTTTAAAAATACTCAGAAAATAAAAGAAGGCAAGTTTATTTTGCTCCGAAAATCCTTATTTCATATAGTGAAGGTTAGGGTTACTGATTGGGAGCTTAATGAAAATCGAGAGTTTTGTGGAAGTGTTTTGGCTTGGACTAATGAAAATTGGGCTTCCGGTAGTTGCTGGCTATCATTTGATCACTCAAAACCTTTTCTTAAACACTTCTTTTGCAGATTCTAAAGGAATTGAATGGGTGGCGAGTACTGTTCTTATTCCTGTACAGTATTTACTTGCGGGTCGTGTGGTGACCGAATCGGAGGATAATCAGCAGCGGTTTGAAATTAAGCAACGTTTTGATTACGAAGGCTATTTCGTTTTGAAAACAACTTTGTCTGTTGTAACTTTTCCTGTCAGTTTGGTTTTTGGTGTTGGGCTTAAGAGCGTAGCTCTCTGTTTTCCAGATTGTAAAGAAAGGTATCAAGCCCTCAAGACATTTATCCGTTCCACCCAAATCGTATCAAAGAACGACTATTACCAATCTTTGGGAGTCAATATATGCGACATTTGTGAAGCTGATGTCCTGGAATCGATGATCTATGAGAGAGATGTAAGCGCAGTCGACCACTTAAAAGAAGAGAAAGAGGCTTTAAAAGAGATTGTAGCGCTCTTTAACAAACATAAGATCGTCTATTGGGTCGACTGTGGTACTTGTTTGGGTGCTTATCGGTATCGAGGTGTAATTCCCTGGGATGAAGATATTGATATTGCTGTATTGCAGCCCGATTTTTACAATGTCCTTCATGCTCTCAATGAGCTCCCAAAAGATAAGTACCTTGTTCAAGATTGGTCGAATCGTTCAAGGCCTGAAACATATTTAAGGATTTACATTCGTAAAACGAATTGGCATATCGATGTTTTCCATTTTCAGATCAATCCTGAGACTAAGAGTGTAAATTCGATCCTCTCTTATGAGACAAGTTGGTTTTTGCCTGAAAGTTGGAAAATACGAGAACGCCCCTATACTGTGGCAACCCCTTACGATTATGTTTTTCCTTTAAAGAAGGCTCTCTTTGATGGAATTGAAGTTTTTGTGCCGAATCAAACAGAAAAATATTTGCAGTTGCGGTACGGGGAAGATCTTCGACCTGTAAAAATCTTTAATCCCATTACGTTTATGTACGAAAAAGACTTAGATCATCCGTATTGGAAGCGTGCTTTTGTGCACTAACAAGATTTATTGGGGTAGGGTATGAAAAAATGGGTCACTTTTTCACTATTTATTTTTGTCACCTTAGTCTTTTGCCTATGGCAAGTTACCAGGGTCGAAAAAAGTTCTCAGGAGCTCGTTACTGAAGTCTTTTCTGCTGCCGGGATTGAGATCGGGGGAACCAATCCTTGGGATATTACCGTTCATAATGAACAATTTTATTCTCGAATTATTGCTGAAGGGTCGCTCGGGCTTGGCGAAACATACATGGAAAAAATGTGGGATTGCCCCGCCATCGATCAGTTTGTCTACCGACTCTTAACATCAGATGCTGCGGCCCATGGTAAAAAGCATCTGATACGTATTGCATGGGTGGTCTTAAAAGCAAAGGTATTGAATTTACAAAATAGGCTCAGATCGAAAGAGGTCATTGAGATGCACTATAATTTAGGGAACGACCTCTTCTCAAAAATGCTTGGTTCTTCAATGGCTTATAGTTGCGGGTATTGGCAAGGTGCCAATAACCTAACCCAAGCCCAAAACAACAAGTATGATCTGATCTGTCGGAAATTGAAACTTGAACCAGGAATGACTCTTCTTGATATTGGATGTGGTTTTGGAGGACTTGCTCACTATGCTGCGACAAATTACAAAGTAAAAGTTGTAGGGATTACTCTTTCTGAAAATCAGGCAAGTTATGCAAGGAACTTATGCGAGGGGTTGCCCGTTGACATCCAAGTGAAAGATTATCGGGATTTTTCGGGGATGTTTGATCGAATTGTTTCAGTGGGGATGTTTGAGCATGTAGGGCCGAAAAATTATGACGAGTACATGGAGGTCTCTTATCGATGTCTTAAGAGCGGGGGGCTTTTTCTCCTCCATACCATTGGTGGAAATGAAAGTGGCGTTCACGGAGATCCCTGGCTCAGTAAATACATTTTTCCCGGTGGCATTCTTCCTTCGATTGTAGAAATTGGTAAAGCAAGTGAAGGGGTCTTTATCATGGAAGATTGGCATAATTTTGGGCTCGATTATGATAAAACTCTTCTTGCCTGGCATGCAAATTTTCTAAAGAGTTGGCCCTCTCTTTCTAGCGAATACTCAGAGATCTTTTATCGGATGTGGAACTATTACCTTTTGTGCTGTGCCGGAGCTTTTCGAGCCCGTGAGACTCAGCTTTGGCAAATTGTCTTTTCTAAAGACAGGTTGAATCACGAGTACACTAGAGAGATATAGAAATTATTTTAATTTGAAATAATACCCCTTTCTTGTAAGCTATGAGGTATAGGGAGACCTTTTATGGATATTTTACGGTGTTTAACTAGTTTCACTAAAGCATCTGGGAACCTTTCCCATTTTTTCCATCGTCTCCATCATCATGAGCATTCAGCTCAATAGGTTTTTCCCATTTTTTAGTTTTTTATATTAACCACAAAACCAGTTGAATTCTATGAAGCCACGATCTATTGGGATCATTGGCGGAGCAGGCCCCATGGCAGGGGTATATCTGCTCAGCCGTATTTTTTCCCTACTCACCCAAGAACATGGGTGTTACAAAGATGACGATTATCCAAAAGTCGTTCTTATTAGCTTTCCTTTTTCGGAAATGCTGACAGCTGAAGTAAATCCTCTCGAAATCCTTGTAAGAACATTAATTATAAAAGGAGATGTCTAAATGAACATGACAATTTTTATTCCCCTTGTGATCGGATTACAGCTATTTTACTGGTTTGTAGCAAGGAAATCTTCCAAGGCGACAAAAGGTAAGGAGGATTATTTTTTGGCGGGGAGGAGTGTGAAATTCTTTCCCTTGGCAATGACTTTTTTTGCTGCCTGGTTAGGGGGTGGGGCAATTTTAGGAGCCGCTGATGAAGCTTATACAATAGGATGGCCCGTAATTTTCTATCCATTGGGAGCGGCATTAGGTTTTATTTTGCTCGGTTCTGGGATTGGGAAAAAAATGGCAAGTTTTCCTGTTTCTACCGTGGCTGAGTTGTTTGAAAATATTTATGGTTCCCCATTTCTAAAGAAGGTAGCCTCTCTCTTGTCGATTACCTCACTCTTTATGATTCTTGTGGCACAAATTATGGCTTCACACAAGTTTTTGATCAGTATACACCTCACTAATCCGTTGTTTTTTGTGTTGTTCTGGTCGGTGATTGTAATCTATACGGTCCAAGGAGGGCTTAGAGCCGTCATTTCAACAGATTTAGTGCAAGCGATTGTTTTTTCGACGATACTGCTTTTTTGTGCATTTTTTCTCTCTTCAAATGTAGTCATTGATTCGATCCATGTTCAAACTTTTGGACAATTCTCTTCGAAGTTATCAGGATGGCTCTTGATGCCGATATTTTTTATGTTCATCGAGCAAGATATGGGGCAAAGATGCTTTGCTGGAGCCTGTGGGAAAACCGTCTCAAAAGCGGCGATTTCTGCAGGTATAGGAGTCATACTCATTGGGGTGATCCCGATCTTTTTTGGGTGCGCTGCGCGCCAGTTAGGGATTGAAGTGCCTCCTAACGCGAGTGTTCTTATGGTAGCGATTGAAACATTGACTAATCCTTGGGTAACAGCCTTGGCAGGGTGTGCGGTTCTTGCCGTCATCATCTCAACGGCGACCTCTTTAATCAACGCGATTAGTTCAAATGTATCGAATGATTTCAAGTTGGGGACAAATCCAAGGTTGATCACAAGTGTGATTTCGATCTTGGCCATTGTAGCGAGCTTTTACTTTCAAAACATCCTGGGCCTATTGATTCAAAGTTATGAGCTTTCAGTCTCATCTCTTCTGATTCCGGTTTTACTAGGGATATTTCGAAGGAGGGGGCCATTTATCTCAGCCCTACTTGCCATTTTATTCGGCTTTATAGGATTCTTTCTATTCCGCCTGATGCCGATCGGATGCCCAAGAGAAATTGCTAGCTTGATTCTATCTTTGGTCGGTTATGGATGTGGGGAACTTATAGCTCGTACTTCAAGCCCTGCTCTAAAAGTATAAACTGAAAATTGTATCGGTTGCCCCCTTCTAGCTCTTCTTTAATCTTCTGGGGGGCATCGTTATTTTTTAGGAAGGTTTGTTTAATATGGTTAATCAGGATCTTTGTGTCACCCAGGGTCGGTTTTCCTGGGTTGACAAATTGAGCGAGCTTATCGAGCTCTTCTAGTACGTATTGAGGAGTAAGGTGTCCATAAAGTTGGTTTTTAGGGCGACTGTTATCGTAGGAGCACTCAATAAAAATTCCATGCAGGGCCCCTTTTTGAATTAACGGGGCAATTTCTCGCCAAATTGGTTCCAATTTGGGAGTTTTTTCCAAAGAATCAGGGGAGGTATCGCCAATGTAGAGAGTGTAATGACCATTTGATTCGACGAGAAAGGCAGTCGATTCGTAACAACCAGGGTGATGGAGAGAGAAAATTTGCACACTCATTTGTGTCCCAGGAATCCCGGTTGTCGTTTGTGGCTTCAACCGTTCGTATTGGTAGATGTCGAGGGGATTCGTCCCTTCTGAACCGAAGTTTGGCCAAATGATGCCGTTAAAAATGTGGTCTCGGAAGGCATCAATGGTGAAATTTGTTCCCATTAGAATAGTCTTTGTGTCGATGGGGGAATTGATGACGAGGCCCATCGTATGGTCAAGATGGGGATGTGAGATCAGATAGGCTTTGATATGATTACGCAGTATTTGAGCTGCGGCTTCATAGGAGTTCTTATTATTCTCGAGTTGTAAATGGGGGAAAGAACCTTTTTCAAAACAGATCTGTGTATCAAAGCAGTAGACGTATGTGGCCA